>NZ_SACN01000003.1:0-300000 GCF_004005865.1 Sphingomonas crocodyli
CCAAGAGCCGCAGCCTGATCGGCAGCGCGGTGGCCGGCGGGGTGAAGCATTTCATCTTCTCATCGACCGCCGCGACCTACGGCATTCCGGACGAAAGCCCGGTGCGCGAGAATATGCCGACCGTGCCTATCAACCCGTACGGCATGTCGAAGCTGATGACCGAGGCGATGCTGAAGGACGTCGCCTTCGCACATCCGATGAATTATTGCGCGCTGCGTTACTTCAACGTCGCGGGCGCCGATCCCGAAGGCCGTTCGGGCCAGTCGACCGCGGGCGCGACCCACCTGATCAAGGTCGCGGTAGAGGCGGCGACGGGGAAGCGCGAATCGGTCGCGGTGTTCGGCACCGATTATGCGACGCCCGACGGCACCGGGGTGCGCGACTATATCCATGTCAGCGATCTGGCGGCGGCGCATATCCACGCGCTCGAGACCCTGATCGCCGATCCGGCGACCAGCCACATCATGAATTGCGGCTATGGCCGTGGCTTTTCGGTGCTGGAAGTGCTCGACGCGGTCGATCGCGTGACCAACCAGACGATCGTGCGCAAGCTGGAACCGCGGCGTGCGGGCGATCCCGACGCGTTGATCGCCGACAACAGCCGCATCCTGGCGACGACGCCGTGGAAGCCGAGGCTGGCCGATCTTGATACGATCGTGGCCCATGCGCTCGCCTGGGAAGTTCAACTGACGCAGCGTAAATGAGCGAAGAAAAATGCGCGCACCGTGCTGATGTCATGTGTAACTGGACATTGCCTGTTCAATCTGCTCGCGCATCTGGACAATGTCATGATGCTCACGCGAGCCACAGGCTCTTGTCTCAGACGATCCCGTAATCAGGTAGAGGCTATATTCGACGATCTTCGCCCTTTGCCACCATATCCACGCGACCAAGCTAAAGACGAGCACCATTATTAATGCGTTGAATCTGTCGCTGCTAGTGGTTGCAACGAAGATCATAGGAAACATGAAAATCGCGAGCAGAAAGGCGACCCAGGAAACGGCGCGACTGTGTGGCTTACGGGATCTGACCTCGACACGATCAATGTCAGTCAGCTTTACCAAGGTTGAACCGAACCTGACTGTCTCGTGATCCACAAATACTGCCATGTGCCCCTACCCCCCCCCTGTCAAAAGCAATGAAGCGTACGACAGGTCTGTGTCTTCCATACCGCATGTGTGAGTGCGTGCGAAGGACTTCAGTACGGTTGAATGCATATAGTCGTCCAACAACCTGTCGAGGCGTTGGACCCGTGAGCATTGATGTCAGGAAAAATCTGCAACCTCCGTTAAGATTTCGGACCGTTGTTTCAGATATGTTGCAACCTGCGCGTCATCCTCACGAAACTTACTAACTGTTGTGTCAAAATAGGATGCGCTGCGGCAGTTTCATCCAAATGTGCCGATAGAAATATTCGATCTTCCGGCGGTTTCAATATAAGAGATGCGCGTGTCATTGCGCAGGCGAATGCCCGCCATGGCCTGGGGAAATATGGGGGACGGGGCGTGCGGACGGCAGCTCGGGGGCGCTTGTTCAAGGTAATGCGATTGGAGAGATCGCATCCTTTACTGGCGATCTGGCATCACTTGCGTCTTGTTTCAGCGGGATGCTCCATATCCGCGGTTTATCACGGCTCTATGGCTTGTTCGGAGCGTCAGTCGCGACCCGCCTTGGCGAGCTCGATGCTTGATCTCCGTTGGAGCGGCTACGATGTTTAGGCAGTTCGCAGCGAAGTGCTTCTGGACTCTCGCCTATCGATTTTATGCTTATCGCCCGCCGTCGCGTCGAGTTGAAATAGCGACCGTCGGCTTTGGGGGCTTCCTGACTCTCCTTCACGCTGGCGCGTTCATTTCTCTGCCTGAAGTTGAGAACGCAGTCAGACTGTTCATCAGCAGCCTCGTTGTCGCTGGCGGCCTCGTGCACCGCAAGATCAGACTTGAAAGAGCGAAGGGCGTTGATGCGTTAGCTCGAAAGTTGCAGAGCTGGTCGCGTCCGGTCCCGCATTCGACCCGGCCCTCCTAATGGTTTCGTCTTACCCCCGGCTTATGAGAGGTTCAGAGCGGTGCAGGGCCGGAACGAGCACAAACATTCCACCTCTTTGCCGATCCCCAGGCCGGCCCCCTCGGATCCGGATGGCCAGACATAGTCGCATTGACGATTTGAAGTGCTTGGGCGCATGTGACAATGCACGCCAAAGGCAACGATGCTTGCGCTCGACATCTCGCACAATCAGGCAAACCTCTCTTTTGGAAGGCGAACGAGATAGTCGGCGTTTAACCGGTATTTCGATCGGCGGCTGCGCCGGGCCGGGTCAGAGTTACGGCATCCGAGCAATCAGTGCATAAAGTCCGCCTGGGTGAAATTGATGCCCTGCGCTTTATTGCGGCGGTGTCGGTTGCGATGTTCCATCTCGCGTTCTGGTCTTGGGCGCCGGAAGCCGCCTATAGCACATCGAAGGCCGTATCTCTTGGGCGGTATAGCTACGAGAGCATCCAAAGTATTGCGTCGCTTGGTTGGGTCGGCGTCGAAATATTTTTCGTCATATCAGGTTTTGTCATAGTTTATTCCGCAACAGGTGGGCCATGGCGATTCCTTCGAAGCCGCCTGCTGAGGCTGGTGCCCGCTGTGTGGATTTGTGCGCCGGTCACGGCGGCAGTCCTCATCTATTTCTCGGTGTTCATGCCGAGCGATATTATCGGCATGACTGTCAGGAGCCTGGTATTCTGGCCTAAAGGGCCTTGGGTTGATGGGGTGTATTGGACTCTCGGCGTGGAGATTTCATTCTACGCATTGATGTTCGTACTTCTGGTTATCGGCCGTCTCGCTTGGATCAATCTCGCTCTGTGCCTCGTCGGTTTGCTGAGCTCAGCTTACTGGCTTGCAGCTCTCCCTATCGGAATATTTCCAGTAGCTCATATCGATGAGATGCTGGCCAGACTTCTGCTCATTCGACACGGCTGCTTTTTTGCTATTGGCGGACTGTTATGGACGCTGCAAGGCACTAAGGCCGGTCGCGGCCTATGGCTCGTCATCCTGACCTGCATGGCAGCAGGTTATGTCGAGATCCTCGATGCGGGACGTGAGCCCGTTACGCTTGCGGGACCTGCGTGGCTGTCGCATATCGCCGCGGTCACTTGGGTGGCCAGCGTGGGATTCCTGATCCTTGCCGTAAAACGAGAATTGCATGGTCATCGGTGGCAATCACCTTGTCTGCGAGCGGCGGGACTGGCGACCTTCCCACTTTATCTGCTCCACGATGTGGTTGGAGCCTGGTTGTTGCGGGTATCGAGCTGGGCTGGGTTGTCGCGCTGGGTAGCGCTGGCACTCTCTCTCTTTGCCGTGATTGGCCTGAGCTTTCTTGTGTCGCACATTGCAGAGCCGGTCGTGCGAACAGGATTGCGAAGGCTCATCGACTCCCGCTATTTTCGGCGCATTCAGAGGATAGTTGAATATCGCTATCGCAATTTGCCGTGAGTAAGTTTTCGAACGCAAAGCTTAGTATGGGACCGTCAGGAGGCATCGACCGCGATGAGAGTTGATATTATGCGCTCCCTTATCTCGATGCTGTTCGCGCTGGCTGGTATCTTGTGGTTCATCGCCGCGTATTTCTACGCGCCATATATCGTGTTCACATATCTGACTATTCAATGGCATTGGTATATCGTAGGGGCAGCCGCCGCTGCATTCATCACGTCGATCCCAATTCTCGGGATGGCGCTTGCCGTATATGCAGTTATGGCTTTGCATGATTGGCCATTGCTCTATGCAATTGGCGGCTTTTTCCTGTGGGTGCCATTAATAGCACTTGCCTCGGCGCTTCGATCGAGCAGCCGCGCTGTCCAGGCGGTGGGCCCGATGCCCTAAGTTGCAACCGCCGGCCTGGTTGAGGTTCGGCCGGCGGGCCGAGGCGTTTGCTAGTGGCACCCTGCCGCTCCTTTTAACTTCTGACGCGAGGTCGCGTTAGCAGCTTGTTAGCTTCATGGTTATAGAGGAGGACGCGGAACGAAGTAGGATGCGTTGAGATGGTTGCGCTAGTTTTTGTTATGGGGATATCACTCTACGCGATCATCCACATAGTTCTGTTCTTGTGGCGGCGCGACGCCATTGCGCAGGATGCGCATATCGAAGTCGTGATGGCTCATCTCGAAAGCCGAGAGGCGCAAAAAGGCGAAGTCTAACCGTTCAACGCAGAGCGGTGAAATACCTAATCGCCGACCACTTTCCGGGTGCTGACTTCAACTGGTCACCGAGACAGGCGGCTTAAAAATGAGTCGGATCAATGCACAGTCAAGCTGATGTCGTCGATCGACCTCTCAACAATGGCTGCTTCGAAACCATCCAGCCAAAAGTCGTGCAGAGAGGGCTCGAGAGCCGACGGGACTTCACGAAGGCCCAACATTGCACCGGACGCCCACCCGTCCTCAAACGCCGCGATGATTCGCTCCATCCCGTCGTTGATCTCGAGTGACATGACCCATCTCCGCTTACTCGATCAACTGCCACCTGTTCCGGCGCTGTTGAGACTGAACCCTGCGAACAGCCCTACGCATAGCGACTGAAATGGTTCCTCCGGCTGACCCAATACAGATGCGTACCGCATTGCACAAGATGGAAATAAGTAAGCAGAAGTGGTGTTAACCATATTTAACGACGTTAGCCAGTGCTCTGGAGCTGCCTACAATATGCGCCGGCGTTGGGCAGTAGGGTTGGCTAGAAGAGGACTATAAATTTATCATTCAATTTGGACCAAAGTATGAACGACGTCAAAACGCGGGAGGTTAATATTCCAAACTGCTGTGGCTTCTGCCACTTTGATCGAACCGTCCTAGCGATGACGTCCGCAGGGCTTGGTCGACATCTCTCTCGGGGTATGGCCGAGATTCAGGCTGATACCCTCGCTATCAATATCCGTTCGCAGCGTTCAAAAATAAGCGCTTGCTTATGCGACGTTATCGAACACTCCATCTCGGCGATCAGCTCCAGTTTCTGCTCAGGCGTCCACACGCGGCGCCGGTCTGCCACTCGGCCAAGGATCTCGACGCGCCCAACACGCTTCAGAGGCATTCCAATGCGGGTGTCCAATGCGGTCGTAAGGCAGGTATCGTCCCATCCCCACACTTCAGCCACAGCGCCTGGCACGGGCAAAGTGGCGCCACCACATCGCCTATGTTGAGCCGGTCTTTCGATCGAGATACTCCGCTCGGAGCGCGACAGAACGCCATCCAAATCAGTAGTGCTTGTCGTGAGTAACCCCACACCGCGGCGTGACGGTTCTTACCCCTGAGGCACATGGAAAAAGCAGTCGCGAGGTGTGTCTCAAACCATATGCGTAGTGCATTGAAAGCCACACAAGGGTGGGACGAAGCAATCGTTTGGCAACGAGGGAGCATGCTTCGTCCCGACGCCAAAACGCGAAATCTCGACTTAGGTTGCTTATTGAGAATGGTTCACTCGTGGAACATTTCTGTTTCGTAACTGTCTAGCCAATACCGATTGGGAGACAGGCTATGGGTATCGTTCTTCTATTGATTGTAGGCGGCCTCATTGGTTGGGTCGCCAGCATCGTTATGCGCACCGATGGTCAGCAGGGCATTGTGCTAAACGTTGTCGTCGGCATTGTTGGTGCGCTTCTCGCTGGCTTCATCATCACGCCTTTCATCGGCGGTGCGCCAATCACCAGCGGCATGATCAGCCTCCAGAGCATCTTCGTCTCGTTCCTGGGTGCTGTCGTTCTGCTCGCGATCGTCAACATGTTCCGCCGCGGCGCGGTTCGCTAACAAGACCAGGAGAGACACAATGGTCGACAACAGGCCTTATGTCGTGGAGGAGCGCCGCAGCGGCGGTGCAACGGCAGCTATCGTCGTCGCAGTGATCGCGGTCGTCGCGGTGATCGCCGCATTTGCTTTCGGTCTGATCGATATTGATCAGACCAAAGAAACCAAACTGCCAAAGGTCGCCGTTGAGGGAGGTCAAGCTCCAGCGTTCGACGTCGACACCGCCAAGGTGGATGTTGGTATGAAAAAGACGGACGTCACGGTCCCAAAGGTCGAGGTTGGCACCACGAAGGCCGATGTCGAGGTTCCTACCGTCGACGTGGAGAAGGCGAAGTAAACCTTCGACCGAGTTACGAATCTTGAGAGGGCGCTTCGCTTCGGCTGAGCGCCTTTTTCGTGTCCGCGGCTCGACTTCGGTGCGAGACAAACTGTGAGACAATGATTTGAGACAATCGCCTCAAAAATTTCCTCTAAGGAGTTCAAAACAAAAGAAGGGTGACCCTACGGGTTTCGAATACTTGTTTTCGCCGTGAGAGGGTTGCGTGCTAGATCGCTAGACGAGGGTACGTTGCCGGCGGTGCGGCGCGACGTGCGTATGTCACAGCGCGCTGAACCATTGCGGCTTGTTAAAGTTATAATCGAGCGATGGTGGCCGTTAGCATACTGAACGAACCGCCCGATGGTCGGCCTTTTAAGATCAAATCGGACGTGCCGAACGCGAGGTCTGATTTGAAATCCTGCGACGCATGCCATTTCCGACAACGCCAAAGCCGATGACCATGAGTGCCCATATCGCGCCCTTCGGCACCGCGGTGGGTGAGTTGGCTGCGGGTGCTATCTGGCCGACAGACGCGCTGACGCTTCCACCATCGCCAGGCGAATAGCTAAAATAGCCCAACGTCGGGGTCCCGCCTAAGAGTCCCACGATGTCCAAACGGAGGTGCTTCGTCGCCTCCGATAGAAAAACGTCACCAGTGCCGATGAGCAAACGGTCCGCCACAGTGATAAGCGACCGGTCAAAGGCGGCGTATAGAGGGAAGGGCAGGCCCGAGATAGATACCGTGTCGATGAGCGGCAACCCGAGTGATCTGCTAGTGGTGTCCTCGGTTGTGCCGTAAAGGCATGGCGGCGCGCGTGGGCTTCACGACGCGGGGGTCAGTTCTCGTAATGGATTGGCGCCTTTCCTCTAACGCCATATGTTGGCCTCACACAGAACTGCGAGGATCGAGTGGATAGCTTCAGACTGGATCGGGGCATTACCGTGTTTGTGCTCGGCGCGATATTGATGGCGATCATATGCGAGGTGAGCATGTCACTAGCCGGAGTCGGCGCTGAGCATATCGCCACCGTATGGGGAGCCCTCGCGATCATTTTCGCGCCGACATTGCTATGGTGGGGAGGTCAGCGGCGATGATGATCGGCCCGTTGACCAACCTTAGCGTCAACGAAATCACGTTCGTTTTCGCCTGCCTCGCGCTCGTTGCCAGCGCGATGACGGGATATATGGTCTGGCTCGTCATTCGAGGCCGCAACACCTAAGCCCGCGGATTCGGTTCGGAGCATCAGCTTCTGATCACTGGTGCAGCATTAGGGCAGAGTCCAAGCCAAATGGCGCTTATCAAGCGGGGTGAGGCCAGTGTATGATGCCGGGATCCATGACGCCATTCCCCCGAAGAGGTCGTGGTAGGAGCGGCGCGGGTAGGCGAATGCCCTCGCCGCTCCGCTCGTGCTAGATCTGCCCCTTTAGGCCTTGAACAACGTCCAGGGCAATTTCGAGCGCTGATCGTTGAGACGGGTCGGATGTTCGAGCCAAAAGGTCTGAAACTGTCTTCTCGATCGGGCCGACAACTTTGCCGCCGCGGGTCTCAAGGTTCACAATAAGGGCGGTCACCAGCAGCAGCGCTGCCGATCCGTCGCAGCCTGTGATCTCACCGCCCATATACCGACCTCTAAGCCCACTCAAGAACAATACCACCCGCGCTGGCCTAGTGCTCATTAACGGGGGATGACGATCATTCGTTCTCGTTATAAAGCTTACGGTCCGTAGAAGGCGCGCCCCGAGCCGCTCCGCAGTGAATGGAGGCATCGATGGTTGAAACCATGATCGATCGGAGGTCTATGGTGGTGGCCGATGCTTATCGGGTCGAATTCCTGAGTGACGGAGAAAACAGCAATCACGACCGGCATTTGGCAGTGCTGATCCTGCAAGCCATGCGCGAGCCGACAGATAATATGAATGATGCTATCGCCGACATCATGCCCGAACGCCCACACGCAATTTATTGGAAGGCAGGCATCGATGCAGCGCTCCGAGGTGCATGATATGTCAGACAGCAAGTCGCCCGACGAGATGTCCGCTTTCCGCGAGGGCTATGCGGCCTACTGTGAAGGGGCGCCGCTAGATGTATTCAATCCCTACACCGCTGAGGGCGAAGACGGCCTCTATGACGCTTGGGAAACAGGCGCCGACTATCACTATCGGAAGTCGGTCAGCATGGATTCCGAGGGGCGTATTGAGTGGATCGATGATGCCACCGGCAAGCCTTACCGGGTCAGCCATTAACTGACCGGTTCTAAACGCGCATAGCGCCGCTTGACCGAATCGCGCGCGATGTTCCATTTTTGTTCTCATGCAGCCAAGGAGGCGCCATGAGAAACGACGGACTGATCCCCGGCGTCGAGCCGATCAGTGACGACCTGCGCCCAGCCTACAAATATGATCTGATCGAGAATTATGAGGGCGAAAGCGACGCGATCTTCCGCGCTCGCAGCGTGTCGGCATTCGGCAAGCAGATCGATGACGTCTTCTACGAGATGACAGACACCGACCGCATCCGGCTCGACTCGCAGCTGGAGATCTTCGCGCCGATTCCTGACGAGCAGGTGCTTTCGGTCTTTTTCGGGCTGTGATGCGCCGGGACGCCGCAGGCCGATTCGCAAGGCCGGTCGACACCGATCGGCCAAAGGCGCCGACACACTATCGGGTCACCATGTTCCGCCGACCGTGTGGGCCGCGGCCCTCCACTTGTGAGACTGCATTTGATGATGCCAGCCGGCAGTCTCTGACCCCATACAATGCCAGCCATCGCGAGCACTATCTTGCGCCGCCGACAGCGATCGAGGCTTTCACCGGCTTCACGCCCCTGAATCAGAGAACGGACAATATACTTGTCTGAAGAAGCCCAGCCGTCCGAACTCGCGAAGCGCGAGCCTGTCACGGTGTTCGAGGCTATGATGGGCATGACGCAAGATCGGCGATGTCGAGCGCAATCTCAACCGTGAGGAATCGTTGCCACCTTTGTACGACGAACGACCGGGAAGCGCTGATCGACCACCTGGCTCAGCAACTGTGGGATACGCTTCGCGATCGGGAGATTGACCCCGTCTGGGCGAACGCCAGGCTTTATTGGTAGAGGGCAATGAGGACTTTGCTGCAGCCACCGTGCGATTCCTCGCTGCCCGCGATCGGGCTGCTGGAGCGTTGTCCTGACGTGGCCAGGCACCTTACGGATGGGCTGCGAGACTACTTCAGGTCCAATCATGCACCGGCCGAGGTAGATCAGTGGACTTGGTCATGGGCGGATGATTGAGTGCGTAAGCGCCTGATGAACATCGCGCGGGGTTTGAGAGACCCATGGGCGAGGCCGACAAAGAGTGGAAGATCGAGCCAGCGCTGACGCGGCGGGGTTGGTGGGCTGCGGGACATATCTACCGCGGCGCTGCCGGCACGCGTCAGGGGCAGTTCGTGCCAGTCGCGCATTATCCGGATGTCGGTACTGCGAGGGCGTTCGCAGATGCCATGACGGGGCGGGCTGTCGCGTCACGGGACAAACGCGATCGCGCTGGTACCAGCTGAAACGAGCGACTTGTCGGCTCGCTTCGGCCTGTAGCTGGATCCTGAACGGTCTTACGACGAGCTGTTACCTCGCGGAGGCGGTGCCACGAAATGGGGCCGACCCCAATTGGCCTGGCGATTGTCGGAACCTGCACGGCGCTTTTCGCTGCTTACGCGGGAAACATAGCCATTTGGGTCGGATGCCTCGAATCCGGAGCTTTCAGTACAGCGGCTTGGCCTCAGATCTGGTCTGGCGTCAGAATAGCGCTCGCCGTTGGCGCTCAGACCACGGCCGTCTGCCTGCTCCAGGAGCCCCTGAACCATTTCAGGAAGCCTTAGAGCTTCAAAAGGCTTTGGAATGACACCGTGTATATAAAGGTCGGAGAGGTTCTGTTCATCGATGCGGAATAGCGCCGCAGTCATGTAAATCACCGGGGTCTCGTGATGAACAGGAATCCCCCGCATCGCTTTGACGAAATCGGGACCCGACATCCCCGGTATGTGCATATCTACTATCGCCACGTCGAACGGACGCCTTAGCGTTTGTAATGTCTCAATCGCATCGAAGGCATTTGAGAAATCGGTGAGCTCGAAACCGGTGTTTCGAGTAAGCGCAAGGCGGATGACAAACCGAAGGTCATCGTCATCTTCGATCACCAGCGCTCGAAATGTTCTACCCATCTCACACCTGCGACAGCGCCACCGTGGATAGGATCAATGTTTGCGAGCGGCTTTTTCTCCTATCCATAGTGTCACGGAGGCGTTCCCCCGTCTTGATACCAAACGAGCGCCCGATAACGCGCCTCTAATTTTGCCTGGTGTGCGCTGGCTCCCGATGAAGCGAGCGCCATTTCGTCTGGCTCGGCTTGTAGGGCAAGAAGCTCAGTAGTCATTCATGAGAATAGCGGAATCAGGTTGGCGGCGGTATCGGAAATCAGCCTCGCCGTGGCCAGACGGTAGGGTCAGACGGCGGCGCACGGGTGAGCAGCGCGCCGCCGTCGCACAACCGGGCCGTTCACTAGGCGATATTCGCCACGCTCCAGCAGTGCGATTGACAGCGGCGGGCAAGCGTAAGGGACGGAGACATGCGGCGGTACCGATTTGGCTAAGTCGTGCGGATCACGGGGCGTGACCGAGCTATGAGAATCGTACAGATCTGCGGGCAGGCTTTGCTTTGCGAGCCGTTCGGCAGAGGATTTTCGGAATGGGTGCCGCTGTCTCAGTTGTGGTGTGACGACGCAGAGCCGCAGCTAAAGAACTTCTGAGCGAGAATGGCCTGGTGGTCTATATGATCACAAGCGCACGGTCCGGCTGCTCAATAAGCCACCGAAGCTCGGAATCGTCATGATGCAGATCAATTCAGGCAGTTTGGCGAAACATCTAATCGAGCGCGCAGTTTGACCTGCGAAGATGCGACCCACACCACCGCGTCTTTTGGCCCGCTCCGGCTCCTTCCTGCGCATTCCGGGGCGGGCCATTCCGGTAGTTGGTGGCTTCGCCGGCCGCCCTCGCCGCACAGTCGAGCGCTGAGCCTAGTCCTCTTCGCGGCTGAGAAAGAACTCAACCCGCTCATCGCTGTGGCCGACCTTCCACCGCTGAACGCAGCTTCTCCTCGCTGACGCTGAACTTGTAGCCATCCATCTACGCGCGGACGAACGGCCGAGCCTTCTGCCCGCCGATCTCGATCGGATGCGCGCGTAGGTGCACCAGCGCGGTCGCCACAATGGTAGCTCCCCAGCGACGTCTTGGCTTGTAAGGGCTTAATCATGCGGATCAGCGGCTGTGCACGCGCGACAGCGTGTCAGGCCTCACCCGCGTTGGATCGGGATGCGGCGAGGCTAGAGCTCGCGACGTTGCCGGGCCCCAGTCGCCATCGACCACGACCCTAAGCCGTTGTGATTGAGATATTCCTGCAGGAGCAGCGCGCCCTTGCTCGTGCCGGGGCCGAAGGGCGTGATGTTGAGTTCGCGCGCGAGCAGGTCCGGAATATAGGTCATGACCGTCTCCGCAACGTAAGAAGCGCCGGCAGCCGCGGCGTGATGGATCAGGGGCTTGGTGCCCCTGAAATGAAGGCGTCGACGGCGGCCTTGAATCGGCCGGCAAATGCGCTCTTCGCGATGCTGATCACGCCTATGCCGAGGCTGGCGATGCTGACGCCCGGGGCACCCGCCGCCAGCAGATCGAGATCGTGGCTCTGCACCCAGATCGCCGTCAGCAGGACTGAAAGGGCCGAGACGAAGATGTCGAGAAAGACCTGCCGCCGCCCTTCGGTGTTCAGGACGATGATGCAGCGCGTGATGATGACGGCGAGGATGCACCCGACGAACGGCCCAGCCGGGAAGTGATGTCCAAGGCTCAGGTCGCTGGAACGGTTGCCACGGACGCGGCTGCCCCTGCTAAGGCCATGCGGGTCACCGTAGGGCGACGGCGGCGAGCGCTGCTGCGAAGCTTAGGATGAGCACAAGCAGCGGGCGCGCGAGCGCTTGCCAGCGCGACCACATGTCGGTCAGCAAGGGAGCGCGCCGCAGCTGCCACTCGATGCCCACCTCGCCGTTGATCGCGATCGACATCCACATGATGCTACAAAAGCAAGCGATCGGATCATGCCAGCGCTTTGCTAGCGCAACGCGCGCGACCGCGATCGGACGGTCGGATTCCAGCCCAAGATATATAGCGCCTCAGCGTAGCATGAGCCCGCAGCCGGCGAACAGCGTCACGGCGCGATAGAGGGTGACCGGATGCAGCGGGTGGTCGTAGCGCCGTTGAAGCCAGATCCGGTGCGCCTGCTTGCCCGTCATCATGCCGCCCAGAAGAACATGTTTGTCGTCAGAAAGATATTGCACACAGGCACCCTCCGTGGAAGCTGGGCGGGGAAAGCATCTGAGGCCCCATTGCGACCGCACGCGCGGTGAGGCTGGTGGCAGCGTCCAACGGCGCTCCTTTCGAACGGGATGACGAATTAAGGGATTGGTCAGGTTTTTGCAGTAGAGCAGCAGAGCCCGGCCGGACGGGCGCGTGCCGCTTACGGTGGCCTGCTTGCCCAAACTGGCAGGCCACTGGCACGCTACCGGTTGGTTGGGTCTGAAACCGGAACTGACCCGCTGGATCGTGACACCCAGCGGGTCATTTTCTGGGCCAGCGCTTATCCGCGGCGCAGCAGGCTGAACTTTTTGACAGTTGACGGTTTGGAGAGGTGTCCAAGGAAGAGGACTCCCACTATTGGCCCGCTGATACCCGTCGGCGGGCCATCTTTTGGGGCCTTCTTTCGCGGCACGTGTTCGCCACTGGCGGCTGCTTTTCTTTTCCGACTCGAGCCTTGGCCCGCCGAGCGCACAGCACGGCGGGCCTTCTTTTCACGCGGGGGGGCGTCGCGGATGACGCCGCCGGCAGGCGGCCCCTCCTCGCTGATGAGATAGGCGATCACCGTCATTACCGGCCCGCCCGCGCTGAAGAATGCGCTGTACGGGACAGGGCGGCGCTTCTGCCAGCCGATCAGTTGCTGCTCGGGAGCGTTGTAGGCGTTGACAGCCGCGATATTCCGCCCGCCCTCGACAATGACTGACTGCACGCGATGCACAGTACACGCTGCCCCGTTGGGGGCGGTCCAGGCCTTTTCGACGTACATCGATGGAGCCTTTCGCGCCGGTGGCTAGGCTTCGTGGACAAAGGGCAGCCGGAGCAGTGCTGAAGCGATGCTGACGAAACCGAGATAGGATTCTCTGGTTTTGTCATAGAGGTGGCGTTGCGGCGCCAGTCCTGAAGTTTGGAGAAGAGCTGCTCGACGCGGCTGCTGGCGGTACTTGTCGCGGTCATGGAGAGCTGGCTGGTGGCGGGGATGGCCGCCTGGACGCCGTGAAAGGCGATCTCCTCGCGGATGGCGTCGGCATCGTAGCCGCGATCGGCCAGCAGGGCTCTCGCCTTGTCGGAGATCATTCAGAACAGCGGCCCGAAGCCCTTCACGTCGTGGGCCTCGCCGGGCGTCAGGACTATCCCGAGCGGCCGACCTTTGCCGTCGCAGGAGGCGTGGAGCTTCGTAGTGAAGCCGTCGCGCGATCGGCCGAGCGCCTCGGTCGCTTGAGACCGTTTTTTATGCCGACAGCGCAGTGATGCGCTCGGACGATGGTGCTGTTGATCATGTCGTCCGACCTCTCTCGGCCCGCCATTTCGGTCAATGTTTAGAGCAGGGCGTCGAACACGCCTGTCGCGCCCCAGCGCCGATAACGCCAAAACACGCCTTTCCAGTTGCCGTAATCGTCGGGCAGATGCCGCCATTGCGAGCCCGTCCGCGCCATCCACATGCCTTCGAAATACGGCCTATTATCGCCCGCAGGTCGACAACCTCGCCCGCGTTCTGACGGCAGCAATGGCGCGATCACCGCCCATTCCGCCTCCGAAAGCCCCATCCGTTCGCCAACCCCGCCTCCAAAAGACAGCGTTGAGTCAACTGAGAGTCACCCAGTCAAGCTTTGTCCACCAAACCTGGTAGCCGGTGACGTCGGCGGTCATCACCGCGTTGGGATAGCTGTACGTCGGCTGCAGGTCGTTGTTGTTCCCGTTATCCGACGTGTCGTGATATTCGGTCGTGAACTTCGTGACATCGAATGCGCCGCCGTCGCGCAGGTAAACCCCGCCGACCGATCGCGAATAGCTGCCGGAAAAGCCGTCCCACGACATATTGGGCGTGCAAAGCACCGGCCTCGCGTGTGCCAGGCGGGCCGGTTATGACGGTTGTCCACGTCGGCAATAGCATGATCGAGACGAACCAGGTGTGGACGATATGGTTCGAGGGCATGAAGAAGCACGAGGGCCAGTTTCCTGCCGAAGCCATCGTGAAAGCCGAACCGCCGATAACGAGGTTGAATTGATCTAGCGGAACTCCGGTGCCTGCTCCTGCCGCTGTTTGTGTTTCAAATGACAGGGCGAGGAGCAAAAAGTTTTCAAGTTTTCCGGATCCCAAAACAGCTTCAGATCGCCACGTTGCGGGCGATCATGGTCTGCCG
The DNA here is from genome assembly GCF_004005865.1 of Sphingomonas crocodyli. Taxonomy (NCBI): domain Bacteria; kingdom Pseudomonadati; phylum Pseudomonadota; class Alphaproteobacteria; order Sphingomonadales; family Sphingomonadaceae; genus Sphingomonas; species Sphingomonas crocodyli. The sequence continues at coordinate 14,610 of NZ_SACN01000003.1, forward strand.
TCAGCTTCGATGTCGCCCTCGATGCGGTCGCACATCGGGCAATTGAAGAGATTTCGAGCGAGTACGAACAGGCGCAGGGCACCCCAGCGGGCGGTATTGTAGAGCTTCCGTGGCGGGTTGAACTCGTTGCGCTCACGCTCTTTGCCAGCCCTATCGTCGGGCAGCCGGCGCAGCGGCGGCGGAGCGAAGGAAGCATCGACGGCGCGCATTTAAGGCGGCGCACGCTCAACCTTTGGGAAGGCAGCGCAGGGTGTTTGGTGGTATCCAAGGCATAACCGACTGTGCCCTAGTACATTGACGTAATTGCGCCACGCTGTTGCCTGCGAAAATGGAAAACCGACCAGCGCTGCTCGAACGTGCCTTTCAACTCGCTGAGGAGGGGTCATGTCGAGATTGGCGGGATGTTGGGACGCGACTTAAGCGCGAGAACTATGATGCCGTCGACACTTACCTCAACAGCCCGCTGCTCCGCTCTCAAATCAATAAGGTTTGCGCGCGAACGACTGGCGACACCGGCTGCGCAGCCGAAGATAACGGAGCCGAAGCTTGAGCGAGCAACGGAATATAGTCGAGCGCGCGTTTCAACTCGCCGCATCCGGAACCTGCGCCGGGTGGAGCAACGTGGTGACTAAACTAGTCGAGGAGGGATACACCCACGTCCATACTCACTTCAGCAGCGGGGTGCTGAAGAGGCAGATTCGAGAAATGTGCAGGCAGGCCCATACATCTGAAGGCGGAGCGAAATGACACTCGGGAACGAGCCGCTTCGCGAGGCTATGGCGCTATGACACGCCTACGCTGGGAAAGGGACACCGGCTCCCTTGATGCTGAACTGGCCTATAGCGGTCAGCTGTGCGTTGGCCATGTGGTGCAGCGGTCGGCCGAACCCTGCTGCTGGGCATTCAAGATAGACGCTGTGCATATGCCATACGTGGACACGTCAGGCGCTGGGGAGGCTTCAAGCAAGACGGCTGCGAAGGTTGCTGTCGAGCAAAGGTGGGCCAGATGGTGCGATCGGGCAGGCTTGATTACGACAGAGCACAACGATGGCGGGGCGGCTAGGACTCGAACCTAGATTACCACCTTTCCAAGAGCCTCCCCGCTTCCACAGCGCGCTGGAAAAACTAATATCAAGTGCAGGGCTGATCAGGTCGGCCGAGGAAGACTGCGCGAAACAGCCTCTTCCCGCAGCGCCATTCCTGCTCCTCGAGACGGTAGGTGGCGACGATCTCGTCGCTATCGAAGTCTGCGAACTGGAACTGAGCGGTCGGGCTCGGTCGGTGAACTTGACGGCTTTCCGATGGCTCTTGCGTTGGTCGAGGAATCCCAGCCAGCAGGCGTGGGTCACGTCCGGCGGTGGCGGCGTGCCCTTCCAGCGGGCGGCTCGGAGCGTCCAGGCGTCGAGGCGATGGCGATGGCGAAGCTCAGCGGCTGGATGCCAGCCGGGATTCCGCCTCGCGTACACGCGTGGGCGCCTCCCCTGTGTGCGAGGTGGGATTAATTTTGGGGGTTTGGGGGTTTTTATCAAGGGAGGGGATTCGTGCGCTTTGTTAGGTCACGGCACTTGACCTAACGTGGCGTCACAAGACGCAGCTTCCTTTTCGCGGTCGCGGCGGGCCCGCTGACGCGCGGCATCGGCGGCGCGGCGACGATCGAGGTTGCGCTGATTGGCAGCCGCCTCGCCCAGGGCCTGAGCGACCTCAGCGATGAGCGCGACAGGTGTGCCGCCCTCAATAAGGCGCCGGAGAAGATCGGCGCTCATGCTGGCTTGCCGCCGAAACGGTCTGGCAGAAATCCGACGCCATTTGCCGCCAGAAGGCTGGCAGCACCGGGTGAGAATAGGCAAAAAGCGAAATTGCGCGGGCCGAGCCCGGCACAGGAAGGGTTTCAGGAGCGCCAGCATGCTTTTGGAAGTCACCGCGAACGCTTCCTGGATCGTCGGTGCTGTGATCTTGATTGGCGTTGGCGGCTTTATTGCTGTCCTGACCGCAATCCTGCATCCACCAGCTGGTCCGTCCACCTATGAAAGTGGCAGATGGTCACCAGTGATGCATGATGAAGACGCTTCGATCGAGGACGGTCGTGAGCAAACCACAGGTCCGCGCAGCAGCGCCAAGGCTGCGGAATAAGTTGCAGCAACTGTCACGCGCGGCAGCCGCAACGCCCCAGGCATTCATCCCGGGTTCGCGGCAGGTCAGCGACACTAGCCGGAACGGCCCGCCAGCACCCCAGTTAGAATTAGCATGGTGATGAAGCTTGCCTTTTTCTTCGTTCCGATAGCCTTCGCGCTGGTGCTGCTTGTGCCCGCGATGCTTCGCGAAAAGGTGATCGAGAGCATCAAGAAGCGGCCCAGGCGTCCGCTGCGATACCGTGGCTACCGGAAGCACAGCGTGAACCGCGCGGCGGGCGCCGAATAGGCGCGACAAAAGGATCGACGACATCAGATCGCCCCCGTCGCGATGCCGCCGAGCGTCATGTCGGGCGCGGATTCGCTGATCGGCACACCGGTGACAATGCCAGCGCCAGCCGAGACGCGCGCCAGCTTCTCTTCGAATGTCAGCGGGCAAGCGCGCTCGGCCTCCCGCGCCGCAAGACGCTCATCCTCAAACGGCGTTCGAGCACGCGCCGCGCCTCAGCCGGATCGCCAAGCTCGCGGATCAGGCCCGGTAGCGGACGGCCGCGGCGGTGCCAGCCGGGAGCATGCGGCCTGACGCGCCGGGTGGGCGCTGCTGGCCAAGCAGTACATGAACGGGGTCCGCCTGGTCATCAACTCGCGGCGCAGCCTCGAAGATGGCGCTCGGCCGGTGCTGCCTTTGGCGGAGGCATGCGCTGATGATCATTCGGTTAGATCGCGAGAAAAATGCGTGTGCCATTCTTTCGAACTTCCGCAAGCTCCCGAAAGTTACCGGGATAAATCGTCCGCAGGCCGATCGGGATCCCCGCCGCGACCGCGACCTGCTTCCGCCAAGCTACTGCAACATCAACCCACCGTTGCATCACATCGGCTTTCACGCTCGCGTCCGGATTGTCCCACCCAGACAGCAATACCACGATCCCGAGCGAGATGTCCTCTGCGCTGTGATAATCCCGATCGTCGGGCAGGATCCAAAGCTCCTCTATCGCCTCCTTCGTCATGGCCCACGCGACGATGGGGTCCGAGAGAGTTCTTGGGACTACATGACCGGGTCTTCGATCATTCAGCTGAACCCTCAAAGGCATATCGCCGGTCCTCCAGGGGGCGAACTGCGGGTTACAGTCTCCTCAGCCCCATAGCAGACCATTCAAACCTCCTGTCGCCGAGTCGCAGCCACTAAGGAAATATGCTGATGTGTGATGCACTTAGACGACTGAATGCGGGCTCGCAGAAGGCAGACTGCAGTATGCCTGACCATGTCCAGCGCGCCGGAGGCGATCGCGCAAACGCCGCGCTCGCAGGAACACCGCGCACCGTCTGCCGACGTCAGTCAGGGAGCGCGACCTATGAGGCTTGGCATGACGGCTATGACGAGGTTGTCAACCGCGCCGCGCGCGTTGCCGATCTGGCCGTGCGGCTAATACACGCACAGCGGCGGGGTCGGAGTCGGTAAGGGGCCCGGCGCCGGCTTCGTGAGCTGCCGCCACGCTCTAATCGCGATGAGGCTTCTCGATAGATCCTGCAAGCGTAGCGAACGAGGCGAGACGGTGCTCGAGGCGATTCGGAGTGAGCGATGATCGTCCTATATCTCTTCAGGCGACCCGTAGTTGATAAGCGGGCCCATTGCGACCGCGACGCTGCGCACGCCGTCAGACGTTTGCCAAGAGCCTTCCGCGGTCAGGCTCTCGACGAACGCGAGCGCCCGATCGATTGCAGGATGACGGTCGCGGATCAACGTCCATTGGATCAGGTCGATCTCCACGAAGACCGGTTCACCAGCTCTGACAGCATGAAAGCGAACGACGTTGCCGATAAGCTCTCGCGCCTCGCCATATCGGTTGATCGTCACATCGTGTTCCATGCGCGGGACGTAGGCCGCTGCATCAATCTTGGACAACCTCGTAGATTAACGGATTTCGTCCCCTAGCGGCGAGTTGCGCCGTCGGCCGGACGAAACCGCGCAATACTCGCCTATCCGTTTACTGGAATCTTCGCAGAGATTTTCGATCGCGGCGAAGACATCTGCTGTGCGCCGGACTCGCAGCGCCTCATTGGGTCGGCCAATGTCCGGCTCATCTTTTGTGCTGCTGAGATCCACGCTTTCGTATTCAAGATCTTGCATCGCCGCCCCGATACTCTTTCCGTAAGCTCTATAGATATAACAAATGCGATCATGGTCGATCAACCTAAGTTAATAATATTAAAGCGATATTGGTCGCGCCGTGTACGCTCGCGCGGCTGCAGCCTTCGGCGGCGGCAATGGATCGGGGCACAGGTCCACGATGAAGCACAACAAAGAGCAACGTGACGAATTTGGCGAAATTGACGCGGCATTGGGCTCGCCACACAGAGAAGCGAAAAGGGATCAGGATCGAGGGTGAAGCCCTCGATTTGCTGAACGCTATCGGCGTCGGCCAGCTGATCGGTTCACGCGCAGCAGAGGCGCAGAGGGAAGCGTCGTGCTAATCTCCCGCTCACGAGCAAAAGCTGCGACGTTGTCGCAGCGCTCCATCTCGGCGACCAACTCCAGCTTCTGCTAAGCGTCCAGACGCGGCGTCGGGCTGCAAGTCGGCCAAGGACCTCGACGCGCCCAACACGCTTCAGAGGCACTCCAATGCGGGTGTCCAATGCGGTCGTAAGGCAGGTATCGTCCCATCCCCACACTTCAGCCACAGCGCCCGGCACGGGCAAGGTGGCGCCACCACATCGCTTACGTCCTAAAGGGCCTGTGACTGCGTTGCTTTTTTGACGCGACGACCGGAATGGCTGAAACAGCCGCGACTGAAACTGTCCGCGATCACCTTGCTCAAGGATAGGCCGCAGTCGCGGGGGCTAAGCTCTTGGGTCAGCCCGCGCGACTGCGCAATGACCTTACTGGTCGCGATGGGGGGCAAGCATCGCTGTCTGCTGGTCGCCGGCTGGGAGCAGCGGCTGGGTGCTGTCACCGACGATCGCAAAAGCCGACCAATAGAACGGGTGCGACGTCTCTGCACTGTCCATAAGCAGACGCTGGCCATTGCGCAACGCCGTGCCCACCGGCGTGCCGGACGGTGCATCGAACAGTGACGTCATCAGCCGCTTGGTAGCATTATAGTCGTCGGGGATCGGCCAGTGGCTCGCGATGATCGAGCGGGCCCCCGCTCCCACGAACGCACGAACCAGACCGTCGAGCGCAAAGTTACCGCCGGTCGCGATGCCGGCATCCCGCGTGGCTTCAACCGTTGCCATGCCGGCCGTGTCACAGGCCGACAAGATCACGAGATCCGCATCAAGCTTCAGGTCATAAATCTCTCGGAACGACAGCAAGCCATCTGATCCCTGCGCGCCAAACGACGTGAGCAGCGCAGGTCGCGCAGGACATTGCGCGCTCGGGGCAGTTACGAGACCGTGCGTAGCGAAGTGGAGGATGCGAAAGTCGTTGAGATCGGTACGCTCGCGCAGAGCGGTATCGCTGAAAGCGGCACCGGTGATCAGCTGAGCTCCCTCGCGGCTGAAGGCGCGCTGCGCGATGCCCAGCTCTGCTTCTGAGATCGGATTGCCCCAATTGTCGATCGGCCACTCACAATCCGCAGTGTCACCTGGAGCCGGACGACGGAACAGCGCCACATCGCGCGACGGGATCGCATTATGCCCCAGGCCGAGATAAGCCTGCTTGGCACGCGAAGGGGGAATGGACCTGATGTCTGCGAACGAGCGCGCAGATACGGCCGTCGTGACGTCGCGATCCTTGCCGAGCCACTGCACGCCCCGGAAATCATAGTCGTCGGCCTTGGGATTCTTGATCCTAGTATAATAAGCGTCGACGTCAGCCTGCCGCATCGGCAGCAAATTGGCCGGCAGTTCGAGCATCGGGCCGTCGGGCTCATAAACAAGGCCGGTGGTACCCGCCAGAATGTCATCGAACGGCGCGAACAGAGCCAAATAGAGCTTTCGAGCAAGCTTCAGATTGAATGGATAAGTGGCGGGTTCGCCATTCTCCATGCGCACAATCGTGTCGCGCAGCGTGCGCACATCAAACTCGAGCGTGCGGAAATCGATATCAGCCTTGGCCGCGCGGACCGAAGTCGGGGTTACGACCAGCGCATAAATATCGCGGTCGACCACTCGCATCTGATAATAAGCTTCAGTGGGCTTCAGCATCCTTTGCAGCTCTGCGACCTCGAGAAGCTGCGGAGAAAGAACACGGTAGCGAGGATAGTCGGCAAGCCGTGACTGCAACGCGGTCTGATCCTGCTCAAGAGCAGTCAGACGCTGACGCGCCGCGACGAGCTCAGGACTTTCCGCGTCACCCGTTTTGGCAGCAACCAGTCGCGAGACCTCGCCACTGGTTCGTGCAACGTCGCGCGACAGAGTGACCGATTGCCGAAACAGCGACGATGCCTCGTCGTCCCCGCCCGACAGCTCGCGCGCGAACACCGCCTGCGTTTGGGCGACACCTGGCCGGACCATGACCTGCGATGCCGCAAACATCGCGCTGGCTGCCTTGGGGTCTGCTTCAACGCGCGGTGCGAGCAGCGCGAAATATGGCCCGAGCATCGATCCGATAGCGGTCGATGATCCCGCCATTCCCTGGCTGTCGGTGACAACCGCGCCGTACAATTCGAGGGATTCATCTGCCTTGCCCTGACGCGCCAGGAAAGCGGCATGACGCGCTTTGGCGGCAAGTGCAGCGATCGACTTGGGATAGTCGATCTCTAAGAGCTGTTGGGCTTCACGGAACTGCTGCTCGGCATGGGGCATATCGCCCCGGGCTTCACTGATCAGCGCCATCTCGCCCATCGTTTCCGACCGGATAAATGCGGTCGAAGCCACCTGGCCATTGCGCACCGATCCCAATGCCGTGTTCGACTTGGCAAGCGCCCCCAGCGCGGCGTCATAATCGCCTTTCATGCGCAATGCGACACCCCGCAACTGCTCGGCCTGCCCGTCAAGGATCGCTGCCCGCTCATAAGGTCGCAGCCGGGTGTCGACGCCACCAAGGACCTCGAGCGAGGCATTTTGCCGATTGATCTGATTGGCGAGAGTCGGGCTGATGGTACCGCCGGCAAGATCGGCATCCGCACCGCGCTCCACCGGAGGCATTGCCCGATCGAGCAACGCAATCGCCTCATCAGGTTTACGCTGATTGAGGACGTGCATGGACCGGTAATTGCGCAGCAGCCGGCTTGTCAGCGCATCGCCTGCCGACAGTCGGTTGTCGGCCTGGCCAAACAGCTTGTCGGCTGCAGAGAAGTTGCCGAGATTCGATTGCTGCATAGCGACGTTCGCGAGATACTCTGCCGAGCGCTCGCCGCTGCCAGATGCATCGCGCTCGGTCAGCGTCTCGAAAAACTCCGACGCCTCGGCAAAGCTGCCTTCATTGTTGCGCAAATAGGCCTGTGACAGCGCGGCATCGGCATCGAGCGTGCCTGCTTGTACGCGCGCGAAGGCCGCCGGGTCACCAGCGGCCGTCGTGGCCACCTCAATATTCCCGGCAACCGGGCGATCGGCAACGAGCGTCTGCAGGCCGAGCCTGAGAGCGGCGTCATACCCCGCAAGCCCCACGGCGACATAAGTGGTTTTGCCGCGTACAACCGAATAGCTCTTATACTTCAGGCCCTTTTCTTGGGAAGTGCAGACGCTTTCCGATACGGACGAAACGTTCCCCAACGTCGTGGCAACTGGAGCTTCGCATGTCATGGCGTCCGCCTGACTCGCAATGACCGCCGCCACAGAACCGACGTTGGCGCGCAGCGCGTAGAGGTGGCCGACTGTCGAGGCGGCGTCGCGGCACACCACGCCATAGCCACGATCGAATATGCCCTTAACATTTTTATCAAGCGGCTGAATCTGTGCGGTGCACAAGACCCCGGCGTCGCCGATCCGGAAGCTGTCGCGTACAGCGACGCTGGCGGGTGCCTGCGCGACCAGACTGCCCGACAGGCACCCCAGCAGCAAAGCCGCGCCCGCGACCGTTAGAGACTGACGGATCATCGGCGCTTCTCCCTGAGCTTCTTTCGTTGCGGCGCATTGTCCAGGCCCCGTCGGCCCGACTGGATCAGGCCAGAACTGCCATCAGAGAGCGTAGCACTCTGCCAAAGGCTAGCATTGCCCGCGCTGGCTACGGGTTCGGTGATGATCGAGCTCGTCGTCAGCGCACTCAGGTCAACGCCCGTCTCGATCTGCACCGATGGGACGCTGAAGGCCTGATCGCCCTGCTGGCCGGACAACGGGCCGTCGACGAGATCGCGGATGCTCGCCACGATCGTAGCCGGGGTCGCCGTATCGTTCGAGGTGCTGCAGGCGCCTCCGCCAATCACGCATCCGTTAACCACCGACGGCGCGGAGAAGCCAGTCAGGTCGCCACTCGATTCTCCGGTGACAAACGTAATTGCGTCGCGCGTCGCCTGGTTCGTCAGGAAATCGCCGGTCGGACCGGTAACGCGCCCGTAGATGACGACATTCAGACTATTATCGATCGTCTGCTCTCGACCGCCTGCCAAACTCGTGATCGTGAGGTTATTGGCGCTGAAGCCACCGGCAAGCTGCGCTGTGCCGCTGTTCTGGATTGCAATGAAGTCTCTCGCGACCAGATCGAGATTTCCTGCTTGCAAATAACCCTCCGGCCGGGTCCGCGCGGCGGGCCTTCCGATGGCTGCGATGACTTCCGGCGCGGTGACGTCGTCGAAATCGGTCCGCGCCGCGAGATCGAAAAGCGCCTGATCTGCAACTGTCATGTCGGATGCAAAGATGGAGAGGCGGCCGCCCAGGGCATTGCCTGTCCCAAACACACCAACCGAACCAGCATCGGTGACAAGATCAAAAGAGTCGCCAGCGGCGAACGACAGCAGGTTGTCCGCCCCGGCGTCGTTCAGGCGGACATTGCCGATCACGCGGATGCTGCCCGGCGAGCTGATGGTGAAGGAGCCCTCCGCCCCGATCAGATTGGGTGTCGCGCCAGCGGACCCAATCAAAGTCAGATCCCGCACGATGACCTGTGCATCGCCGCCGGGCACGCGGCCTTCGCTTTCCGGCTGACTGAATGCGATCGAACCTGCCCGCAGGCGGCTTATCTCCGCGGCGTCGAGCACATAAGCATTGTTGCCACCCGTCCCGCCCAGCATTGCGGGGCCGGTCGTCGAGCGCGAGAGGAGATTGATCGTCTGCCCGGTCACGCTGGCATTGGCGCCGATCGTGATATCATTGCTGGCAAAACTGATTGCACCGCCGCTTGATGCGCCATTGATCGTGATATTGCCGGCGGCGTCGAGGCTGATAATGCCGGTATTGCTCATGCCGCCAACGGCAATGTCACCAGCGGCCGCCGAAATATCGATGATCCCGGCCGACGGCATGGTCGCCGAGGGTGTCGGTACGCTGGCCCCGTTCGCGCCGGCGATCGTGATATTGCCGGTCGCTACGCTGCCCGCGCTGTCGATCGAGACGGCTTCACCGGTAATGTTGCCGACTGCGACGTTGCGGGCCGCTCCCGTAGCACCACTGTTGTTGATGGTGACCGTCGCTGGTCCGGCGTCGCTGGTAACGACCATACCGTTGCGAACATTGAACAGGACCTGCCCCTGAACGCCATTGGCGCTGTACTGGGCAAGCGGCGATGTTCCCCCATTGATGAAGCTGCCGGGAACGCGCGATCCGGGCAGTTCGAAGAAGGTGCCGGCCTGGTTGCCGGTGCCAGCGTTGAAACCAACGGCGGCCGAGTTTCCACCCAGGCCGTTTACGCCGCCATTGACGTTGCCGGTCTCCCACTGAACATTCGTGTAGTTGAGATAGATGTCGAAATTGCCTGCACCAGTATCAGCCCGATCAGACAAGATGATCTGGAAATTGTTCAGCTTGTCGGTCCGACTGCTAAAATAGCCGACACCGTTCCAGGTGGCGCCGAAGGCGTTGCGGCCGACATAGGTGCCCGTGCCATAAGTGACCGGCGCCGATCCCACGCCGCGGACGTCCACGTCGGCGAAGAAGGCAGCGATGATCGGCTGACCGCTATAATTCGCGCCGAGTCCGGTCGGCGTGTAGCTGCTCTGACCGCTGTTGAAGGTCAGATAGCCGTTCGAGCTGACGAACGTATTGGTAAAGTTGGTGCCGAAGAAGTTGGCGGTGAATGACAGCGGCGTCGCGCCACTGGCGCAGTCATCGCAACGCGTCAGCGTAAAGGCGTTGAAGCCTGGCGCAATGCCGGCCGGCGCCGATGATTGTGCGCCGCTCCCAAGTCCACCATTGCCTTCTCCGACGAGCGGACCCGTTCCTGCCGTGAGGTCGCCGGCGGTCACCGCGCCGTTGGACGTGATCGCGATGGACCCTGCGGCACGAACATTGCCCGCGAGCACCGACTGGGCCGCGCCGAGCACAACGCGTCCGCCGGTCGACTCCACATTGCCCAGGGCTATTCCGCCGTTATTGCCGTTGACACTGATGCTGTTCATCGCCGTCAAATTGCCGGCGGTAACGCCAGTGGCGCCGTTCAGCGTCAGGCCACGCCGCGCCGTCAGGCTTTCGGTTCTGATCTCGCCAGCGCCGGAGCGTATTGCGAGCGAATTGCTTGAGATCGCGCCGGCCGTTATACCGGCGTCCGCACTCAAGCTGACATCGGCAGGTGTCGTGACACTGCCGAGGGTCAGGAACGACCCCGCATTCAGCGAAAGCAGCGTGCTCACATCAAGCGAGGCTGTTGTGATCGCGCCGCTCGCCGCGGCTTGAAGATAGCCCGTGCTGACCGGTCCGGAAAGCGTCACCGATCCCTGGAGACGGACCGGGGCGGCGCTACGCAAGATGGTGCGATCGAAGTCGTTGTCGACATCGTTGATGCCCTCGAGCTCCGAGAACGACGCGTTGCTGCTCGTGATACTGCGGTTCGAGATGAAAAGGCTTTCACCCGAGCCGGTCGTGACCGACATCATGCCCACATCCTGCGATGCAAGCGCCAGGACGCCGGATGTCGTTGTGATATTGCCGGTCGAGATGCTCGTTCCCGCGCTCAATCCCACAAAGCCAGCGGCGGTAATCTGACCGGTCTGAACGCGTCCGCTGGCGGACTCGATCGCGATAAGGAAACCATCAGAACTGCTGATGTTGGGGTAAAGGTCTGAACCTGCGACGCCCCCGATCGTCACATCGCCTTGTCCGAATACTTCGAGCGTTTCGGTCGTGATCAGGCCGGTGGAGATGCTGCCCGTCCCGTCCTCATCGAAACCCAGGTCAATGTTCTGACCCCGTATCGCGCCGGTCGAGATCGATCCGGTTCCGACGAAGACGTCGATCCGGGCTTCATCAGCTTGCGGATCCAGTCCCGCGGTAATCGCGCCACCGATAATATTATTACGAGCGAACAGGTCGATCGATCGGCCGCTTGCGATGCTCGCATAGCGCAGCGTACCTTCTGTGCTGATCGACACGTTGCCCGGCGCCCCGATTTCCTGGGTCAGCGTCAGGTCGTTGCGCACCCGGACGGACAGGTCTCCGCCCACTTCGACCTCATCCAAGTTGCCGAGCGCGGCTGTCGTGGTGGCGAAAGCGGCACTCGACTGGAAATCGATCGACATGCCATTGGCAGGCTGAAGCGAAAGCGTATTTCCAGCGCGTGCGGCAACCGACGAGGTGAAGACACCGCGATCTATCGACAGGCTGGCGTTGACGGACTGCCCGGGCATTTGCTGGATGCGATCAGCAATATCGGCACCGGCCGCAATGCTCAGATCGGCCCCTGCCTGGAGATAGATACCGTCGCTCGCGACCGAGATGCTGTTGGCTGGCGTGAACCCGAAATTGCCATCGGGCGCGATGATCATCGTCACCGCGTCGTTTTTTGGGACCGCGACCGCGTAAATGCCATGATTGGGCGAAGCTGAGGTGCCAGCGGGGCCCGTGATCGATCCGCGCAACTGAAGCGGGAAACCGTTGGCCGCACTCGAACCCACCATCACATCGATGTCGAACAGGCCCTGATTGAAAGTGACCCGCGCGGTCTCGGCTGCGACAAATGCCGCCGAACCGTTGACGTTGATTGTGCCGCGTTGAAAGACGATCGGCGCGACGACCGCGATATAACTATTGTTCTGCGTCGCGTTGATCGTGGCGCCCGACAAAATATTGACGATACCGCCACCATTGGGGGTGCTCGCCAGATCGAAGCTGTTCGTCGAACTGATCGTTCCCGAGCCCCCCGTCGGATCGGCGGTCGTCAGCAGCAGATTGCCGACGTCAAAGGTCGCCCCGTCGGCGATCACGATGCCGCCCGGGCTGTAGAACCAGACAGATCCGCCCGTGGTCGCGACATTCGAGGCGTTGACGAGGCGGCTGGCCACGTCGCCATTGAATGCCACCGGACGGCTGACATCGGTGGGCACAATCCGGTTGAGCACGGTGAAGTTAGGACCGCCCGGGGTGCTCTGATAGATTGCGGTCGTATTAGCGCCCTGAAAGTCGATCACCGCGCCAGGGTTGATGGCCTGGTCAGTCGGCACAAAATCGATGACCGCGGTCGAGGATCCGACGGTATAGACGTCGGTTCCGGGCGTTGTAACGCCGCGATCCATCGTCACCGCGCCCGAGGCAACGGTCGCGCTGGTTGCGTTAAACGATGGGGTTGCCGATTGCGCGAGCAACGGAGCGGCCAGCCAGGCCGAGGCAAGCGCGGTCGAGCGCGCCAGGCGGATAAGAAGGGCAGCACCGTGCGAAACCCTGTCGTGCCGATAAGCGGACATCAGCGTGCCTTCCACGGAAAAAGTTTGGTCGTAAGCGAGACGAGGAAGCGAACATCCCCGCGATCAGGCTGAAGGCCGGCGCGCTTCGTTGGCACCGCGAGCGTTGCGTCGAGGCGCATGTGGCCCGAAAGGCTGGCGCGCACGCCGCCGCCAACCGAGGTCAACCGTTGCGCGCCAATCCCTGCATTCTTGTTCCAGATCCAAGCTGAGTCGACAAAAACGAACGGCTGGAATGTCGCGTCCAATTGCGTGAACGGCCGGAGACGATTGACACGCACCTCCAGCGTCCCGCCAATGCCATGATCGCCAATCAACGTGCCCGGATCATAGCCGCGACCGATCGTGTAGGTGCCCGCGGAAAACTCCTCGAAGCTCATCAGCGGATCGAAGGCATATTGCGCGCGCGGGGCGAGCGAGATTGTGACGTTCGACCCCGGTGTCCATTCGGCCAGACCGCTCAGACGAAGCGAGGTGCTTTCCGCGTCGCCATCACTGCGGCTCGAACCCACTCCACCGGAAAAGCCTTCGCGCGCGGAGAAGATGTCGAGGCCCTGCCGCAACTCAGCCGTATAAGCCAGGCGCCAGGCAGGCGCAGCTGCGCGGTTCAGGTCAACAACATCGCCATCCACGCGCAGATAGGCGACACGAAGCCTGTCGCGGCTGATCGGCGTGCCACCGAACCGTACCGTCTGGTTGACGATATCGAGACCACCGGCGAAGGTGAGGTTAGCGCGCTGGCTGCGCAAGAAGGGGTAGCTCGCTTCGGCTGTGCCGAACAAAGTGCGTGCCTTGACGACGCCTGTCGTGGCGGCGATTTCGGGCTTGGTCCATGCATAGGTGAAGCGGCCGGACAGGGTCAGCCCCTCCCCGCCCACACGCATATCGTGCCCGAGCTGCAGGATCTGCTGCTCCTTGAAGTCCGCGGTCGAGTATAATGCGACCGAGGTACGGTCCCCGAGGCCGGTCAGGCCGTAGAACTGGCCACGTATCTGACCGCCGAACCGGCCGGTCGCCCGCGACGCATAATTCTGAATGTTGGCATCGATATCGGCAGGCCGCCGCACAACGGTGATGTCGCCGATGAGTTCGCCGGGCGCGGCACCGGTCGGCTTGAGGGCAAGCCGCACATCATAGCCCGGCAGATCGCGCGCCAGGAGCAAATAGCGCTCGGCGCTGTTTCGGTTGAACACAGGATCACGGGTCAGCTTGCCCAGATAACTGGCGATCAGTGTCTCTGCCTTGCCAGCGTCACCGCGCACACGGACCGCCACAACCCGGGCATAAAGCACTTCGAAGCGCACCACGCCGTCTTCGATCTTCTGCGTCGGTACCTGAACAGCCGCGAGGTAGCCCATCTGTCGCAGTTTGGTCGCAGCGGCATCGCGGATTTCGCAGATGGCACTCGCTGACACGTCTTTGCCGAGATAGGCCTGATAGACTGGCGCGAGTTCGGCTGGCGAAACTGGACCCAGATTATTGAAGGTTGCCCCCGAAAGCGTAATGCGGACGTCTTTGTAGGCGGGATCGGACAGCGCGCAGGCCGATCGCTCGATATCACCTTCAACTTTGAGCCGTGGCTTGTCCGGTGCGGAGGGCGCCGGCGGCGGCGTCACCTCCTCGCGCGTCGGCAAGCCTGAATTGGGAAGCGCGGGCGTTGGCGCCTGCTGGGCCAAACTCGTCGAGCTTACGCTCGACATTATCAGAGCCAGGAAGGCATTGCTTCCATTGCGAGAAAGTCTGAAATTACGCACAAACGCCCCCTATCCGCAAGTAACGTAACGTTACGCGGCCTGTTCATTAAACGCGTGCGACCCCATCCGGCCTTATTTGAGCCGATTCTGACTCTACTTAGTAGTATTACAAATCGTTAATCAAGAGAGTTTTCGGGCCTGTGCAATCGTATTCGATTTAGCGCTGCGGGGTGGTTGAGGCTCGATAGCGGGGTCGCAACTGGGGCCCACAGATTGGCTTAAAACATGAGCTGTATCAGTATTTTATTGCCACGTGGGATGCCAAGTTGTGGCCAGGAGATAGAGGTGTGAAATTCGCGATCACACGCCTCGGCATCTCGCTAGATGGCTGCTCATTATGGGACAATTGGCGTATCCGCAGACCGGGCCTCAGCTTTGACGATAGTCGTGCAGATGCAGGGCGTTGAGAGCTGCCGCCGGTCGGGGATTTTTAGCGACCAGGGCTGCTTAGGACCTAGGCAATGCCAGGTCGACTACCCCGACCACTGCTTGCACTTCAAAATGGGTTGATTGTCCCAAGTTAAACAGGTTGGATGTCGCGCTCATATGATCGACGCATCCTTCGCATGGCGAAGCCGATGATGCCGAACCCTGTTAGAAGTTGGACCCATGTTCCAGGTTCTGGCGCCGCCGAGACAACTATATTGGTCTCCACACTGGCGACGAAGCTATCCACCTGCGTGTCAGTACGTTGGAGATCATCGGTCAGTGCGTTTCGGCTCGCAGTCCGCCGCGCGGGTTGGGCTGCTCTGCTTCCAGAGCCAGGACCAAAAGGCGCGCCGCTCACTGACGTAAGGCTGGCAATAGTGTCTTCAGGAGACTGGTCGGGAAGAACAGTCTGGGTGAGGGACGGGAGTATTACGGGCAGTTCCGCAAGGCTGAAAGGTTCAAGCGCCTGGCACGACTGGGGACGGGGCATTACGGATGGAGCAGCGACACGCTCGCGCGTTTTGGGCTTGGCATATTGCCTGGGACTCGTCGCGCGATGGACCGCAGCGCGAACCGGCGGGAGGGCAAGGCTCAGGGCAACAGTCCCCGCGACCGGGCAGGTGGCCGCCAGGCTAAGCTTGAGAAATTTCGCAGTGACAAGCTGCCGAAGCATGCCCAGCTCCCAAGGATCGATCCATCCTGATAAGCTGGCAACCTTTAAGAAATCGTCGCCCTATGGTCGTTGATCTGCGATCGTCTTTCCGCTGCGGGTGGAAGACCCACAGAAGCTGAGCGCGATCGGCCGGTGATGTTGGCTATCGCGAGAATGGGGGGAAAGTTGACCTCGCTCTGGCGGCGCCAGAGCCGGCTCTACATGCGCTCGATTTTGCGCGGATCGATCCGACCCAGCACGACGTCCACGATCGCGACCAAATTGCCTCTGAGACGTCCACGGCGATCAACATGGTGCTCAGGTCTGATGCTCTTGAGCAGGTTGGCCAGAAACGGCTGGTAAAGCAGCTTTATCGCCTGCTTCACGGGGATCGACTTCTTTCGCAACATGTAGAGGGGATTGGCGATTTGCGAATATCCAAGCCGCAAGCCCGACGTGCGACCTCCTTTCGACCCAAGGTGTACGCCCGCCGGTCGAAAGGCTTTCACATTACGTCCGCGACGGCCGACCTGATAGGTGAAGTCGATATCCTCCTGCCATCCGTACAGCGGCAGGGCCGGGTCAAATCGTAGCCCCTGTACCGCCGACATACGTATCGACATGTTACAGCCGTAGAGTGCCGATATCGGGCGTTCGTCTGCCGTAGAAGGCGTATCCTTCTCGAGAATCGTGGCGCCTTCTTCGAAGCTATATCCCTGGCCGTGGATGCCATCGGCTATCACCCGGCCGGTGATGCCCACGACGTCAGGTTTTGCGATGAAAAGCCTTTCGATCTCCTCGAGATAGGTCGCAGCCGGCATGAAGTCGTCGTCGAAGAATATGACGATGTCTGCGACACCATCGATCATGTCGAGGCCCTTGTTGCGCTGATTGCACAGGCCTCGCTCGGCGAAGACGATTTGCGGATTTGAACGTGCCCGCTCGACCCCCGCCACATCCTGCGGCGTTACGGATACGACGATGACGCCGTCAGGCTGGCGCGTCTGGTCGGCAAGCCTGTCCACGGTCTTGTACGTAAGTTCCGCGCGGCCGACCGTCGCGACGATGACATACACTTTCATGACCGATCCCTTTAATCCCGCAGGTCCAAGTCTTCGCGGCGAATTCGCCTGCCCGTCGCAAAACAATGCAGTTGGAAAGTTACTATTTCTATCATTTGGCCGTCGAGCGCTTGAGCAGTTCCGTCATTACATCCCTGACCTGCCCTCTCCAGGAAAAGCGCTTCGCCCAGTCCCGCCCTCGAGCTATCATTTCCCCGCTAAATGTTGGCTCGTCGAGCAATTTGATAGCGACTGCCTTGATATGCTCGACGTCATGAGGATCGCAATAGATGGCGGCGTTTCCGCAGCGTTCGCGCAAAGCGGCAATGTTGGAAGCGATCACCGGGCATTCGTAAGTCATCGCCTCGATCGGAGGTAGAGCGGACGCTTCGTAGAGTGACGGAAAGAGAAGGAAAGAAGCATTGCGATAGAGACTGGCAAGCTCGGTTTTGCTTTCGATCTGTCCGCAAAACTCGATCTTGCCAGCGACATCCGACGGCACATCCAGCGTCGTTTCACGCAGGATCGGGCTGAAGGCTCCCACCAGCTTGAACTGCAGATTGCGTTCGCGGGCGAGATCGACCGCCACTTTGAGAACGACGTCGATATTCTTGCGGCGAGACAATGAGCCCACATACAGGCCGTAAGGCGATGCAGCCGGATCGCTCGAGCGGACCGGCAGCGTCACCGCATCGTCCGAAGCTCCCCCATTTTGCGCCACCGCAATCTTTCTCTTCGCGCGCGGATATAGTCTCGTGATCGTGTCGCGCTCGGTCTCGGATACGGTAATCACGAGCTTGGCGCGCGCCATGATCGCATGGCCCAGGACGCGATGAGCAAGCCGATAGGCGAGGCGATATGCCGACGGAAACAGCCGGTGCGAAAGGTCGTGCACGACGACCGCGACGGCTTCGCCGCGATAGAGGCTGATCAGAGGTGCGGTATTGCCCAGATTGAGGAGCCAGTCCGCCCCTCTATGCCATGGCAAGATGGCCTGTTCCCACACATGACCTTTTGCGAGCCCGATAGTCGTGACGCGAATGACGCGGAGATTGAGAGCGGCCAGGCAAACGCCGGCCTGGACCAGAAGCTCGACGCTCAGATCAGGATAATAGCCGTCCTCAAGCAGACGATCGAGCGCCACGGTAAACTCGCGGGCCATGCGCTGCACACCGGTGGTCTGCTGACTGAGAAAACGCCCGTTAATAACTATACGCAACGTCACAGATCCTCTGACGCCACATGAAGGCGCATCACCATCTTCGGATGGCAGATTGAAAAAAGGAACCCCGTTTGTGTCTGCAGCGGCGTGTCCAGATCGCTTCTTAAGCGGGCGCAGAATTGGGGCAACGTTGTAAGGGAGCCGCTCTGCGTCACAATTGCAGGTCCCGCGAGAGAATTGTCTCCATCGCGCGTGCCGCATTATCCCATGAGAACGCCTTGGCCCGCTCAAGCCCGGCCAGGCTCAAATCATCACGCAGCGATCGTTCGGATGCCAGCTGTACGATAAAGTCCGCAAGCGCCTGCGCATCGTCAGGATCCACGTAAAGTACAGCGTCGCCGCCAACCTCGGGCAGGCTCGTCAAACGCGTCGTCACAGCGGGCGTGCCGCAGGCCATCGCTTCGACTAGCGGTAATCCAAAGCCTTCGTAGCGGCTCGGATATAGAAGCGCGCACGCGCCACCCAAAAGCGCCGGCAGATCAGCGTCCGGTACAAAACCGCTTAGCGACACGTCCTGCGGAAGGTCCTCTGCGCCTGTATCGCTCGAGGCGAAAATATGCTTGGCGCCTGCCCCGCCCAGCAACAGCAATTTCATGCCGGCGGGGCGGCGGCCCACACTGCGGGCCCATCCATCAAGCACCAGCTTGAGGTTCTTCCGAGGCTCTACGGTAGACAGAGTGACGAAATATCTACCCGGCTCGACGCCGTACTTTTGCGCTGTGCCTTCCAGCAGGTCGGCCGCCGGTGGGGTGAAGCGCTCCGCGACGCCATTTGGCACCACCTCGATCTGCCTTTGCGGGATGTCGAGCGCCTGCGCGAGCCTGGCCTGCGAATATTGCGAAACCGTCACCACCCGTCGACAGCGGCGCGCAAGTCGCGGCCACATCGCACGATATACTTTCACAAAAGCTGTCGAAAACCATTCGGGATGATCGAAGATTGCGGCGTCGTGAAAGGTGACAACCTGGTTCTTTGACAAAACAGGACCCGTATTGCACGGGCTCCACAGGGGAGCGGAGGCGCACCGGATCGGCAGTATCGCCTGCTCCCAAAGGTGACCGGGAGCCCCTGAACAGCTGCGGCTCGGCGCAATTTCCCTAACGTTCAGTCTCAGCCGCGAAAGGAGCTCGGACGCAACGCGCTGGACGCCGGTTTGCGGACCCTGCCTGAATCGTGCGTTGATAAGAAGCGCCACCGCCAACCCTTTTATCGACCATCAAGCCCGGGATGAGCCGTTCATGAGATCCTCGAAGATGCTGGCATAGCGAGTTGCCGTCTTGTGCCAGGAGAATCTACCACGGTTCTTGCGCCCCGCCTCGATCAATGTTTGTCGCAGCCCCTCGTCGGTCAGGAGTTTTTCGATGTGGCCGGCAAGCGCCGGGGCATCTGCTGGCTCGAAATATAGTGCGCCCTCCCCGGCAATCTCCGGCATTGCGGACACGTTCGAACTCACGACCGGGCACCCAAAATCCTGGGCTTCGAGTATCGGCAGGCAAAAACCCTCATAAAGCGAAGGCACACAAAGACACGAAGCTCCAGCGTAAATCTGCGCGAGCTTATCGTCGTCGACGCCGCGCAGGCGAACCAAGCGTTCGCCGGCAATTTGCCCCAGGCCAGATGCAATCGTCTCGGCATCATCCTTCCCGACGTGAACAATCTTGAGCCGGGGAAACGTCGTTGCGAGATGATGAAATGCGTTGGCGACAACACGCAGGTTCTTGTTCGGTGTGCCGTTACCGACAACCAAAATATACGGGGGATCAACAGGGCCGCCTTGGGTCGATACCATATCTGCGGCTTCAAGGGTCGCAGACGAGTGGATCACGTCGGTTTTCTGCCCGGCGCGCGGATACCAGCGCTGAACATCCCGGGCGGTTGCGTCCGATACACAAATGACCCGATCAGAAGATGCCAGCATCGACTTCAGGATCAGGTCATTGGTGAGCATCTCGCGCCGCGAAAACTGCTCGGGAACGGCACGAAAATAAAGGTCGTGCACGATCGTGACGCGGCGTGGCCCCCCCAGGGGGGACCCGAACGGATCCACATTGACCAGAAGGTCGACCTGCCTGCTTCGACACAGGCCTGGCATTGAAAGCGCTTCCACGAACATATTGGCTACCAGGATCCGGGGGCGCGGAACCGTGATCAAGCCGAGGCGATCCGATTGCAACTGCAAGGGTAGCTCATGGCGCGCCCAAGGCGAGCGAAGGGTGAACGACCACTCGGTCTGCGATAACAGGCCTTCGATCAGCTTGAACGCCATGCGCGGGACGCCTGACGGAACCCCACCCGTCTGACTAGGCATATTGAACAGAACATGCCGCATTGCCGCCCCCCCTCTAGCCGCACGACGCTACCGCGCTTTTGCATCGCAGCATAGGCAGAAAGAACAGGTGCACCAACTGGCCGACAACGGATCTGCCCGACAGCAGCGCGCCGCTGCCGCTTATTGCGCCAGACATCCTGGAGGAGCGCTTCGCGACGAGTTTGCTCGCAATGCGCCACCAAAGCGAGGCGCATGTCGATAAACTTGTAGCAACGGAGACGAAATGCCTAAAAATCCAAATGGTCCGACATTAGAATATATCCTAATAAAAAGTTGGATCAAATATCTGTGATGAAGGTAATTATATCCACGAAATTTAGATTATATCTCTGGATATTCCGGTATAATTCTTTAAAGAAATAGAGTGGGCGACTATGTTACATAGGCGTTATGATGAATATTAGACGTCTCGTTGGCTGTTCCCCTTGCCATAGCCCCAAAAATATGGTTAACGATTCCTTGCGCTGAATCCGCCAACTGGCGGTATCGGCATTGGGGGGCTTAAAATTGCGTATTCATCTCGCAATTGTCGGTGCGCTCATCGCGATAACCGCCGCCGAGGCGGCAGCTGCGCAGGCTGAGCCGCGTGCCTATACGGATATGCCCCGCGTGCGTATTCGCGAGCTTCCTAGAGGCGGCGAACTCACGCCCCTGGCTTTTGGCCAATGGCTCCGATCGCGGCCTGCCGAGATGCTGGACCTGATTGGTGCCCCCGAACTCGCGTCGATCAAGGATGATGCAACGCTCCTGAAGCGGACGGTCCCTTATTTCCGACAGGCGGATCGGAACGACAATGGACGTCTCGTGGCAGAGGAAGTCGCCGAGCTCTTTCTAGACGCTCAGCGCACACAAGACGTCGTCGACACCTCTGTCGGCCAAAAGGTCGCGCATTCGGATCGGCGCGGTCTCGCGAAATAATCGTCTTTCAGGCGCCTGCAGAAACGCAACGCACAGCCGCGGTTGCGCGACAGCGAGCCGCGTGCTCAATCGGTCATATATTTTTCGATTTCGGTTAGCTGCTCTTCATGGAGCTTCCCGGCGGCCGCGTAGAGCGCCAGCCTGTTGATCATATATTGACGGAACAGTGTCTGCAGCTCGAACCGGATCTGGATGACTTGGGCTATCGCCGCCAGAACGTCGGCCTGCGTGCGCATGCCAAGCTCATGCGATGTCAGCGCTGCCTTTTCGCGCAGTAGCGCGGCATCGAGTGACAGGCGCAGCGCTTCGGCCTGCTGCACGCTCCCAGTCCATTGGGTATAAGCGCGACCGACTTCGAGCCGCACATCCTGGCGAACAGATTCAAGCTGACGTTGAGCGCGGCGAGCAAGAGCCTGAGCCTGACGCTGGCGTGACTCCAGAGCGCCGCCGCTATAGATCGGCATGGTCAGCTGCACGCCCGCCATATAGCCGCTATATCGGTCGATCGAGGCTATGGAAGTCCGACCCGATACGTCTCGAACCTCGTACGTACCGGATGCCTCGAGCTTCATTCGCGACAACCAGCCAAGCGAGTCCGCATAGGCAACGGCGGAATCCAACTGATAGTTCTGGATGGCAATCCTGTAAGAGCTTCGTTGCGCCAGATCTTGCCAATAAGCCTGCGGCTCCAGTGGAGGGTATAATGCCGCATCGTCTCGAAACGTTTGCAGATTGACCGCTTTTGAGCCGGTCATCGCTTCGAAACGAGCCGTGCTGGTGCTATTCTCGATTTGCGCACTGACGAGCTGTGCTGCTGCCCGATAGGCTTCTGCCTGCGCCTCGCGGACATCGGTGATACGGGCGCGCCCCGCATCAAAGCGAGCTTGAGCAGCGCGGGCTTCCCGCTCGGCCGCTTGCTTGAGCGCTTCTGCAGCCGCAATCGTATCGCGAGCCGACAAGACTGCGAAATAGGCTGAGGCCACCTTTAGAATGATCTTCTGGCGGACTTCGCCGCGCTCGGCCTCGCCGGATCGGGCGGCAGCGCGAAGCCGGCGCTTTTCAGCGGACGCTTCTCCATCGATCAGCGGTTGCGCGATCTGAACCGACCCGGCCAGCGAACTGCCCGAGATGTGAAGGCGATCGATATCCTGGACAGGTGCGGGCAGCGTCACCCGCGCGGTGAAGTCGGTAAATCCTGCCCGGGCGACAAGTCGCGCCTTCGGGCGAAACAAGGCTTTTGCCTGCTCATCCGATTCTGCGGCGGCCGTGGCACCTTCCTGCGCGCCCAGCCAGTCAAGATCGTTCTGTAATGCAGCCTGCAGCGCGTTCGTAAGCGTTTGCGCGGGTGAAGCCGAAAGTGGCGCGCTCAAGCACAATATGCAGGCGGTCAGTCGGATTGCCCCAATGCTACGCATGGGCCGTGCTGCCGTCAGCCGAGCGCCGTACTGCGAATATGCCCGCATAAATTGCCGGCACAAATAGCAAGGTAACCGCCGTGCCGATGATCAGTCCACCCATGATCGTCCAGGCCATAGGACCCCAGAATACCGAACGCGTGAGCGGTATCATGCCCAATGTTGCAGCCAGGGTCGTAAGAATGATGGGCCGGAACCGCATGATGGCGGCTTCGACGATGGCATCGAACATTGCAAAGCCATCCGCAACAAGCGAGTCGATCTGCGCCAGGAGGATCACGGCGTTACGTGACACCATTCCAAAGAGCGCCAAGGCCCCCAGCAAGGCTACAAAACCAAATGGGATCTGAAACAGTGACAATATCATTGCGACACCAATCAAGGCCAAAGGCCCGGTGGACAGCACTATGATCAGTTTCTTGACGCTGCCAACCTGCATGATGAGGAGGATAAGGATCAAGACCAGTGCTGCGAACACCTGCTTGAAAACTGACAGCTGAGATTTCTTGCTGTCCTCGACAACGCCCCCCACGATAATGTCCGCCCTTCCCGCCGCCTGCGCGCGGATCGTCTCCAGCCTGGGCGTCCAACTCGATAGAAGGTCGACCGGCTGGATATCGGCGACATCGGCCTGCACCGTAATCGTGGGCCGACCCGATCGGCGATGAAGTTCGACAGCTTCGAACCCGGGTGTAAGCTGTGCAACTTGCAGGAGTGGCACGCTGGCGCCGGACGGCGTTGGCACAAGCACATTTTCGAGACGGACCATCCCGGAGCGGCCGACCTCTTCGCCGCGCGCGACGATCGCCATCGGGTCGCGCCCGGCCGGCGAGGCTGCGACCGCCATGCCTGAAAGCTGGCTCGAGAGCGCCTGTTGGACAGAGGATCTGGAGATGCCAAGCGCCCGTGCTTTCTCCATATCGAGATTGATGCGTACCGTTTTGGCAGGTTCGCCAAAGTCCTGGTTGACATCGCGCGCCCGTGGATCGGCTCGCATCATCGCCTCAACCTGGTCTGCGGCAGTCTTGATGCTATCGAAATCCTCACCGGACACACGGATCTTGATCGGTTGCCCGACGGCAGGTCCCAGTTCCAAACGACTGACTCGGCCCCTTACCTCGGGGAAGCTGCTATTCAGGGTCGATCGCAACCATTTGATCGTTCGGTCCCGGGCTGCATGGTCGCGCGTTTTAACGACGATCTGCGCAAAAGCCGGGCTTGGCGGCTGGTTCTCGAGCGAGAGATAAAATCGCGGTGACGTTCCGCCTATATAGGCGGCGGTCGACGCGACATCCTTATTCTGTACCAAAAGTTGCTCAAGGCGAGCGGTGACCTTGGACGTGTTGCGCCAGTCGCCGTCTTTCGCCATTTTCAGGTCGACGATGAGCTCAAGCCGGTCCGATGCTGGAAAGAATTGCTTCGGTACGATCGTCGCGAACAGCAATGCCGACAAAAAGACCAGAAGTGCCGTCCCAGCGACGACGATGCGCCAGTTTTCGATGACCCATGCAACAGTCGCGCGCGCCCGTCCATAAAAGGGTGTCGCATAGACCGGTTTCGATTCCGCGCCTGCATGGCCGTCATTGGCGAGCAGACGGTTTGCAAAAAGCGGAGTCACGATCACCGCAACGATCCACGAAGAGCCAAGGGCAATAGCGACCACTTCGAAGATAGCGCGGGCATATTCTCCCGAACTCGACTGAGCGAGCGCGATTGGCAGGAAGCCGATAGCCGTGATCAGAGTTCCCACGAGCATCGGCTGTGCCGTAAGCGGATAGGACGATATCACCGCCTGCAGCCGGCCCATCCCGGCGCGAAGGCTGGTCTCGATCTGCTCGATCACGATGATGGCATCATCGACAAGCAGTCCCAATGCGATAATCAGCGCGCCCAGAGACACGCGGTGCAAGGGTATCGACAGTCCGTACATTGCCGCGAATGTCAGCGCAAAAACGATCGGTATGCACAGGGCGACGACGAGGCCGGCACGCGTCCCCAGCGAAAAAAAGCTCACGGCTAGAACAATTACGACGGCTTCGAGCAGTGATCTTAGAAACTCACCGATAGCGTGCTTCACGATCGCAGGCTGATCCGCCACATTAACGAAGCGGACGCCCAGAGGCGCATTGCGCTGCTCCTGCGCGACGATCCGCCCAATATCCTGACCGAGCCGGTTGCTATCCCCACCGTCGCGCAAATTGACGAGAACCCCGATGGCGGGCGCGCGATTGACGCGCATCTGGAAAGTCGGTGGATCGGTCAGTTGCTTCGAGATGACAGCAACATCGCCGAGGGTGAGGGAACCCGGTGCCTGAGCGAGCGGGATTTCTCGCAGCGCGCTCAGGCTGCCCGCGACCTGCCCAAGAACAAGCCGGATCCGCTCCGGTCCGACGACGATGCTGCCCGTCGGATTGATCGCCACCGCATCGCGTACCGCGGTACTGACCATTGCCGGATCGACGCCGAGAGCCGCGAGCCGTGCCGGATCATAGTCGATATAAACCCGCTCTTCGGGGAAGCCTGCAAACTCCACCCGTCCGGCATCGGGGAGCATGCGAATGGCGCTGCGCAGCCGGCGGGCGTAAGGCCGCAGGTCTTCGAGCGGAAAGCCTTCACCGGTGATGGCGTAGATATTACCGTACGTCTTTCCGACATCATCGTCGAACGACGGGCCTTTTATGGTTTCGGGAAGCCGGCCGCGAATGTCGCCGACGCGTTGCCGAGCCTGCCCCCATATCTGCGCTACTCTGGACGGGCTGACGTCGTCGCGAATTTTGACATTGAACGTGATGCGTTCGGGCTGTGCGTCTGATTTCACATATTCAATATCAGGCAAGGACAGGATCGCGTCCTCGACAGGCTCTGCGATCATGTTGACCACCGTTGCAGCATCGGCGCCTGGCCAGGCCACTGTGATGATCATGTTTTTTACGGTGTAACTAGGATCCTCCTGTCTGGAGAGCTCAAGGAAACTGACCAAACCGACGAGCACCGACAGAGCGAGGATGAAGCGTACGGATGCGGCATGCCGGATTGCCCAGTCAGAGAGATTTGGGCCTTTCAAAGCCGGTCACTCGTCTCTTGCATGATGGGGCGCACGATCTGGCCGGGACGCAATAGATGCGCACCGGCGACGACAATATTGTCCCCCGCCTTCAAACCCGATGCGATAATCGCCTGCTCGCCCCTCAGCCCCGCAAGCCTGACGGTTTTGGGCTGCACGCGTGCGGGTGAGCCGGCCAACAGCCAGACAATCGTTTTTCCTCGAAACTGGGTGATGGCCGTGGCCGGCACGCTGGTAGCCTGCGCGCCACCCGACATACGTGTGATGATGCGCAGCGAGCCCCCTATCGGAGCTTCGTTGGGTCCAGCATCGAAGGTGACATGCGCAACGAACAATCGGGTCCGAGGATCTGCCGCAGGATCGATCGCGCGCAGGCGACCGGGAATGATCCGGTCGAGTCTCGATGCGAGACCGACGCTGATGTCCGCGCTTCTCAGGCGCGCGACGTCGATTTCCGGCACAGCGAAGACCGCTTCTTTCGTGGCCGGATCTGCGATGACCGCGACCGACTGACCGGGCTGCACCACCTGTCCAATCTGTGCGGTCAAGCTCGTCACAATGCCGTCGCGACTAGCACGCAAAATATGGTGGGCGGCCTGTCGCGAGGCCGCGGATCTCGTATTCCTGGCAGTGCGCAGCTGCGCTTGAGCCTGAGCAAAGCTAAGTTCCTGCCGATCAAATTCGGCCTGCGAAATGAAGCCCTCCGCAAGGAGCTTTCGTGCGCGCTCCATATCAGTGGCTTGCTGCTGTTGCGCGCCTGCGGCGACACGTTCCGCCGAAGCAGCCGAATCCGCGTCATACATCGAGGCACCCGGATCGATCCTCGCCAAGGGCTGCCCCGCTCGGACAAGCGATCCTGTTTCGACGTAGGTTGCCGTGATCTTACCGGGAACATCGAAGCTCGCGGCCGCTGAATAGCGCGGAGCAACCTGCGCAGGGTAAGACCGCGTTTCCGCCTCGCCTCCACGGCCTACCGTTATCGCCATGACGGCTTTCGGTGCCAAAACATCAGCGTTGTCAGAGCAAGCGCTCAAGAGGAGCGCGCAGAAGACCGACGAGAGCAAATGTTTCACGTCCGGTGCATCCCGCAGCATTGCCAATCTTTTCCTGAATCCAGCCCCGAAAAAGTCAGAGCGAGAGACCTGAGTAGAGGCGTCGTTGGATGGTTAAGTGCCACCTCCTCTGCCGACAGGCAAGCATCGCCCGCTCCGGGTGGTGATTGGGAGGTGGGGATTGGCAGCTTTAGCGTTCAATAGGGCCTGAGCGACCGGCTTGTCGCGGGTCGAGTATGGAATGGCGCCCAAGCTGCGTATTCCGGGCTGGCCGACCATGTCGGACAGGAACATCTCCTCGCGGCCGCTACTCTTGGTGAGGGTGCGCTCACGATCTACTAGTGTGTGTTTAGCTCAAACAGGCGTCGCCTGCCCAATCTCGAAATGAGACCGCTTCAAGTCATGGCGCGCGACCAGCAAGCTATGCAGCGCAGTGCGCACGCTCAGCCCATCTTCGTCCCACCGCTCAGGAGCGGGTGTCGGGGATGCTCGCAGGATCGTTCGCCTTTGCCGCGAAATACGCGCTCTTAGCCTGAATGGTGTCACGCGTTGATGCGGCGAGACGTGCGAAAATTCCCTGCTCTTCCTTTTCGGAAAAGAAGAAGGGATAGAGCGAGCGGCTGCTTTCCTGGCCGTGCCCAGCGTGCGCGTCGATCGCTTTGCGAATATCGTCGACCTTGAGCCACATCAGGACCGAGGGGGCATCGACCGACTGGTTGGTCTTGACTTCACCCACCGGCTTGAAGCCGAGCATGGCCTGGTAGAAGCGGCGGTGGCGCGGATTGACCTCGATGAAAAGGTCAGTGCAGCGATGCTCGTTATAGCCGTAGATGAACACGATGTGGAAAAGCGCGGCAAGCATCGGCTTGGACGAAACGTCCGCGTCAAAAGCAAGCTTGGTGAGTTCGCAGACCTTTGCGCCCGGTACGTTGCGGAAGCTGTCGATCTCGTCCTTGAAGATATCGTCTGCGGCCAGGCCGGCCGGCGAATCCACACCCAGCGTGATCGTGCCCACAACCCCCTCGTCGCTCGACGCTGTAAACGTCATGTGCGAAGACTTTGCCGGGATCTGATGCTGATCGCCATAGCCGCGCCAGGCATAGCGCCGATTGACCAGCATCCGCGCCGAATTGCGCTGATCGTCGCTGTCGGCAAGCCGCACCGTGATCGTCTTCAGTTCGCCTGAGCTCGCCGGAAGTTGAAGCTCCTGGTCGGGGTAGCTTTCAAAGACGGCCGTTTCGTCAGCATACTGGTCCGTAGCAAAATGATCGTTCGTCCAAAAAAGCGACATCGGGCAGGCTCCTTTCAATCCGGAAGCTGCCATCGAAATCTTGGAGTATCGTAAACGAACAGGATTAATGGGCCGCTAAGCAGTCTCATTTGGCTTGAATGCCCGACTTTGGTCGAAAATTCTTGCCCGCGTTTATGGTGCCAGCATCAGCTAGCGACTATTATTGCGGAGTCGAAATAAAATGGACGATGTATCGAAGGCGTCGATTCGTCCAGATCCAGAATTTGGCGATTTCGTGGGCTATTTTGATGCCTTGGAAGGGATACCTGGCTCGAACGATGTCAGGCCGATAGGCGACTGTAAGCAGGCCTGTCGGGAACTTTATTCGTTGGCCGCATGAGGCAACTCAAGCCCATTTTCGCGCTGCGCTGATGGCATCTGCGCTAGATCCTAGCGTGGATTTCGCGATCGGGTCCGTTTGAGCCGCGAATTAAAGCGTCGCAAAATGCGGCAGGAATGTCAGTCAGAATAGCCGAAACCTGCCATTTCAATTTCCCAGGCAGCACGCAAAGCGCAGTCTCGCCCTTTGGCGGTAATCGCGACCAGTCGTGATCGTCCGTCGTGCGGATCACGGCTACGACGAATGAACCCATCTTTTTCAAGCTGATCCAGGCGCCGGAGTGTCGCTGTCACGGACAATTGCGAGCTTCGCGTCAGTTCCCCCACATGGACATTTCGGCCCGCGTCATGAGCATCCAGCAGCTGCGATACGATGCTCGCTCCCGATGGGTTCGAAATGAACGCCATCGCTTCGGCGTTCATGAGTCGAGCAAACGCATGGAGAGCCAAGTTACAGCGCTCTTTGTCTGGGAGGGAGGGTTGTTGCCATGCGATTTCGATCAAAGCAGGTCCCCAGCGAAGATAGGTGAACTGGTCTAGTTAAATCCTAAATGCCAGTGACCGTTCCTTGCCTCAAATCCGGGAAATCCCGCACCGCAAACTTTTGATCTGGCCAGCAATTTCAGCTTGATCGGCAGATGAAGGGCTGCGCGTTGTCGGAATATGCCAGAGGGCAAAGGCCGTCCCTTGTGTTTGACCATGCTGGCGACTTGAGGCGAAGGCATTTCCGGCGAACCGCATCGGGCATTGGCATCGCCCTGCTTTGCTTGCTGATCCGCAAAATGGGGATGGTGCTTATCAAACCCTTCGCTCCGACTTTTTCTCACGCGACCCGAAACGGACAGCGAGCAACCAGACCGTGAGCAGTCGCGAGAAAAGACACCTCAGGGGGGGATGAAGTCCCGGCCACAGGAACCGACGAACCCAAAACGGAGACCCGTTACAAAGTATCGGGGGGGATTTAAGTGACGAAGCTCCCATTAGCAGGATCGTTAAAGCATTGATCCGAGCCGATCGGTCCCCGTGAAGACGGGCATGCGATCTCGATCTCGGAGTGTTATTTGCAGCCGTTAGCGGCCCAAGCATTCCTAGTTTCCGCATCCAACAACAGCGTTGCTTGCCGCAGGAGTGCCGCGTGAATGTACATAAGTCGTTGTCGCCAGCGCGCCGGTGCTAACAGCTAGATCATACGTAGATCCTAGATGCGTGCGATGCTACTCGGCCGTTGGCAGCCCGCGACGCCTTACGTCCCGCATTTTGTCCGTAAACCATCGAGCGAAGGGGTGGGTGGCATCGACGTTGGCGCCCCACTCGATGCGGTTTTCGCCCCTGAAAGACGTCGTTCCATCAAACTTGATCGAGCCGCCATCGTAGCGGACGACACACCCATCGAATGTGCAGTCCTTGTACGTGTGGCCGTCCAACTGAACGACCTTGTCGATAAAGGTGTGGCCCAAAAAATCCAACGGCGATCCTTCGCAGCAACATGCGCCAAGCAGGTGAAGCGGCTATTGTGGCAGTTTTAGTGCCCAGCGCCAAGATAGGCGCCCAGGCACCCTCCCTCATAGCGGCGCCATCGGCTCTCGATGGGACGGAAGGCATCCACGAAGCGACCTTACCAAGGCATGTTGCTCGTCGGTCTGAGCGGCTGTGTCGAGCGCGTCGAGGGCCTCGTGCAATGCGCCGACCTCTTCGGGAGCAAGAAGCCCAGCTCGATAAAGGGCGCGGGCGTTAAGCGCCGCAGCCGACGCAGCAAACTCAGCTGCGGCAGCGCTCCAGATCGTCGGCATTCGGCATCCTCGTTCTTCTGATTGTCCAAAAGCTATAACGGCTGGGGTCAGTCGTTCGATCCTCAGCACCGCGGGGCTGGCCGTACGATGACCTTGCTTTGCCCGCGCGCTGAACCGTGATGAAGGCTACGGCATCAGCTGCCTTGTGGGCGAGCAGCCGCCGGATCAGTTGCCCGGTCTGAAAGGAATGTCGTGCTGCTTGATGGCCCCGCCTGCCCCCGCGTTCCGGCTTGGAGCCCACGGCTCTCGTCATTTTTTTCCACGACTACGGCTCCAACGGCGACGACCTCATTGCGCGGGCTGAAATGATCCGGCTGGCCTCGCCTGACGCAGCGTTTATGGCGCATCATGCGCCGTCGCAGATCCCCCGTATGGCGGCGGCTTATCAGTGGTGGCCGATCAAAACCTTTTCGATGGCTGAGTGTGCCGCCGGCGCCGCGGCCGCCGCCCCTGCCCTGGATGCGTTCATTACCAGCGAACTCGAACGAGCCGAACTCGCGAGCGCCCGCCTCGTCCTGGTCGGCTTCAGCCCGGGCACGATGATGTCGCTCTATGTCGGCCTGCGCCGTTAGCACGCCATCGCCGGTATCGTCGGCTTATCGGGAATGCTCGTCGCCCCCCGAGGACCTCGAGACGGACATTCGAAGCCGTCCGCCTGTCCTTCTGATCCATGGCACCGCCGATGAGGTCGTCCCGTTTCGCTCAATGGAGATGGCCGAGGTAGCGCTGAGCGCCGCCGGAGTCGCAGTCGAAACCCATCCTCGCGCGGCCCTGGCCACAGCATCGATCAGGGCGGCCTCAACGCAGCAACGGCGTTCGCCCGACGCGTCCTTGCTTAAATAGTCGGGCAACGGCGCCCGGCCGCCCGACGAGCGCGGTCGTGCAGCAATCCCCTATCTTCTTTTGCCTCGGCCGCGCTATACTCATTTCTCGCACGCTCATTGGTCCGCATAGCGAACTGGCGCGCGCCTGAGGTCGATCAAGCCGGCAGGCCACACCCTATTACGCCGGTTGCAGCCTAAGGCGGGGTGGGCGTGACCTGCCGTATTGCGGAAGCACGCTCCCCCAACGACCTCATGATTACCATGCCGACCTTTGGCCGCGGTGTGACGGCGCTAACATCCACCTCTAACATTGGTTTCTATCCTCGCCATTTCGACGAGCGAATGTCCGCCTAGCGAAGGCACCCAGCCCGCATTGGCGCGCAGGACCAAGTGGCAAATATTCACGTCGCAACAAGCGATCCGAGCCGCGGCACGGCTCGGACTCGATCGCCGATCAGAAATAGCGTTCGCCGATCCTCAGCGTGTCACCGGGCAGGACGTAGGTCCTCGAATTTTTCACATCGACACGACGTTCGACCGGATCCGATGCCCTCTTGATGAAGACGTAGCGCTTGTTGGCGCGATAGCTGAAGCCACCTGCCGCCGCGACCGCCTGCTCGACAGTCAGTCCGGCTGAAAACGGATATGCCCCTGCGCGCGAAACCTCACCGAGGATATAATAAGGTCGATAGTTCAGAACCTCGAGCGTCATTCGCGGGTCTTTGACATAGCCGCTGGCAAAGCGCTCGGTCACCAGAGCGGTCGTTTCTTCGAGCGTCTTCCCCCGCACGGACACATTGCCGATCAAGGGAAGCGAAAGATCGCCCTCCGGCGTTACCGCAAACTCGCCGCTGATCGACGGGTCATTGAACATCGTGAGGCGTACCTTGTCGCCGGCATCGAGGCGATAGGCGAGAGCTTGTGGGCCATCGGGCGCCATGAGCGGCGCTGTCGAACAGCCGGCTGTCGCGACAATCATGCCGAGCACAATATGAGCATGCAAAAGGTTACGAGGCATTTTCCGATCCCTTTATTAACTTCTCGCGATCTAACGGAAATCCCGCTACGCACCGACGCTGGACGCTTGGCGGTGGTCCCGGCCAGATGTCGCAACACGGTTAGTTAGGATAGGGGGATGCAGAAGCGCTATATTTTTCTGTGCGCAGCTGGCGCGATTATCATCCTGCTGCTCCTCATCCTCGTCGACGTTGACGTCGGCCTGCCCGTCATAAACCTGCTGGTCTGGCCGGCTGTGGCTGCAGCCGGTATTCTCCTGCTTCTGAAAAAGCGCCCCCGCTTTCGTCGCCGCCGTTCGCGACGCGGAGCTTTGAGATCTCAGCGCCCCGGCCAGCCTCGGCTAATTCGCGAGCAACCGAAAAGCCTGCCGCGGCGGCCGCGCTGACGGAGCAAGGCTTTGGTGGCACTGTTCACCTGGCGTACGTCGGTCGCCAACATGCTCATGCGGTCCGCCTCCCTGGGAGGGCGGCTGATTCTGTCCCTTTATCTGGCTCGCATGCTCGGACTGGAAGCCGTCGGGGTGTTCGGGATCATAACCGGGATTGCGGGCTTCGCTCCCGCAATGCTCGGTTTGGGTATCAGCTACTTCGTCAATCGGGAGTTGCTTGGACTGTCTGATCACGAAGCGCATGTGCTGATTCGAGACAGGCTGGCTCTGAATCTTTGTATGGCGATCGCAGCCTGGGCAGTGCTGAGTTCCGCCATGCTCTCGGGGCTCGCTACCCCAACGGCTTATTTCTGGCCGACGATGATCATCGTCACGCTAGAGTATCTCCTGTTCGATACCCAGGTCATGCTCATCAATCTGCGCAGACCGGTAACGGCCAACTTCCTTCTGTTCATACGCTCCGCAAGCTGGATCGGCCCGTTCATCATTCTTGGATTGCTCGATCGCGAATTGCGGACGATTCCATTCATGCTGGGCTGCTGGATCGCAGCGCTGATCATATGCATTTTTTGTGCGATTTTCGTTTTTCGAGACGTTGATGTACGAGCGGTTATACGCACACGCATAGATTGGCCCGCCATGCTGGCCCGCGCGCGCCAGGCTCCGCTGCTTTATCTCAACGACCTTGCTGCCAATGGCCAAGTCTATATCGATCGCTTCATCGTCCTGCATTTTGCAGGTTTAAAAGCGACTGGCCTTTACGTTTTGATATTCTCTATCACACATGGTCTTTACGTACTAACGGCGACAGCGGTGACACAACTGACCATGACAAAATTGTCGCTGGCTCTACGAGAGCATGGTGTAACGTCGTGGAGGCACATACTGGTATCCGACACTAGGGATGCTTTGATGCTCGCAATGATCTGCGCCACGCCCATTGTCGCTGTGCTGGTGTTCGCGCTGCCTGCCTTCGACTTTTCGATTTTTCGCGACAATGCCACCCTATTGATCCTCATGACCATGACCTCGCTGCTGAAACCTGTCGCCGACATTCTGAACTCGGGATTATACAGCCTTGGCCTCGATCGAGCGCTTGCCCTCACCAACATTGGCGGCGTCGGTGCCGTGGCGGGCCTGGGGAGCCTTCTGATCAGCGCTTTCGGACTGGTAGGGACTGCGATCGCATCCATCCTTAGCCTGCTTGCGATCATTCTCGTCCGCTCGACCTTGTTGCGCAAGCACATCGCGCTGCGACCTCAGGCTGCGTGATGCGGATCCTCATTATATCATCATTGTTTCCGCCCGATGCATTGGGAGGAGCGGAGATATCCGCCTGGAACCTGGCGTGCTGGCTGCGTGATCATGGTCACGAAGTCGGCGTCCTAACGACCACCGCCGGTTCCGAGTCGGCAACAACCGGGGTGATCGAGGATGGATTACGCGTCTGGCGTGTAAGGATGCCGCGACCCTACCCAATGGCACATTATGGCAATCAGCCTGCCGCTGCGAAGCTCGTGTGGCACCTTCTGGATCACCTGGATCCAGCCAATATCGATATCGTTCGCGATGTCCTTCGCGAGTTCAAACCGGACTTCGCGAGCGTCCATCTCCTGGCAGGTCTCGGCTGGAACAGCCTGGCAGAGCTCGCGCGGCATGATGTTCCTGTCCTCTTCGCCCTGCCCGACCTGGCGCTTGCCTGTGTTCGGTCGGGCATGTTTCGCGGGGACCACACCTGCCAGCGGCAATGCACCGAATGCCGGCTTTCTTCCTGGTGGAAGCAGCGCCAGATCGGCAAATTGCGCAGACTGGGTTTTTACTCTCCTTCGCGTGCCAATCTGCAGAGTGTCGAAAGCCTCGTGCCGCTGCGCAAGCGTCCACGGCGCGTGATCTTTAATCCCAACCGATATCCTGTGCCTGTCCGCCCCTATCGAGCAGGTTCGCTTCCTCGTTTTCTCTACGCTGGCCGCCTTCACCGCACCAAGGGCGTCGACGTTCTTCTGGATGCTGCGGATATCGTTGCCGGCAGGGGCCTTGCATTCACCCTGGCCATTGCGGGCGATGGGCCAGATGGCGAGATGTTGCGCGAGCGTTATGGCAATCGGCCGTGGCTGACCTTTCATGGTCATGTTTCGCAACAGCGCGTTTCAGATCTGATGGCGGAACATGATCTTTTGTGCCTTCCCTCGGTTTGGGCGGAAAACTCGCCAGGGGTCGCTATCCAGGCTCTGTCGCAGGGCATGCCGGTTCTTGCCAGCAATGTCGGCGGCGTGCCGGAACTCGTCGATCCTGGTATAACGGGCGCGCTTCTGCCGGCGGGCGACACCGATACCTGGGCTGAGACGCTTGCTGCCTTGATCCTGCAGCCCCACCATATTCGTCGCTGGCGCGAAGCGGCGAGCGTCCGCAGCGACCGCTTCGATCCCGAACAGCTCGGAGCCAGACTCTTTGAGCTCATCGAGGAAATTAGCGCTCAGGGCCCTCTGCTGCGGCCAGATCGGTTATGACGGCATAGTGATCAGAACCCAATGATGGGCCACGTAGAAGCTGAACCGGCTGCCATCCGCTCCCTGCATAAACCTGATCGATCGGCAGCAGCGGAAGTGGCGCCGGCCACGTCGGGTTGGTCCGTGTCAACCGCGGCAGGTTCAATATATGGTCCTGGCGGCGCATCGCAAAGGTCCACGGCGTCAGATTGAAATCACCCGCTACGATCGCCCGCCGCCGTGGGACAGTATCGAGAAATGCGGCGATATCGTTGATAGCGGTCGCCTGATCTCCCATCGGCGGCGGCCGTTGCATGTGCACACCCACGACCGTGAATGGGCCATGCTCATCTCGAAACTTTCCCCAGACCGCCGAAACGCCCTTGCGATCTTCCGGATCGGCCCGTGCCAGACCACCGCCTGATAGAGGCGCGCTCCTCGACAGCAGGATCGTTGAGCACCGTCCATTGTTCGAACAATCAAATCCGTAAGGGAAATATGCGCTCAAAAGATTGCGAGCGTCGGCGGACAAACCACTCGCTTCGAGCAGAATGACAATGTCAGCGCGCTGGCTGATGATCCATTGAGCTACCGCGAGCGGTGATGCGTTCTGCTTGTACATGTTCAGACTGACGAGCCGGACTGTCGCCGGTCGCGATGTGAAAATCGGCGGTGAACGAACGAACTCGGGCAAGGTTTGGCAAAGCGCCGACAAGGCAGATACCATGCCGGACGCGACCAATAGCGTGAGGCGTCGCTCCACGATGACGGCTATCAGTACTCCGACCACGCACGATATCGCTATCAGAGGTGCGAAATTGTTGGGAAAGTCAGCAAGCGAGGAGACCCGCCCCAGCTGAAGCGCTGCCGCCAGGCTAAAGAGCGCCACTGTTGCGATGATGCGATATCGGCGCGCCCTAACTGTGATCCGCTTGGCTGGACGCGAACTGATCACCCGGTCACCCATTCGTCCCCGGCCTGATGGTGGCCAATATCATGGCAGGCAGGCCAGAATGCCCTTATCAAAATTGTCTGGCGCGAATTGGCGGGCGTGGTCGATCGCCGCGTCAGGATCGAACGAGGGTAGCCAACGCTCCATTCTCTCGATCCCGGAGATCAGCGATGATGCTGACTGCTCTTCAAAGAACAGTCCGCTGACGTCGGGTTTGACGGTGTCGAGCGCCCCGCCCCGGCCATATGCCAGAACCGGCCTCCCTGACGCCATTGCCTCGACCGGCACAATTCCGAAATCTTCTTCCGGCGTAAAAATTAGACCGCGTGCGCGCGCATAGGCTTCGCGCAACTGATCGAAATTGAGCTTGGGAATGATGGTGATATTCGACTTGGCCTGGGCCTTCAGCTTAGCCGCCATCTCACCCTGACCGACCATGAGGAGAGGCAGGCCGAGCTCGTTAAATGCCTCCACCGCGAGGTCCGCGCGCTTGTACGGGGTCATCTGACCAACCCACAGATACCGGTCCTCGATGTCGCTTCGAGCCTTGAACAAGTCGACTTCGACCGGCGGGAACACCACGCTCGCATCGCGGCCCCAGGCGCGACGAATGCGCTGGCGAATGAAATGCGAGTTTGCCGCAATGGCATCCACGCGCGCTGCAGAACTGGTGTCCCACTCGCGCAGGCTGTGAAACAGGAACGGCATGACGCGGCGGGTCAGAGCGCCAGCGCTGTCTTTATAATCGTGATAATGGTCCCAAAGATACCGCATTGGCGAATGACAATAACAAAGATGAAAGGCATCCGGCGCCGCAATAACGCCCTTGGCCGGCCCGGATTCGCTGCTGATCACAAGGTCGTAACCGCGCAGGTCGAGCTCCTCGAGCGCGCGCGGCATGAGTGGCAGATATTTCTGATAATGTTTAGCCGCACCCGGCAGACGGTTGATGAAGGTCGTCTTGATCGGACGACTCTTAATCAGAGCGGAGGTTGCTTCCGGAACATAGACATGCGTGAAGATGTCAGCATTGGGAAACAACTTGATGAGGCGCTCCAATACGCGCTCACCTCCCCGCATTCCCACCAGCCAATAATGGATAATCGCAACGCGTTTGAACGTTCGCAAAGTGGTCATCGCTGGCGCCCCAATCAGCTATAATATTCCTTATACTGGTTGAAATAGTAGGACGCATCGCCATGACCGAAGCGGGCCTGCTTGCGGATATCGACCTGGCTGAGCACGATACCCGCCATGTTAATCCTGCCACGCGGAAGGAGTTTGAGCGCGCTCTTAACCGCATGATCGGTCACTTTGCGCCAGCGTGCGACGAACACCACCGCATCGGCAATCGTCGCAAGGATGCGCGTATCCGCCGACGGCAGCACCGGCGCCCCGTCCAGAACGATGTAAGTAAAGTCGGCTCTCAACTTCTGAATGAGCGCGGCCATCGCGTCGCCGGCGAGGATGTCGCTGCTTTGCGTGCGCGTGTCGTTAAAGGGCAGGAGCCAGGCGCCGCTCGCCTCGTCGAGTACAAGCGCATCCTCGATCTCCGCGTCACCGCGCAAAACCTCGAAGAGGCCAGCATCTCGCCGTTCCACGATCATCGAATTCACGCTGCGCCGGTGCGGATCGCAATCGATCAAGAGCACCTTTTCGTTCTCCAGCGCCGCGATCCGCGACAGGCAGGCGGAGATTGTGCTCTTGCCTTCCTTGGGTAGGGCCGATGTGATCAGCACGACCTGGGCGTGCACATCGCTGGAATAGCCGATCGCTGCTCGCAATGCGCGGAACGCCTCGGCAAATGCGACATTCTCTTTCTCGACTATCGCATCGATCGGGGGGCCTTTGCCTTTGCCCAGCGACCCGAGCAGCGGGATAGACCCGAGATACTGGACGCCGACCCGTGTCTCGACATCTTCGCCGGTCGTCAG
Organism: Sphingomonas crocodyli; assembly: GCF_004005865.1. Classification (NCBI taxonomy): domain Bacteria; kingdom Pseudomonadati; phylum Pseudomonadota; class Alphaproteobacteria; order Sphingomonadales; family Sphingomonadaceae; genus Sphingomonas; species Sphingomonas crocodyli. The sequence goes on from NZ_SACN01000003.1 coordinate 52,361, forward strand.
ACCGGTGAAGAAGAGTTCGGCGAGAAAAGCGGAGATAAGGCCAGCGCCCATACCGAGAAGGCCCGCCAACACGATATTAAGCGTCACCTTAGGGCTGCTGGGCTGACTTGGCACCTGGGCCCACGAGATCACGCGCGCTTCGGCTTTTTCGGTGCCGTCTTGCGCTGCGGCAGCCTTATAGCGATCGAGATAGGCGGTGTAGAGCGCCTGCGAAGTCTCGGCCTTGCTGCTCAGCTCCGCGAAGCCGACCAGCGCCTTGTTGCTTGTTCCCAGCGTGCTGCGGGCGCCGCTAAGATTTGACCCGACCGCATTCAAACGCTGCTGCGAAACATTGACGCGCGCATTGAGACCCGAGACGATCTTGCCGATTTCGTCACGGATCGACCTGTCAATCTCAGCAAGCTGGTTCTTGGTTTTGACGACCTCAGGATGCCGCTCTCCGTAGCGTGATTCCAGATTTGCGAGTTCGGAAGCGAGGCTGGCCCTTTGCGTCTTGAGCGACCCCACAACGCCTGACTGAAGCGACTCACCGACGTCTTCTCCGGCGGCGCCATTGCGCATCTGCCGGCGCGCTTCGGCGAGCCGCGCGCTATCTTCCGCTGCCGCGGCACGCGCGCCGGCCACCTGCTGGTTATAGATCGAAACTTCCTGCTCGGTCAGCTGCGCGGCATTCACGCTGAGCAGATTATGCGCGACGCGATATTGCTGAACCGCCTCATTATCCGCCTGTGCCTGTTTGCGAAGGCCGTCCAAACGCTTGGAAAGGAAGGTCAGCGCATTCTGGTTGGCTTCGCGCTTACGGGCCAGCGCATCGAGCGCATATTGACGTCCATATTCGTTGACGACGGCTGCCGCGAAATCGGGGTCAGCGGATTCGTAAGATAGGACTAGCATATAGGTGACGCCTGTGCGCGTTACCTTGAGGCCTCGCTGGAGGACGTCGATGACGAATTCGCGCTGGGCCTGGGCATCGTAGGCACGACGTGACACCGGAAGCGGCGCACCGGTTACAAAAGAGCGCAAACGCGCAAGCTTGCCCGGTTGCACGTTGCTGGGATCGAAGGCCGCGGACTTGTAAAGATTGAGGCTCTCGGCAACCTTGTTGGCCATCGCGCGCGACGAGATGATCAGAACCTCGGTATCGACCTGCGCAGACGACAGGGCTCCCTGCTGGAGAACCTCCTCCTGATTACCCGGAGCGACCTGCTCCTTGCTCGTGTCGATGACAACCTGCGCCGAGGCGGAATAGATCCGAGTTTGCGTGACGGTGAGAATCACGCCCAACGCAAAGATCGCCAGAAAGATCGACAGGAACAAAGTGCGCCGGCGGCGCAAGATGCTGGCAATAGCGCCAAAATTGACGCGATCGTCGGTCGTGGCTTGAGCGGAGCCCCCGGTCAGGGCGAGGTTCTGCGACGCCAGCTCGGGATCCCGGTAGAGAGTAATCTCATTGTTCACGCTGATCTAACCCACTACCGCCAATGCGGCTCCTGATACCAAGGCATGCCCGCATGATGCAACGCAGCAATTGGCTATTTCGTAATGATCATACTTAATGACACGCGGTTGTTGCGAAAATTGGGTCCGATTATGACACCTGACGATGAGCGCTCCTGCCGGTTGTATGTGAGTGCTACCGAGAGAAAGCGATTAACGATGCGCCGCGCGCTTATCCCATACAACCAATACGACTCAGAGCGGTCGATGCCGCGAAAGTTGCGCCTTTCAAGCTGAACATTTCCTGTCAGGATCAGCGTCCGCAATAGTTCATGGTTCATGTTCAGACTGAATGTGCTGACCATGACACCCGGCACGTCGCGCTGCGCACTGTCCGTGAGAGACCGACGAGCCCCGAACGAAAAGCTCGTGAGCGCAGTCGGCTCGTAACTTATGGTCGCATTATAATTCAGTCCGGCAAAATCGGTGAACTGCGGGTCGTCAAATTCCTGCCGAATATATCCGAGCGAAACTTCGCCATGGAGAAGACGTGTCAGTTCAAAGCCGACGCCACCCATAGCGGTGGCGCCTTTTGATGAACGATCCCGACCAAGATTGGGGCGGGCATAATCGACCTCGTTATAGGAGCCCGACACGAACACATTTGTCGTAGGTCCTACCTGATAGGCAAGACGCCCTCCAAACGTGTCGATCGTTCGATCGCGGAAGGACTGGTCGACGATCATTCCGCGCTCCCGCGCGTCGCTATATCGATAGCGCGAACGGCCGATATTGGCTGAAACGATGAAGCGATTGAGTTGCTTGCTCGCGGATAGCGAACCCGTCATGAGCTGATATTTGACGTAACGGTCGAAGTCGGGATCGTCGCCGAGGCTGCCACGCTCCTCGACTTCGCGGCCATAGCTAAACGCGCCGCTAACGGGAAATGTGCGCGTTATATCGAGCCTCCCGTTCGCCTTGACGCGATAGGCGTCGTTATTCTGGCTGCTGCGCTTGGCATAGCGGCGATGTTGTGACGAGGCGTCGACCGTGAGCTGATTGCTCGACCAGGTTGATGTCGCCTTGACCCTGGGCGCTACCGTTCCCACCACATCCGAGCCGCGGCGGTCTCTCAGGAGGACATTGTCGTCGAAGGTCGTTCCGAAGGTCAGAGTGGGTATCAATCGGAAGCCGCCGGCGACCACGCCCTGCCCTTCGACCGGTGCGCCCTGGAGTTGGGCAAGCGCGCTTTCGGTCGGCAAACTGATGACCGCGCAAGCCAGGATCCACCGCAACTGCTTCACTGATGCAAACCCCCGACTCAGCATATTATCCTATTACCTTTCCCGGGCGAAGGATCTCGCGCCACCACAGCGCAGGATCATACTCGGGTCAACGCTATGCTCTTGCCATCACAGCAGCCTGCAAGCGCTGCAGGTTGGATCGCGCGAGCGATGCCGGCAGTCCCCCTACTTCTTGAAATTATCGAATGGTTTGAGGACGCGGTAAATGAAAAACAACGTTCCCATCAGGACTGCGATCGCCAACAGATGGCTGGTGGCATCGCCCAGCTTCAACGCGCGGTTGCCGAGCCAGTTTGCCGTTGCGCAGCCGACGCTCGCGATCAGATATTGCCAGAGAGAGTCCGACGGATCGGGCGAGCTCGACCTTTGCATGAAAAGAACGACAAGGCCTGCGAAGATGGCGACAGTGCCCCAGTCATAGACGGTTTCCATAATACCCCGGCATGTGGAAAATCAATTCGTGCCCGCGTAAGTCTGTCGCTGCCACCCAGGCAGGTTAGCAGCACATTGGAAGGCGGGCAAAGGATAAGGCTCCGAGTTGGCACGGTGGTGCATGACAAGCTGCGGAGCGCCGGTTGCAGCCTAGGTTCGTCCGCAGCTTGTCATGCGTGGTTTGGAAATAGTTTCCTCGCCACGCCATGTCGGCGCGCAACGCTAACCCAGGAAGCCTCAACGATTTGTTACGGCTCTACCAATGATCAGAAATCGACCTTCCATCACCAGGGATCGATGAGAAACGACTGCCGGATCATGAGAGAATGCACGGCATAAAAAAAAGCCACTGGCGAGACATCTCACCAGTGGCAATTTTTTGCTGAGAAGCAGAATTAGGCGGTCGCGAGCGACGCCGAGTTCCGCTGACGACGACGAGCGACGCCGCCGATCGCGCCGAGGCCCATGATCATCATCGCCCACGTGCCGGCTTCAGGCACCGCGTTCGGCGTAAAGGTCGCCACGCCGGAGAACGCGCCGTTACCGCGCGAGGTGTAAGTCACCACAATCTGGTTGATGAACGGATCGGCCAGAACCGGGAGATCCGTGATCGAAGCAAACTCGACCGCACCGTTCTGCAGCCGCGTGTAAGTGGCTTCGACACCATTTACGAAGACGCTGATGAAGTCGAGGTCGTTAGCGGAGTTCAACCGACCGCTGGTGTTCAGCGAACCCGTACCCGTACCGTTCACCGGAACGCGGAACTGAAACGTGTCGGTGAACGTGCCGGCCGGCAGACCATTAAGGTCGAACGAGGCCGAGATAACGCCGTTTGCATCCGACGTGGCGGTGAACACGCCGCTGGCGTCGTTCACATTGTAGGTGGTGTCGGCATGCGCCGCGCCCGAGAATGCGACGGAAAGAGCAACCGCTCCCATCGCTCCCAGAATCTTATGCTTCAAAGCCATACTCAACCTCCCAAACCATTGCCCGGCTGCAACCGGCGAATCACGCGTAATGAGACGCAATCGAGTCGTTAGCGAAATCTTAATACTAAGTATAGTGCTGAGCAGATTTTTTACTGACAATTTCGTCCAATAACGGCGACGGATATGGCGGTTGCAACGCCTCAAACTAGCGACCTGATGTTTGGTTGCATCGCGGCAGGATCGATCCGTCTCGATCGTGTAAAATTCGCGCAATTTTGCGTTTAGAAAGCAAATAATGCCCACTTCATCGAACTGCAGCGATACCCGCCAGGGCTTTTCGGCCCGATCGATCACCATAGCCTGCTGGGTTGCGGCGCGAAATCTGCCACCGTTCTGCCTGGATTTTGAGGCATAGGCAGCCTAGCGGCGAGAGCATCGAGGGCTGTCGAGGAGACGCTCGTCAGCTCTCTCAGGAAAATAAAAGCCTAGACCTGATTAAGCTCAAGTCCAGGCTCAAATTTGCGAGTTGAAACGGCTTTACTCGAACCGCCAAAACTATCGGGAAGTCTTGGGGGCCGCGAAACCGGGCTGATATTCTATATTGGCACTCTTTTTTAAGGCAGCAACCCGATTCTTCAGCGTGTCCCGTCCGGCCTCAGTCTGCAGAAGATTTCGCGCGACCTGCAAGGCCTTTTCGCCCTCCAGCGGCGAAGGCTGCCTTTGCACGACGGCGCTAACCAGCATCATCCCAGCTTGCGGGACCTTGAATACTTCTCCGGGCTGAAGTGCGTTGATTTTGTCAAAATCGCTTTTGGTGAATGTCGCCGAATCTGCCGTTATGCCCCCGCGCTGGAATGCTATACCTTGGCTTTCTAGGCGCGATGCGACGTCGTCCAACCGTGCGGCGCCATCCACCAGCTCTGGCCGGAAGTCACCCAAGCCTATACGGATCTGGTCCATACGGTAGACAATACGCTGGGAAAACCGCCAGGGATTGGCTCGCATGTAAGCTTCAACATCGGCGTCATAAGGCTTGCTCACCCCGGAAAGCAGTTTTTTTCCATAGGCATCGATGAGCAGGGCCTGGTTAGCTGCGCGTGATCGCAGGAGGTAGTCCTGGGAGCGATCGAGTCCTTCTTCCTTGGCTGCCTGAGCCAAGAGCCGCTTCTGGATCATGTCGTCGAGAACGAGGTTCTGGAGAGTTTTCGCGTCCTGCTTTTCATCCGGCGTTACCGTCGACAGGATCGCGTTGAGCTCAGGACGAGTGATCTCTTCGCCGTTGACCGTGGCGATCACCTGCCCATCCGGCTTATCTTCACATCCCGCCAGCGACAACGAAGCAACCGCAACTACAGCATAGCGCCACATATTATCATCCTCAGCGTTACTCGAATGACCAAAGCCATAGTGAATTAGCAGGCCCGCGAGACGTACTCGGGACCAGTCTTATATCGCCCGCAGGAAGTCGGAACTTCGCCGATGACGTTGCAAAACAGCCCTCCCACGAAGACCTATCGAATGTCGGGCGGGCCGTCCATCGGACTTTGACGGTCGTCGCAGGTCCCGCGCTGCGCCGTACTAGGCCAAATCGCTTGCCGACCGAATGCCAACGGGCTTGACAGCCGGACACCTCGCGGACAGCGTTGCGACGGCGTTAACTATCTTTTCATGTGCATCTCCTATTTGGTCGAGGCCGGGGTCGAACCCATGCCTGGGACGACACGAGCGTCGGCATGAAATGGCTGCTTCTCGAATAGGTGAATGATGGATCTGGTTTCACGACTGTCCCCCGCTGGAAAGGCGAAAATCAAAAGTCTGTCTGGACCTCGTCCGGCTAGGTTCTTGAGAACCTTAGCGGGCACCTGGGCCGTGGTCGCGACCGCGATTGCTACGGCGATATATTTCGATCACCCGTTCGCCTATATCTTCGCGATCTGCATCGTTGCCACAAGGCAGAACCTTCTCGCCTTGCTCATCCATGAGCAGACGCATTATCTTGGTCTCAACTCGCGGCTTGGCGATTTGATCGTGAATGTTTTCGGCGCTTATCCGCTGCTCGCGGTGACGGTGGAGGATTATGCGTCGATCCACCTCAGCCACCATCGCAACTACTTTACTTCGGAGGATCCCGATTTTCTGCGCAAGAGCGGACCGGACTGGGAGTTCCCTATGTCTGGCCGCAAGCTTGCGGGCTTGTTTCTGCAGGATCTGATCGGGCTCAGCTTCATCAAGTTCGCCCTCACGAAGAAGCCTACGCGGGAGAAGGCCAAGCCCTTCAAGCGCAAATTCCCGCTGCCGAAGTGGGTGAGGCCGGCATATTTTGTCGCAATCGCGACCCTTCTGACGCTGTGCGGCGGCTGGTTCTATTTTCTCACTTTGTGGGTCCTGCCGCTCCTGACGGTCCTCCCTATGATCGTGCGGTGGGGGGCGATCTGCGAGCATTATTATGGTGATGAAGGCGCCAATGTCGAAGAGACGTCACCCATCATTTTGAAGTCGAGGCTCGGTGCGCTGCTTCTGCCGAACCTCAATTTCACGATGCACGCCTACCATCACTATTTTCCCGGTGTGTCATTTGGTGCGCTTCCGGAGGTGCATCGGATCTTTGAAGCCGAGGGCCTGGTTCGAAGCGACCGCGTATTCTCAGGTCATCGCGACTATCTCCGGTTCGTTTTGTCCGGTACCCGGCGGGAACATGGGGCCAACGATCCATTCTTCGGTGTTCTGCCAGCCCAAGATCTCGCCACAAAAGAAGCCTGATCCAATTCGTTGTTAGTGTTGAGGGCAAGCTCGCACTGCCTTGTGCGGCGAACCAGGGGTTTCTCGGAGTACGACAACGTCGGCCCTCAACCCGCTTGTATCACCTGACGCTTCTCGCGGCTGATAAGCTGCGCTTTGATAGTGAGCCGGTCTGAAGCGGATACGCTGCGAAGGATCGGTTCCACCTTTCCCGATCACAAACGCTCTTCGCCTGTTTCAGTCAGAGCCGTTGCAGTGAAGCCTGTCCAGGCTTGCCAATGGCGGAAGCCAACCCGCCTGCCCTCCTTAGCTCCAAAAAAATTGAAGCTCGGCGAGCAGTCGAACATTAACTACATTATTTGTTAACCAGATGCTTTCTATGCCGGACACGAAACAACCATCCGGGAGTTTTGGAACGCTTCTCGTATCGAGACGCACTTCGTATCGTGAGGGCGGACCCGGCGTGATCTAAAAGATCATAACGGCAGGTGGTGGCGGAAATGGTGCCGTTTGCACGATCCTGCGTTGGGTATTCCGTAGATGACAGCATTCTAAGAATCTTGGTGAGAAAGGATCATCAATGAGCAGCTATCGCGACGAGGTAACGGGTATTCTCGCGAGCGCCGATATCATTGTCGGTGGATCGCGGCCGCACGACATTCGCGTCAACAATGAGGCATTTTTTGCCCGCTTTCTGAAAGACGGACGGCTTGGTCTCGGCGAAGCCTATGTTGATGGTTGGTGGGATTGCGACGCACTCGACGTCATGTTCGTCAAGCTGTTTGCTTCGCGGCATAAGGTCAGCCGGCAACTCAAGAGCGCTCGTTTTCTTGCGACCGCGATGCGAGCAAAGCTCCTCCCGGCTGGGTCTGACAAGCGCGCCTACAATATCGGCGCCAAGCACTATGATATTGGTAATAAGCTCTACGAAAAGATGCTGGATCCGCGTATGGTTTATACCTGCGCCTACTGGAAACATGCGACCACACTCGAGGCGGCCCAGGAGGCCAAGCTCGATCTGGTCTGCCGCAAATTGAAGCTCGAGCCGGGCATGCATGTTCTCGATGTCGGTTGCGGCTGGGGCAGTTTCGCGAAGTTTGCCGCAGAGCGATATGGCGTCCGCGTAACTGGTATCAGCGTATCCAAGGAGCAGATCGACCTTGGAAACAAGCGTTGTGCCGGCCTGCCGGTGTCGCTGGAATATATGGATTACCGTAATCTCAGCGAACAATATGATCGTATCGTCTCGATCGGCATGTTTGAGCATGTAGGATTGCAATATTACGATATCTTCATGAAGAAGATGACCGAAGCTCTGGCCGATGATGGCCTGATGCTTTTGCATACCATCGGCTTCAACGATTCGAAATTCTTCAATCCGTGGCTGGACAAGTACATATTCCCGGGCGCACACGTGCCTTCGCTCGCACAGATTACGTCACCAATGGAGAACCGCCTCACGGTCGAGCATCTTCAGAACATTGGTGTGAACTATGACCCAACATTGATGGCGTGGTATGACAACTTCATGGCTGCCTGGCCCGAGCTGGAAGGCGACTATGACGAGCGCTTCAAGCGGATGTGGTCCTATTACCTGCTGTCGTCTGCGGCAGGGTTCCGTGGTCGCTTCATCCAGGTGTGGCAATTTGTCTTGAGCAAAGAGGGCGTGCCGGGCGGCTACTACTTCGACGAGGAGGCGCGCTTTAAGTCTGGACGGGCCGAGCACGGGCCGTCCGTTTGATGGCGGCCCGTACCCTCGATGCATCCGCGATCAAGGCGGTCGCATGCTGTAGCAAACACTAGAATGTCTGTTTAATCTTCGGACCGTGCCAGCTCCTTCTACGCAGCATTCTGGTCATTAATGCCTCGTCCCTTGGAGGCTGACATAGGGGTGAGCCTTGTCGTCGCCGGGCTCGAGCTTTCTCAACCCCATAATTCGATAACGACGAGATCGTCTCCAGTCTCAACGTCGATCGCGTCCCCCTTACCCGTTTTCAACGGGCCAAGGTCAAGACGCGGATTGTAAAACCTGTAGTTCGCCGGTCGGTTCAACTTGAGTGGGATCGAACCGACTGCAGCATCGCTATTCTGCCACAGCAGCACGAAGATGTGTCCGTCCGAGCGATTCAGTTGAAGGATCTCGGCACCGGAAGGGGCGGCGGTCACGTAAGATCCGATCGGGCGCTGGGCACCCCGGTCATCACCCAGGATCCAAATCAGGTTATGGAGGGCCCGCGCAACCGGCTTGGGTACGAACTGACGATCGAAAAGGCCCCAATGCTTTTCGTAGCTCTTTCCGGAAGGGTCAGGATAGGCATCCAGGAGCTCGTAAATATAGGATCGCCTGACCCCTATAGCGGCATTTGTAGTGAGCCATTTCAAGGTCTGTTGGGTGCGCTTTGTAGGGTCCGCTCTGAGATCATTATACCCCATTTCCGTGAAGTATATCGGCTTGCCACCACCGACCATATGAGATTGGCGCTCGACCATTCCGGCCACCTTCGAGGCTAGGCTCTCATCGGATTGGGGATAAGCATGGATGTTGCCTGCGTCGACATCGCTCGGCTCCACAATCTTCGTCGGGCCGATCGATGAAGGTGCCAGCAGTGGCAGATCAGCGAGTGGCGACCCCCTTAAGGTTCGTCGCAGCGCGGACATATAGGCGATCGTCGCCGGATATTCCTTGCCCTTGATGTCACGTATTCCAGCGAACGTGACTGGAGAATTATTCACCTCGTTCGGCCCCTCGATTCCCGCAACTGACCGGGGATAGCGGGCTCGGAACGCCATCAGATTGGTAACCCGATCTTCGGGTGCTGCACCGCCAGAAACGATGAACATGAACTTGAGGCCGGACTTCGCTGCCTCAGCAAGACCCTGCTGCCCCTCACCACCGGGCCTTGGCGCAGCGTCACGGACGTGATCAATGCCGAGATACCTGACCGCTCCGATGACTTGCCGCCAATTCGCATAGCCACCGTCCGAATAGTTGAAATGCGTGTTAACGCCGATGCTATCCGTGAACTGACGGACCGACATCGCGCCGGCGGCAAAGACCCCAGTTGAGGCGGTGGCGGCAATGGCCGCGAATATCCGAGGAAGGACCCAGCTCATGAGTTGTGGAGGCTCCTTGATCCGACGCGCTGTATGTCAGACCAGCATAGAAGGAATGGCGACCTTTTGTCATCGGATTGCGATCACATGACGCGAGCGAAGGGCGGTGCGATCAGAAGTTTTGTGGGGCAGGCCCAATTTGTTGCCGATAGCCGGGCGGGTTGGTCCTCGCGCCGGATTGATCCAGTTTTCGATGCAGTGTTTCGCCCGCCGCGATATCTTGAATATGCCTTGTGGGCAAACCAGGGCGGCAGGCCACATGCCGGTCATGTCGTGGAAGTTAGGTGCGCAACGTGGGTCGCTGCCGGCTCAACCCTCGCGCTGTCTCGCCTATTGTGATTTGGGGGCAGAAAGGTTTCATCGTAAAAGGCGACTAAGCTGCTACCCGATCCATTGTTGCCAATGCGGGGCGGGTGAAAATCCGCTGCTCCTCTTTTTCGGAGAAGAAGAAAGGATAGAGCGATCGGCTGTTTTCCTGGCGGTGTCCGGCATGGGCGTCGATGGCTTTGCGAATATCGTCGACCTTGAGCCACATCAGAACCGCAGGAGCGCCGACCGACTGGTTAGTCTTGACCTCGCCTACCGGCTTGAAACCAAGCATGGCCTGATAAAAGCGGCGGTGGCGTGGATTAACCTCTATGAAAAGGTCGGTGCAGCGATGCTCATTATAGCCGTAGATGAATACGATGTGGAACAACGCGGCGAGCATCGGCTTTGACGGCATATCGGCGTCAAAAGCGAGCTTGGTGAGCTCGCAGACCCTGGCGCCCGGTACGTTGCGGAAGTTGTCAATCTCACCCTTGAAGATATCGTCCGCAGCCAAGCCGGCCGGCGAATCCACACCCAGGGTGATCGTGCCGAAAACCCCGTCGTCGCTCGACGCTGTGAAGGTCATATGCGAGGATTGTGCGGGGATCTGATGCTGATCGCCATAACCGCGCCAGGCATAACGCCGGTTGACCAACATCCGCGCCGAATTGCGCTGGTCGTCCGTTTCCGCAAGGCGAACCGTGACCGTCTTGAAACCGGTTGCACACGAGCCCTGTGTCGTAGCTGGACGAAGCGGGACGCTCAGGTCGCAAGACCTCAGACCTATATCGACAGCAAAGCTGCCACTTACCCAGTGGACCGACATCGAAACCCCCCACAGCGGAAAACAACGTTTCCTTCACTTCGCGCAGCGCATCTTGACGGACCGTCCGACCCGTCAACTGCGTTTAAGTCATTGTGGCAGCAGGTGATGTTGCATCAAAGTGCAACAACGCAACCGCGAAACCGAACGTCCATGTGACCCCCAATACCCCGCATCAGCTCCCCATGGCCTCTGCAGTTACAGTCTATTAACAAAGAGTGCGACATGGTTAATAGCGGTTTTTTGCCATAGGCGCGACGAAGCGTGGGTGGATCAAGCCAAAGCTTATCCAACCAGGCCACACTGGCCTTTTTGGAGGTCGCGGACAGGCTGATCGTTCGAATGTTCGTGCCTGTCAGGCAATCAGCGCGCCCACGGCCCGTGCTCGCCACACTTCCAACCGTATATGCCTCCGCCCGGAGGCGCTTTGCCCTTGCCGCTATGCGCCTGAAGCACAATCGGGGGCAGAGAAAGGCCTACTCAACCGCAACTAAGAGCGTTACGCTGTTGCGATCGCCTTACGAGCAGGCCGACAGCTCCAAAACCGATCAGCATCATCGCCCAGGTGGTCGGCTCAGGTGCCGCACTCGATCGGACGGTCAAAGTCCCTGCGTAGGAACCGTTGCCACGCGACATGCCCTGAATAACGATGCGGTTCGTGGCGCCAGGAACGATCTGCACGCCTTGCGTGAAGGCATATTCATTCGTGCCCACCGCTACTGGCGTTGCCACTATGTCGTTAAACCGAAGCGAAAGGATATCGAGGTCGGTTGGGCCTTGAGCCAGGGTCGTAGTTGTGATGACGCTAGCATTCCCAATGCCTGGGAAATCAAGGACGAACGTGTAGGTGTCGGTAAAATCGCCCGCGCTGAGACCGCTGTTGCCAAAAAATCCCGATAGGTCGCCATTCGCACCCGCAGACAGGTGGAGATCTGCCGCCGGAAAAGTTGCCCCGTGAGCGCCAACGGAGAACGTGAGCGAACCTGCAACCCCGATGGCCATAAGGCATCGCTTCAGACTTAGCACGTTTCGGAACTCCGCCAATCTAGCCTTTTTGGGGACGAACGTTACCGTCCTGTCGGAGATATGGCGCGAACGGTCCAGGGACTAGTGCGTGAACAGACGATTAATCGCCATATCCCTGGCCGATGAAAAAGGGTGCGCTCTATCTCACACACATGCTGCGCTAGAGCATTCTGCCTTACGTGTCACCGTGATTCGGTCGATCTTTTTACCAGATCTTCATGAATTAGGGGCGGTGGCTGGCGGTTGCCAGAACGCTCTACTCGCCATGTCGCTTTGAGCTAAGTGTCGTCGGCACCATCGAGCGGTCTTCAGAACGTCGCCAGCACAGCCTTAGAGCGCCTGAGTGGTTTGCGTCGGATGCTCGCTATAGGCGCAGCGGCTGCGGCTCGGCGCTGGCGCGACAACATCGCGTTCTCGCAGCACTGCCTCTCGTTGAGCGATAGCAAATATTGCGTTGCGGTAACGGAACAAAATTGCGGGCCGGCCGTATTGCGGCGGCGGTGCGTGCACGGGTTGGGAAGCCCCGTGGCCGCCTGCGAGCCTGGAAACAAAGTCTGTCATGATTGGCGGCTAGCAATTTAACGCTGGATTTTCATGGGGGCAGTATGTCGTCATTATTTGCTCGAGCTAATCGACATGCCAGATACGCAGGCGTCGCCCGCCACCTCGCTGCTCTGCGGTGCAGCGAAAAATCGCTCGACTGCGCCATAAATCGCGTCCCAGTTTCGGGATGTAGTGCAGTCATGCTGGCAACTTTGACTCGGGCTAAACCGTCTAACCATGCCTTTCCGACTCGGCGAGCGACTTGTCGGCACAGGCAGGATTTACAGCGATGTAATCGCGCCAATACTAGGCACGTTTTGCCTTTCGCGAGTCGAATGTTGCCAAGCGACGGTCCGTTCTTGTGTCGGGATGGGACGATTAAACGTCGACCAGCGGAAAAACCTTGGTTAACGTCGCATAAAGGACTCCCCCTCCATTCGACTTTGCGCTAATTTTGCGCTGCAACAGAGAGGGAATGGGGCTGCTATGAACAGTGAGTTCAGCTTCCAGGCGTTTGATCCCCGATATGCAGTAAGCGTTCGGCGAAATAGGGTGCGTAGCGGGATGGATCGGGTCGCCATGCGGGCGATTGATATTATGTTGGCGACCGTCGCGTTGCTGTTCCTTCTCCCGCTCATGCTGATCGTGGCGGTAGCGGTATTCGTCAGTGATCCGGGGCCGATTTTCTTCGTGCAGAACCGGATCGGCCGGCATGGCAAGATTTTCCGTTGCCTGAAGTTCAGGACGATGGCGACGAACGCCGAAGAGCGGCTTGCAGAACTTCTCGCAAACGATCCGTCAGCGCGTGAAGAGTGGATGCGGGACCATAAGTTGCGCAACGATCCACGTATTGTTGGGATCGGCTCCTTTCTCCGTAAGAGCAGCTTTGACGAACTCCCGCAGCTGATCAATGTGCTTCGCGGCGAAATGAGCCTCGTGGGCCCTCGCCCGATCGTGCATGCTGAGGCTGCGCGCTACGGGCGCTACTTCGAACATTATTGCAGCGTGCGGCCTGGTATTACGGGCCTTTGGCAGATTAGTGGTCGCAACGATACGACCTATCGCCGTCGCGTTGCCTTTGACGTCGCCTATAGCCGTTCCCAGTCTACCTTTCTCGATCTGAGGATCATCGTCATGACGGTTCCCAGTGTTCTCATGGCGAAGGGATCCTACTAGGCGTTCGCCAGCCATCATCAGCATGCTTTGCGTACCCTCGTTGGACCAGATCGATTGCAGCGAACAACGATCTGCCCGAGTGCGGGATATGCAATTGCCGATCTGGATCACATGGTGAATGAGCCACTGCACAGCTGGTTGAGGGTCCAAAATGCCGATTGGGATGGCGGTCGAGCAAGGTAGCAAGATTGAGATATTCGATATTGCCGGATACTTGCGGTGCACGATCGATCGTCGGGACGGTATGGTCGCCTTTTCGCATTATTGGGTGAATGTCCGAGACGGTGACGCGATCGTCACTTTTGATGAAAATGGTTGCGCGGTCGATGACGTCGAGTTGCTGGCGGTGTTCACGCCGCATCCTTGGCTGCTTGAGAGTCAGGTCGGGCATCAGCTTGTCGGTCTCAACGAAGACGAGATTGCCTTTGGGTTGTCCAAACGGATCGACACGTCACCGCCTTCTGACACCGAATGACTTTGCCTTGCGCAGGGTCGCACTTTGCGACCAGCCTCTGCGTGCCCGCCTGATAGCCCCTGTCCTGGAGTGCTGAATGAAAGACCTCGTCGCCTTTGATCTCGATGGCACTCTGGCCGAGAGCAAGCAGCCGCTCGGTGAGCCGATGGGCGCCGCGCTCGCAAAGCTGTTGGGCGTTGCGGATGTCGCTATCATATCAGGCGGTGACTGGCCGCAGTTTGAAAAGCAGATTGCGAGCCGGCTTCCTCAAGATGCTGCTCTGGATCGCCTGTGGTTGATGCCCACCACGGGTACCAAGCTGTATCGTCATGATGCGGGGCGTTGGGTCACGATTTATGCCGAGCTGTTCGATGATGCTCAGAAGGCGTCGATCTTGAAGGCTTTCGACGAAGCACTCGACGCGACCGGCTTTACTCCTGAGCAGACCTGGGGTGCGCGTATCGAGGATCGCGGAAGTCAGATCACGTTTTCCGCGCTCGGTCAGGAGGCGCCCATTTCCGCCAAGGAGAAGTGGGATCCCGATTTTGCGAAGCGAAGGATCATACAGGCCGATCTTCAGCAGCGGCTCCCCGGGCTTTCGATCAATATGGGCGGTGCGACTTCGATCGATATCACCCGAGCTGGCGTCGACAAGGCTTATGGCCTCCAAAAGCTAAGCGCGATCAGCAACATCGCTCTTAGCAAGATGATGTTCATTGGCGATGCCATCTTCCCGGGCGGGAACGATTATCCCGCGTTTCAGCTGGGCGTCGACACCGTGCAGGTTCGCGATCCCCACGAAACACTTTCCGTGATTGCCGCAATCGTAGCGTGCCAGAAGGCATAGCTACGCCGCCGATGCCGCGCGGATATGTCATGTCTAGATGGGGGCCACATGCATGGGAGGGTCTGTCGAGCCTCGTTGCATGATCTCGATATCCCCGTTCGTCCCGGCTATCGAGGGGCTCCTGTCCCTCACATGTGGGAATCTGGCAAGGCGAGCTAATATCCTGCCTGGTCATTGTTGACCGGGTCGATAGCCAGGTCGATCCCCAGCGCAGCCATGTCATTCAGCAAGCGATTGTTGAGCACAGCGCCGCGTGGACCGACCATCCACGAGATATGAAAGCTCAACGCGCCCCCGGTGTCGGTGAGGCCTTGCATGAAGTCGGCTTTGGTCTGCAGAAGGTTGATGACGGTCCGCAATCGCGATGCGACCTGTCCATCGTCGCCAGACCCTACGTCAAAGATGCACAAGCTATGCTCGAATTGCCCCGGCATATTGTCACCACGTGCTGTGAGCCGCGGCTGCCCCGCCTGCCAGCTACGCGCGACAGCAAGCCCAAGCTGCTCGATGATATCTTCGGCATCATGGTCAGGATGCCGAACTTGAAACCAGACCCTGTACTTAAAGCTCATTCTTGGAAAGCTCGCGTCGACATTGCCGATCCCTGTTTTGATCAACTCGCACCAGGCTAAATGGCCGAACATCGCGATTAAAGGCCAATCGTGACGCCTTGTGGCATAATGGGACAATGCTCGGACATTTCCGGCGTTCGCATGCTATTTGGCGCAATTCATGTGGACTTCGGTTGCCGCGCACGGTTCCGCTTCTTGATCGGGACGTATTCTCCCGTCCTGCGCAGTGGTCTCGGCGTGATTTGTGGCGTTCGACACGGCCCGATTGATCGGTTTGGCTCCCTACCTTGCCCCCTCCCCTCTTACCGCTTGTTAACCATGATCTTCTAACATGGTCCTGTTTCCCAATAGGAGCGAGCCATGTCCCTCGGCAGTCATGTCGATAAGTCCGCCGTGCGGTCGTTGTTGAGCATATGCGGACCGCATCTTCGCAGCGCGGTGCTCTTCAGCGTCGTGATCAACCTTCTGTATCTCACGCCATCGATCTTCATGCTGCAGGTCTATGAGCGTGTGGTTCCGACGGCCGGCGTGATGACGCTGACACTCCTGATCATTGTCATGACGATATCGCTTGGCGCTCTGGCCCTCCTGGAATGGTTGCGCGGACGTGTCATGGTCAAGGCTGCCGCAACGCTCGAAGCGCAGTGCTTGCCGGCCGTTTTGCGGCGAAGTTTTGCCCGACAAGAAATCGGCCGAGCCCGCAAGAGCGAAATCCTTCGCGAGTTCGACACCGTCAGGTCGACTGCGGGAGGTCCGCTGTTCGTCGCCTTGCTGGATCTTCCGTGGATACCGATCTATGTGCTGGCAGCCTGCGCGCTCAGCCCGTTTCTGTCGCTCTACATCATTGGCTGCGCAGCCCTCATCATGGGTTTGGGTTGGTTGGCAGCCAAAGCAGGTTCTGCGGCTGGACAGGAAGCCGCGCGGCAAGGTGGCCGGGTGGGTGCGCAATTCGCTCACCTGTTCGCTTATGCCGGTGAAGCCCGCGGGCTTGGAATGGCGCAATCATTGATCCGCCGACTGATAATCAGCCGTGATCAGGCGACGCGCGAAGCTGACGGAGCCGCCTTCAATGCGCAACGCTGGTCGGCGTGGCTCAAGTTCGTTCGCCTCGTGGTTCAGTCGCTCGTGCTGGCGCTCGCGGCGCTGTTGGTCATCAACCATCAAATGTCGGCAGGCGCGATCTTCGCTTCGAGTCTGCTACTCGGTCGCGCCTTGTCCCCGATCGACATCCTGTCGTCGAACTGGAAGGGGCTAAAGCTGGCGCAAGCGAGCTGGACCAATATTCACAGCATGGCGCTGTACGAGCAAGTCCCCGAAATGCTTTTGCCGGCACCGGCCGGAGCCGTCACGCTGGAAGCCGTTACCGCACGGTCGCACAATGGTGAGCGTATCGCGCTGCACGACATTTCCTGTGCCATCGCGCCCGGTGAAATCATCGGGATTGCAGGGCCGAGCGGCGCCGGCAAAAGCGCGCTGCTTCGGACGATCGCGGGCCTTATAACGCCTGTGCACGGAACAATCCGATTTGATGGCACCGCTATCGAGCATTGGGCCGATTCCCAGCTCGGCAGCGCTATTGGCTATCTTCCCCAGGAGCTGGTGCTGCATCCCGGAACAATTCGCGAGAATATTTCGAGGTTTGCTGACACGACTTTGCCGTACGCACAGATCGATCAGGCGGTTATTGATGCGGCCCGCCGGGCAGGCGTACATAGCATGATTCAGCGTTTACCCGACGGGTACGGAACCGTGGTCGGCCCGGGTGACACGACCTTGTCGCCAGGACAGGCGCAACGAGTGAGCCTCGCGCGCGCGCTGTTCGGTTCGCCGTCGATCCTCGTGCTCGATGACCCTTCAACGCGATGTGACGCCGAGGGTAAGATGGTCCTGGCCCGGTTGATCGCTGAGGCGCGCCAGCAAGGCACTACCGTGCTGCTGTCGAGCCACGACACCGACCTTCTGGCTGCGACCGACAAGATCATGATTTTCGCCGAAGGCCGGCTGGTCAAATTTGGACCGTTCAAAGTGCATAACGGCCCCGCAAAGGCAGCCGCATAGGAGCGTTTGATGTTTCACGATGTCCATCTGGTCCGTCAGGGCGCGACGGGCGCGTTTCAGGCGCCGGCTCCCCTGCCCGACCTGCGCTTTGAGAAGCGTCTTGGTTTCGGAGTCGTTATCGGGACGATCTGCGCCCTTCTGGTCTGGGCAAGTCTGGCCCGGCTCGACGCGGCAATCGCAATGATCGGCCAAATCAAGGTCGCCGGTGACCGTCAATCGGTTCAGACGCTGTCTGGCGGAAACATCGCATCGATCGCGGTTGTTGATGGCCAGAAAGTCGCCAAGGGGCAGCTTCTCCTAACCTTGTCAGGCGATGCAGCGGCGGCTCAGGAGCGGTCGCTCGCGACGCGTGTTATCGCGGCTTACGCACAAATAGCCAGGCTCGAAGCGGAACTTGGCGGCCGTGAAATCACGACCCCGCG
Source organism: Sphingomonas crocodyli (assembly GCF_004005865.1). Lineage (NCBI taxonomy): Bacteria > Pseudomonadati > Pseudomonadota > Alphaproteobacteria > Sphingomonadales > Sphingomonadaceae > Sphingomonas > Sphingomonas crocodyli. The sequence continues at coordinate 70,546 of NZ_SACN01000003.1, forward strand.
CGAATTGGAGATATTGACTGGAGCAGATGCCAAAGAGGCTGAGCAGGCAATGTCGCTTGCCAGAAGCGAGCTTCAGGCGGCACGTGCGACCGATCAAACGCGTGCTGCGCTCCTTAGTCAGCAGGTCGCTCAGATCAACGAACAGGTTGTTGGGCGCGCGCGCAGGAAAGAGACAACGCAACGTCAAATCGAATTGAGCCGCAAGGAACTGGGCGGTATCGAGGCCCTTGCCGCCAAAGGCTATGCTACGCAAACGCGCGTTGTCGGTCTGCAACGCGCTGTTGCGGCCCTTCAGGGGGACGCCGCCTCGCAGGAAGCAGAGATTGCCGGGCTGCAGAGCAACAAGGGGTCGGCCAGGCTTCAATTGCTACAGTGGCGCCGCGATGCTGATCAGCAGCGGACGATCGATTTGCGGGCGGCGCGTACCGAGCTTCAGACGCTGCTACCGCAATGGAGTTCGGCTCGCGATGTCGTCGCGCGCAGCCGGATTGTGGCGCCCGTCGCGGGAACCGTGATGAATCTGCACGTCCGGGCCGCCGGTCAGGTCGCCGCCCCTGGTGAGACCCTGCTCGAGGTCGTTCCGCAGGATCGCTCGTTGACCATCGAGGCCAAGACGGGCGTTGAAGAGATCAACGATTTGCACGAGGGCGCCAAGGCGACCGTCGAGATCGTCGGCCTGCATGGACGCACCGGGAAGTTGGTCGAGGGCAAGATCGAGGCGATTTCGCCTGATAGCAGCGTCGACGAGCGCAGTGGCCGGTCTTTTTTCAAAGTTCAGATCCGCGTTCCCGCATCGGAGCTTGCTCGCGTCCAGCGCGATGCTCGACTGACGCAAGGCATCCGTCCGGGCAGCACCGCAATCGTCCACGTCAATCTGTATAAACGAACCGCGCTGCAATATTGGCTCGAACCGCTGTTTCAGGCCTTCTCGCCCGGTATCCGTCCCTGAAAACGCCCGGGCCTCGCCGTTCTCGCCTGACTGCTAGTCGAGCGGGAACGGCGTATCGAGGACAATGTGCGCTCGGTTCTTGAGCTGCTCGACGACGCGCTTGACCTCCTGGCTCTTGCCGCGTGGCAGGATCATAACCGCATCCCGAGTTGCCACCACGATAAGGTCGCGAACGCCAACTGTCGTTACGACCACGCCCTCGCCTCTGATGAGGCAGTGAGCTGTATCGAGCGCGACAACATCGCCGCTGATCACGTTGCCATCCTGATCGCCTGGCGCCAAACCATGCAGAGCGTCCCAGCTGCCAACATCAGACCAACCCATCTCGACCGGAACGACCGCAACGCGGTCATCCTTCTCCATGATGGCATAGTCGATCGATTCCGCCGGTGAAGACAGGAAGGTTTCCCGGTCTGGCGCAATGATGGCACCATCACGCGATGCCCGCGCCATAGACTCGTGCGCTACTCTGGCAATCTCTGGTGCATGGCGGGACAATGCAGCCAGATAGGCGTCCGCGCGGAAGAGGAAGATTCCGCCATTCCAGCTGTAATTGCCCTCATCCATATAGGCCTGAGCGCGCGCGCGGTCGGGCTTTTCCACAAAAGCCGCGACGCGGTGCGTTCCGGCTGAAATCTCCTCGCCACGCTGGATATAGCCATAGCCGGTTTCGGGAGCGTCGGGTGCGATACCGAAGGTTACCAGCCAACCGTCATCGACAAGCGGCAGAGCTCGCTCGATCGCAGCGTGAAATGCAGCCACGTCACGGATGACATGGTCGCTTGGCATGACCAGAAGAGCCGCGTCGGCTCTTGCCTCAATCGCGGCAAGCGCAATAGCCGGGGCAGTGTTGCGACCGGCCGGTTCCGTGATGATCGCCAGGGGCTGATGACCGATTGCGCTCAACTGGCGTTCGATGTCGCCGGCGTGGTCAGTGTTCGTTACGACGAGTGGTTTTCCGAACAGGCCACCTTCGACACAGCGACCTGCAGTCATCTGTAACATCGTCTCGACGCCCGTCAGCGCAAGCAACTGTTTGGGACGTTTGGAGCGGGATAACGGCCATAAACGTGTGCCGGAGCCGCCCGAAAGGATGACCGGCGTTATCAGGGTGGTGGAAATGGTGAATCTCCATCTGTCGCGACGCTATCCCTGTATAAAAGGGAATCCGTGCTTCGCTATCGCAGAATGAAGTCGGGCCGATGAAAAATCCCGCGATTGCGCGCTTGTATCGCGCACTCGATGTCTCGACGCGCGCAACTGCGAGAAGGAACTCGCGATATTGGGCCTTGGCCGATTGCGCAGTCCCGAGAACGGTGCCGGCGGCGGCGGCTGGTCAATTATAGAAAAGATGTGAGCTGGGTTATGCGGCGTGCATCGCAAATGGCCGCTCGGCGCAGCATTCCCGTATAACGACGGCTCAGTCTGTCACGAAAGATTGAGCCACAAATCACAATCGTGGGCTAGGGAGTTTAATGAGAAAAGCCGGGATGCTGTTCCCGCGCCAGTCTTGTCGGTAGACTGGCGCACACGCGACGCACGCGCCGCAGTGCTACAAAATTAATTACAGGATCCCGACCGCCCGAAAGATGAGGGCCCACATAGCCGTGGGGATAGTGACCAGCAAAGCGACCCGGACGACCCGCGGATATTTTTGAACCGTGGGCTCGATATCCAGCGTCGGCAGGATGCGGCCCTGAAGTTCTCGTGCCGGAGACGGCATCGCGCGGTCGTCGGCGCCGGCGAGGCGGGGCATAACACGAACATTTTGCTCTTCGGTCAGCATCGATCGCAACTTTGGAAAAGCCATGGTCATCTCCCTTGGCTTGACCTTCCTCTATTACTCTAAACGAATCCTTAACATCCGCGTTCCCATCGGAAAAATACAGTATCGCGCGCGCGAACGTTTGCGAGCGGCGGAGCCGTTAACCGTATGTCGTCGCCAGGCGGCCAGTCGATTGTCGGGCAACAGCGAAAGTAACGCGTCGATATCCTCGCTCGATGAGGACCATCGACTCAAGATAATACGTTTCCGCGCAACGCGTTTATCAGTCTCAGAGGTCATCACGGGCGACGAGGACCAGCAGTTTGGTACAAAGTCTGTCGCTCTGTCTGGCCACAACTTTCAAGACTGGCTTTTTGGGGGCGCTGGCAGCCTGATATCGCGAGCCCCTGCCCGCTTGCAGTTGTGTTCGCGATTTGAAGAGATCAATCGGCGTGCGTGATCAGCTCGGTGCTGGGAGCGGTACCCGAATAAGCCACGTAGATGAGGCAATGGTCGGAGAGATGGATGATGGCCCCCTTTTCTACTATGACAGCATCGCCAAGGCAGACGGTCGAATTGTCGACCTCAAGCTCACCCTCGACTGGAATCAGCCAAATTGGCCTGGCAATATCGTGAAGTCGCCAGCGACCGCCAAGCTCCCAACGTTCGAGAACGAATGCCCCGTTTTCAGCCAGGATCATCCGGCCGTCGCTCACCGAACGGGCCTCACTGACCGGCTCGAAAGGACCGAAGTTGGAGACTGCGATTGCGTCGTCCAAATGGAGTTCGCGATCGCTGCCATAGTCGTAGAAGCGGTAGGTCAGATCGAGGTTTTGCTGGATCTCGATAATCCTCAGCCCCGCGCCAATCGCGTGCACGGTGCCGGCCTTGGAATAAATGACGTCCCCGGCGCGAACCGGCTTCCAGTCCAGCATATGCTCGATCGAGCCATCAAGCGCAGCGCGACGAACCTCCTCAGCCGAATGCCGCTGCTTGAAGCCCAATGCGATCGTCGCCGTTGCGTCCGCGGACAACACGATCCAGGCCTCGTCCTTGCCGCGTGGATAACCCCGCTCCTGAGCCTGCGCGTCATCGGGGTGCACCTGAACCGAGAGCCGCTCGCTCGTGAAGAGGAATTTAACGAGTAGTTCGCGTGAGGCATCAGCCGGATCGTCGTACCAAATTTCTCCGACCTGAGGCTCGTGAGCCGCCTGATCTTTGAACAGCGGCGACAGATCGCGACGACCCCACGGCTTTACTACCTGATGCCTCGCGAGCGTGGTGACGGTCACATCATCCCCCAATTCAGAAACGAGCTTTCAAATCTCCAATAAGCGAGAAGGTGCGCAAACGGGAATATTTTATCGCAGTGCAGCATGACCGGTCCGGGCGACGACGGTCATTTGACCAAATGCGTCCACGTGCGCATAAGATGAAGCATACGGAAAAGCCCGTTGGAAGTCGTCCGGGCATCACGAAACGGAGAGAATGATGATGTCTTGGCTCCTGGCCGCCTCTATGGCAGCGCCATCCGGTGCAGGGGAACCCGCGAAGATTGACGTTCCGGCTTATGGTGGGGGCATAGCCTGCCGACAGGCGTTCCTCGACGAATATAAGGAAAAGTCCATGGTCTGGTCCTTGGGGTTCTGGAGCGGCATGAACATCGCGCGAGGCGAGACGGCAGGCAATGGTCTCGATGCTCTGGGTGTGCGCGATAAAGTGAAGGCTGTCTGCACAGCCCAGCCCACACTGCCGTTGATCAGCGCCGTCATTCTGGCGCGGAAGACAACGCTGGGCCGCTGACAACCGGTCGCATCGCGGAACGCCTAATGTCGGCGACCAAAATCGGCCGCGGCATCATCCTGTCCCTGCTCGATGATCGAGCGGCGAATGGATCTGGTGCGCGAGAATAAGTCGAAAAGTTTGGTGCCATCGCCCCAGCGTATCGCGCGCTGCAAAGCCGTGAGGTCCTCGGTGAACCGCTGCAGCATCTCCAGGACCGCGTCCCTGTTGCTCAGAAAAATATCCCGCCACATCGTTGGGTCGGAGGCGGCTATGCGGGTGAAATCTCGAAATCCACCGGCGGAAAACTTGATCACTTCGCCCCGTGTGACCTGCTCCATATCTGCGGCTGTGCCAACGATGGTGTAGGCGATCAGGTGCGGTAGGTGACTTGTGACTGCGAGCACCAGGTCATGATGTTCCGCAGCCATGATTTCGACATTCGCGCCGAGGCCGCGCCAGAACTGCGACATCTTGTCGACGATGTCGCTATCGGTTCCCTCGGGCGGAGTGAGAATGCACCATCGCCCTTGAAAAAGGCTCGAAAAGCCGGCATCCGGTCCGCTGTTCTCGGTGCCGGCCACGGGGTGAGCGGGCACGATATGAACCCCGGGCAGCGCTTCGCGCAATATCGCAGCGACGCTGGCTTTCGAGGATCCGACATCGCTGACAATGGCATTCGCGGCGAGGTCGGTTTTGAAAGAGTCGGCCACTGAAGCCATGGCCCCGATCGGTACGCACAGGATAACGAGCTCGCTCCCGCGAACGGCGGTGCCCGCTCGTTCCGCGACATCGTCGACAAGACTTAGTTCTGCGGCTCGCGCTCGAACTGTTGCGCTAGCATCATATCCGGACAGCCGAACGTCGGGCATGTGCAGCCTGATCGCGCGCGCAATCGATGATCCGATCAGGCCCAGCCCGATAATTGTGACGGAAGAGAATAGTGGTATCACGTCACCCTCAAAACTTGTTGCGGTGACGACTATATCAGGTGCGCGCAAGCAACGTCAGGCGCGTGATGAGGCCACCAAAGATATATTTGGGAGGGAGTGCTTCGCGACCCAACCCGATCGCGCTAGCGTTTCCGACGCGCAATGAATGACTGAACGAGCACCTGCAATTCTCGCTCAGGTCCATCAGGCGAACCCGCGATACGCCAGAACAATGTGATGCTCAGCGCGTAAAGCGAAATACCGAGGATGACGAGTGATGTCAGGGTTGGAAAAGCCCCAATGCCTGCAGAACGCAACCAGCTGTGACACACAAAGAGGCCAGCAACCATAACTGCCACCGCGCCCAGCGTGCGGATTTGGTTCTTTAATTGCGTGAGGGCTGACAGACCGATCATACGATTGATAAGGCGAAAATTGAGCCCCGCACCGATGATGGCAGTTGCGAGCCGCGCCACGCCGAGGCCGATAAGGCCGTAGGTCAGCAATCCCGCAACGGTGATGGGTAGCCGGATCAGGAACGCGATCAGGTCGCGGCGAAACAGCATCCTTGTTTCACTGTGGGCCAGCGCCAGGCCCTGTAGCGGGACCGTGAGTGCCGCGACGGCCTGAACGACGCACAGGATTTGCAGGACGGGCACCGCGCCCAGCCATTTATCCCCCATTGTCAGTCGAACGAATGGCTCCGCCACCAGCGCGAATCCGACAGCAACGGGAAAAGCAATAAGCGCGATGGTCGACTGAGCGAGCGCAAACCCGCGGCGAACTTTAGACGGGTCATTCTTGATTTTGGCGAAGCCTGGAAACAAGGTCTGAGCAAGTGGCTGAATGGACTCCCGAGTGGGAATCGCTGCGACGTTATCGGCAACCGTATAGAGGCCTAGCTGAGCCTTGGGCAGAAAATAGCCAACGATGAGTTGGTCGGAGCGCCAGGCGAGCATCGTGATGCCACGGCTTAACGACAACCAGATTGAGAACCTGAAAAGATGTCCGAGCCCCAGAAAGCGGAGCTTCGGGATGAACGGTGAAATGACATAGGAAAGCACCGCGGCCGCGGTTACGCCCGCCATAGGTCCGATCACCAGGGCCCAATATGTTTTGAGTTCCAGCGCCAGCGCTATCGATACGACAAACGCCACAATCCGCTGGGTTGTCTCGACATAGAAGGCCGGCTTGAACGACAGCTGTTTCGACTTCAGCGCTAGCAGGGGACTGTTCATCCCGCTGATCGCGCCCGTCACCCCTGTCGCGATCAATACGGGTACAAGGCGAAGGTCGCCGTAGAATTTCGCCAGCGGCTCAGCACAGGCGAAGAATATCAGGAAGACGCCGAGCGAACGCAGAAGGCTGAGCGTCCAGACAGACCGCACGTGGTCAATTTCGACCTCGTCCTGAACCACCAGTGCTGAGGTCAGCGATAGTTCGGTTACCGCCATCGCGATTGCTAACGTGGCTGTGGCGATGGCGACAATACCGAAGTCGCTCGGGGTCAAAAGGCGCGCGAGGACGATCGTTGATATAGCGGCGATTACGGACGTGATACCGCGACCCGCTACGGTCCAAAGCGCCCCGCTGAGCAGACGCGACTTAATTCCTGTCATTTAAAGCCTCGATGCGGCTGAAGGCGAAGAGTATCGATATCTCAAGGGAACACCGCCGGGCGCGGCACTGACGGTCCGGCATCGATCGACCCCCTTAACTTTAGTCTGGATGACGCCATTATCCCCTAGCGCGACGTCCTAAGCCGGTCTTAACAAATCTCGCCATTGCCGCCAGGGTGATCAGACGCAGGCGCCAATGCGGCTTTGATGCCCACAGGCGTGGGCTAAGATTGAAAAGATCTTTGATTTGCTGACCTCGCAAATCGAGTGCCTTCTGCCAGTCAACACCTTGATATCTGCGCCAGATGCGCAACCGGATATAGGCTTCAAGCGTCTCAGAAGATATTTCGGGAAGTCCAGCTGCACGGCGTGCGTCAATCTCAGCCAGCGCCGCGCTCCGCTCCTGGAGCTCAAGGTGCCTGATGGAGATCGCGCCTTCGTGGCGTCGATAGATAAGCACGATCTTATCTGGATTGTCGACCGACCCGAAGGGCGCCAATCGGATGAATAGGTCGTAATCTTCGGCGTGGGGAAACTTGTCGCTGTACCCGCCGATCGAACGCAAAGCTTCCCGCCGAACCGTTATGAGCGGATGCAATGAAACGGCGATACGGGGGGGGAAAATACCCAAATCAGTTCTTTTGTGGCGTCCCCCCGAACTAATGCCACCACGGCTACCATCAGGCCGAATGGAGGAGGCCAAGCCCCCAACAAGCACGCAGCCCGGATGGGTATCCAGATAAGACGCCTGAAACTCGAACCTGTCCGGTTGAGCAATATCATCCGCGTCCATTCTCGCCACATATTGGCCACGGCATACAGAGAGGCCAGCATTTAAAGCAGCGACGATGCCTCCATTCGGCTGCGTCAAAATCTTAACACGGTCATCACGGCCGGCGTATTTCTCAAGAATGGCTGCAGTACCGTCAGTACTGCCGTCATTCACAATGATAAGTTCAAAATCACGGAAAGATTGGGATAGGATGGAGTCGATTGCTTCGGCGAGAAACGTCTCCCCGTTGTACACAGGGATCAGGCAGGAAATTTTTGGGGCATCTAAGCTGCTAGTCACGCACGAATTCCTTATTCGACCCGATCCGACTACGTGCCCACTCTAGTGCATCATCGAATGTTCGGGCAGAATAGCTTAGGCTCGTGCGACCTGAGAACGCATCCATGAAACGTCCGATTTTCCCGTAGTTATTATCAAGTACCGCGTGCTGTTTCCCGAGGAGCAACGCTATTATGTGGCAATGTAGGCGATCAGTTATTATTACGCTGGCGCTTGACAATTGCCTCACGCCTCGACGGAGACGTTGATTGGCACCCGCGGTAAGTTTCGCCTCGTTTAGGTTAAAGCGACCCGTCACGGCTGCCTTTCCAATCCCGATTACCTTGGCAAGGCGCACGTCATTGATATTCTCGTCTATCCAATCTTCAATGCGAACCCCATTTATTCGATCTATAGTTGCAAATGCCGCTTCAGAGTCAGTGCGCATAAGGGCCAAAATATCCGAGCTTGCAGGCTGTCCTTTCAATGGACCCAAATAAAATGCCAGATCCGGCGTTAAAGAAGTTGAACAATTGAATTTCAAATTGGCAAGGTCGAGTGACGCCTGATCTCTTACAAAAAGCGTAAAATCGGGATGAGCATCAATCAGTCGTGCGGTTTCGTCCAAGCGTTTATCGGACCAAAATTGAATTGATTGAGGAAGCTGTATGAGCTTTCTGTGTTTGAATGTTGCAATTAAATATTCACGAAATTTGTGATGGTGCTCCCATATGTCGCCAAAGTTTCCTCCACCGTGAATAAAAATTGGCCCATCTGGCACGGATTTCTCTAAATCGTCTATTGAGAACGTGTTGTAGGTGCACGTGTATGACGGGCGGCGGCCTAGTTTTTGACTGAAATACTCGATTTCTCCCAGCCAAATGGCGGAATCTCCGACATTGGAATGCTCCGGAAAGTCGAGCAACGCAAAGCGGCCATCAGGAAGATGGCTATCAATATTGCGATCTATCTGCAGCTGAAGATCCTGGATCAAGGCATGCCGTTCAGCGTCACTTGATAACAACGAATCCTCCTAGCGTGGCACCTGCTCCGCACGATCCTTCGCACTTGCGGTATGACCGCGCAAGCGTGAGACAGTCTTTGTCAGCGCGCGCTGAGGCGTGCCCTTTAGCAGCGCCCTGCGTTCAAAACGTAGATCGCAACTCCCTGCAGGAGTTGCTCCACACCCTGATAGCCATCGAGGGCGCTCTCCGGTCGTGAGGTCGAATTCGTGTCCGGTTAGTCCGCTGCCCCTAGACGCCGGCTCCCTCGCAAACGAGACGCAAGCTTGAATGCCAGCGATCACCGGCTGACGCTGCGACCATGGATGACCAAGCGAGGTGGTCTCGATCGGTCATGGATTCTCATATTCATGGTCGCTAGTATGGGTGGGGCTAATATAGTGATGTCGCGTGAAACAGATTTTTCGTTTTTTTCAGAAGGTCGCCGCGGGCGGGGACGGGCGTGGGTACAGCGTTCCAGCAGGTCGACGTATCTACGCTATTGGAGATGTTCACGGTCGAGCTGACTTGTTGAACGACTTGCTAGCACTGATCGATCAGGACAATAGCAAGCGCAGCCCGGCGGTAAAAACGCTCATCTTTCTAGGAGATTTGGTGGACCGGGGGTGTCAGTCTGCGCAAGTGGTTCAGTCCACGTGCCAGCTGCAGGCTTCCGACGAAAATATATATGTGATCAAGGGAAATCATGAAGAGGCAATGCTTGCCGCGCTGGACGGAAATTTGCGAGCGTTCAAATTTTTCTTGATGTATGGCGGAGCCGCGACGCTTCGTAGCTACAATATACCTGAAAAAAATATTCGGGTAGAAGCTCTCCCAGATTTATTACGAACATTTATTAGCACAATTCCGCCGCATCACGTAGATTTTCTGCGTCATGCGATAGATTTTTTGGAAATTGGAGATTATTTTTTTACCCATGCGGGTGTTCGGCCGGGTGTTTCGTTATCCAATCAAGCGGCGTTTGACTTGCGATGGATCCGAGAACCGTTTCTATCTCATTCAAGACCTTTTCCAAAGTTGATCGTGCATGGACACACGCCAGAAGAAGATGTTCAAATCCGGTCAAATCGAATTGGTATCGACACTGGTGCATTTGAGACAGGCCGACTCACAGCTATAGGCCTTGAAAACGAGGACATGTGGTTCGTGCAGACCTAACGATGGGCCTGTCTCCGACACTTGCGGCTACCAGCTGAGAGTTAATTCTCGGGCGGTCTATAGGCTGCCAACCAAAAGGCGGCGAGAATGACCACGTAAGCTTTCGATCAGAAGCCGAGAGAAGGCTTCAAGACTTTGCAATGCTTCATCTTTGTCGTTTCCGAGCGATGAAAGGCGAACGAGGACCCCGTCAGGGAGCTGGCGATTAAGATTGCTGCCAATAACTGCGAGATGGCTCTGGGCCCAGTCCTTGGGGAAATAATCTCCGATGCGCGTCCAATAAAGTAGTTGTTCAGACCTAATGTCGCTGTCGGCACTCCAGAATATCGCTGGTATGGTCTCTTTGGCAGTTACGGGGATAGCGACATCACGGCGACCGGAAAGCACATAGCCTTGGGCGGGGTAGCACGCTTCAGGCCGGTGAATTTCGAACATCCCAGTTTGACCACCGCCATAGGCGATCAGAAGCATGATAGGCGCGCCGGTGGGTGCGGCGTATACGCGGGTCAGAACCTGATCGTAGACCCTCGCCTCGGTCTCATCCTGAGGCGGGACAACAAGGCCTGAAGAGGCTGTATGGCGCCATGCGCCGATCTGCCGGGGAATTGCCTTATCAAGGCCTCCCTTTGCCAATGGCTTGCCAGATGGACGGGGTGTCGCGGCAACCGCCATAATGGACGTGGCAGCCAGCGCTCCGCCGATCAGGAACTGTCGACGCGATGGGTTTCGACCGGAAAATTGCTCATCTGCCATTGTCGCGCCACTTTCGGAATTTGATCAACGCCACATCTGCGCCAACCAGCAAAAAGATTGCAAACATGAAAAGCGCGATGCTCGCGAAATCATGGTAATATTTGCTGGCTATCCTCTCTCCCCAATAGTGCGTGACAAGGATCAATGTTAGCACGCGTATGAAGTTCGAGAATATCGCGATGAATGGGATCGCAATTAACAGGGGCCATGACTGGCGCCAATTTCCACCGTAATGGATATAGCAATAGAATACTCCGATTGCCGAGAGGCCGATCAAAGAGTGTAGGCCTGAGCAAGCGGTGGCGACCAGAAGCTCATACTGGTCGATATATATAACGACACCCCCCTGCCCTATCTCAAATCCGAACTTGGAGAGGAGACCTACCGCTGCGGACGATAGAAGCAGCTTGAGCATCCGGCTCAGCGGCAAGATGATCGTCTCGGGCAGCGGGAACATAAAAAGGATGTAAATCAAGGGAAATCGCAGCGGCTTGAGCGCGGCAAACCCAACGTGGAAATACAGGATAGTGAGCAGAGCACCATACATGGCAAGGCATTCGATGCCGAGCATGCCTGTAACTCTGGCGAAAATATAAGCCGGCAGTGTGACAGCCAGACCGAGCGCCGTCAGAGAGGCTTTCCCAGGGCGCGCAGCTGCAGCTATTTCGTGACGGGCGCGGTGGAACAGCCAGAGGCTCGAGGCCAGAATTATCGGCCCTGCTTGACCCTGCTCCAATGTCCACCAGTCCCGCGCAAGCGAAACCATCGTGGGAATGGAAAACAGGCCGCAGCAAAGCCACAGGAACCAAGCATTCCGCAATGGGCCAAGGCCGCGGCCTGTGCCGCCCACATTCCCGGTCGGCGCATCGACCAACGCATCAGCCATCGATAAATCCTAAACCACAGGCAGCCCATATCGCCTTCTGAGCGTCATCCGCAACCTGCGATCACGCCGTTGGCTCAGGCCCGATCAAAATCGTCATTTGGAGATGACTCAGCCGGCCCCGGCCTGGGAGGCTGGAACCGGCTGAGACACGTTAGATAAACATCGAGTAATCGACCTGCGACAGGTTAGTTTGATCGAGCACAAAAGAGAGCTCGGCGCCCTTATGCGTAGGGTCATTATCGACGAAAATGACCACGTCGTTCTTGACCTGCGTGGCCAATATGTTCGCTCCGGTATTCGCGAATACCCACTCAGCATGCTTAAGGGCTGCAGAGTGGCTGCTTGAGGACGACGTTGCGAATTTTTCAAAGACGCCAGCAACGCCGGCCTCAATGTGATCGTCTTTCGTCCAGCCGAAAATGATGTCCATGCCGGTACGCTGAGAAGACAGGCTATCACCTGGCGAGAAGTGATAGGTGTTGGATCCGCCCCCACCATAAAGAAGATCGCGCCCGGTGCCGCCGAAGAAGTGATCGTCTCCCGCGCCGCCCTTTAGCGTATCGCTTCCTGCGCCACCGAACATAATATCACCCTGCGCGCCGGCATATAGCGTGTCATTCCCATCGCCGCCGGACAAGACATTGACGCCGCCCTCGCCAAACAACTTATCGTTGCCGGCTCCGCCGTAGAGCCGGTCGTTACCGTCTCCACCGTAGAGGGAATCATTCCCGCCCTCTCCGAAGATGACGTTGTCTTCGGACGTCCCAATGACCTTGTCGTGATTGCCGTTTCCGACGAAGTCGGCAAATGCATTCGTCATTTTCGTCGTTTTTGAGACGGCGACAGTACTTGTCATACCGATAGGCTGCGGGGCGTCGATCACTGCCCCTGACGACGAATCATAATTTTCGAGCGAGCGCATGATGTCGAACTGCGATTTGCCAGCAGCAAAGTCGGCGGAACTTTCGCTCTTGATAGGGTCCGGCGTGTCGACGACCTCTATAATGAGGGGATGATCCTTAACATCGACCGTGATCGACGTGACATCCGCGTAGGTTGCGAGCGCCTTATCGGACTGCATCGGGTCAAAGACCGAGATCGAGACATGATTTGAGCCAAAGTCGATCTTCGTTGGCGTCGCAGCCACATCAATGCTCTTAAAGGCGACCTGATCCCAGATATCGGGCTCAGCCCACAAAACAATATCTGTTGCCCCATTCGACTTTTGCGCGGTGAGGGTCGAGCCACTAGTCGGAAGGCCGCTCACCGTAAAGGCAAGTTCACTCGGCTTGAATGATGAGGCTTCAGCGCCATCATCTTTCAGAATCGATGTGAGGTTATGAATCGCGGTCGCGACGATTTTCGGTTTGTTGTTGACGTCAAAAAGGCCAAGGTTCTTGTCGACGCTAACCCCGCTCGGATCGGCATAGGCGTCAAGAAGTTGGTAAAGATAAATCTCCTTCAAGCCGTACTTCGTTGCATCGAAGATCATGTTGAGAGTGAGCTTGGCCTGCGTTTCCTGGTCAACGCCCCCCCAGGCAACGGTGGTTGGGGCCGAGCCATAGTTGTTTTTTAGAGGGGTATAGTATCCTGCCTCTGTCAAAACGATGGGCTTGTCGCCATAGAGCGCCTTCTTGCTGGCGATCGAAGCAATATAACTCCCCGCTTGGTTGCCCTGCAGCGGGTACATGTGGACATTGGCAACGTCTGCAGCCGCATTCACCGACGCTGTGACGGATGCTCCGGCGCCGGTAAGGCCGTAGAGAGAAACGTCGTCAAGTACGGAGAACGCTCCGGCGGATGTGGCGAGTGCATTCATATAGGCCGTTGCGGCGGCCGTGCCTGTGAGACCATCATATTTGATAGCCCAGTTGTTGATCTCGTTTGGACCCTCGATCGCGATCACGGAACCTCGGTGGTTGCCCTCGAAAGTTGCGATGTCCTTCACGACGGCTGCGGGATCACGACCAGTCAGGAAGTTGAATTTCACCCCTAGATCGGCAAGCTTGTTCAGCGCCTTCATCTGATAACGGGTGGACTCGCTGGTGTCGCTATAGTTTGGCGCGTAATCTCGCACGAGATTAAGCCCGAGATAGCTCAGGTCATTGATCACATTGGTCAGATTGACATATTTACTGTCAGTATAACGCATATGGAGATTAACCCCAATGCTGCCGACGATGTCGGCGGTACGCAAAGCACTCATTTTCGATCCTTTTCCGGGATGAGTGCTCCTAGCCGAACGGAATTGCGGCGAGGTTAATTTGGCAGCCTAATTTTGCATGAAAAGCGCAATCTGAGCTAAATCGCGCACGTCCCGATCCGGGGTCTCTCATAACAGTTTGCTAGAGGCAGATTGGGAGTTTGGCCAACGGTCTCCGGTCTGCGATTCGCTAGCCACTGGAAGTCTAGCCGGCTTGGCGACTGTTCGTCACAGAAGTGCATTTGTGGTGAGGTTTTTCAAAGCCGCGTTTCGCATTCTGAGATTTGCGCACTCACTGGACCGAGGATTGCCGTTCTACCGCGTGATCTGAGGCAACAAAGCGTTTGGGGCTTTTGCGGTGCCATCGGCCGATCTAGCTTGCGTGGGCTGTAAGCGTGCCCATCTGGCTGGGGACACCTTGCGAGCGAAACGACGGAGCAGGCTAAGTGCTCATGTGAATGCTCAGAGAAGCAGGTGGTGGGCTAGGAAACTGTAAATTTGGGTTTTGGACGGCGGCCTCGGAAGAACAACAAGACGGGGCTAAAAATCCAGTCTGAGACGTTCGCACCGAGGGCGGACATCGCGCAGGTCGCCTGTCGTCACGACGGACGCCTGGCTGATGGCGAAGTTCGGCAAGTTGTCACGCAATCGCGACCTCGCCAACGCCATCATGCACTTGCTGCGCCGTTGCAATGCGTTTACACTCCTTAAGTGATGGTCGGGTCTGCTTGACCAACAACGCAGCGGAAAGGGCTCTGCGCCTTGTCCCGCTCGGGCGGAAAACATGGCAATTCTCTTAGTCCGATCGTGGCGGACTGTGCCCCGCCACTCTATACACTTTCATTCAAACCGCGCACCTTACAACCGCTTCGTGCGATGTCGGAAGGCTGGCGTGTGGGACCAGTTGATGGACACCATCACCGCCGCGCGCGGCGGCTACATCCAGATAATCTACAGCACTTCCGTTCGTGTCCACCAGCAGGCCGCGACGGTAGAAAAGGAGGTGTAGATCACTGTCTTGGTCGATCACGCGGCGGGCTTATGACCAAAATCCACGTGGTCGTCGATGCGCAGGGCTTCCCGATCCGGCTTGGCTGCAGGTCAGACACATGATAGGCAGATCGCCGACACGCTGCTCGACCATCTGGCCCTCGCACCACCGCTTTGGCCGACCAGGCCTACGACGCTGATCGTATCCGAGCGCTGATCCAAGACCAAGGTGCCACGCCCAACATACCGCCGAAGAGCAACCGCAAGTGGAAGCCCTGCTTCAGCAAGCGGCTCTAGCGCGAGCGCAACCTTATCGAACAGTTCTTTTCCAAGCTGAAGCACTTCGGCCAGGTCGCCACCCGCTACAACAAGATTGCCGCCAACTTTCTTGCCATGGGCCAGCCAACCTCAGTGCGCCTATGGCTGCGGACTTATGAGCCCACCGCCTAATTTGCGTCCAATCCTATTCAGGGAGCCAAGTGATCGCCCACCTTAGGCGATTGCTGTGATTTGCGCGGTAGCCCTCCGGGGACGCTGATGGTATCGGCGGAGATCAGCCTCTTCGGGCTGACCCGTAGACTGGGCATATCCCAGTGGAGACGCGAATTGATCCCCACGCTCAACGGCCTCGTCATCATTTTGATCGGTGGCTATCTTCTGGTGGCTAGCCGCGTCGAGGCGATGCTCTCGTTGCTGATGGTGACCATGTTGATGGCAGGATCGGCAGCTGTCATCGTGACCGCCTTGGGATCGTCTTCGATACCTCCTGTTAGCGTTGTATCCGGGATGCTGTTCATAAGGCTATTATTCGCGTCCGGCGAAAAAAGGCCGCCGTGGATGGCCGCGTTGCAGATTAACGGATGGTATATCATATTTGCGGCTTACGGCATTCTAAGTGCTGTACTGATGCCCCGGATCTTCGCCGGTCAGATTGACGTGGCGCCACTTCGGCCGATCTCGGTCAAGGGCCTTTTCGACGTCGTGCCGCTTCAGTTTACTTCGCAGAACATCACCAGCCCTTTTTATATCACCGGCTCAATGCTCACAGCTGTGTGCAGTTTTTTGGTAATGCGCAGCGCGCGCGGAGCTATAACCATTGTCCGTTCCGCCGTGATCGTGACATGGATACATGTGCTAACGGGCCTTGCGGGCGTCCTCTTGCCGGCTGAGATTTGGAGAACCGCCACTGGCATTTTCCGAAATGGCTCTTACGCCCAAACCGCGCAATCTGTAGGCGGCTATGCTCGAATAACGGGTATCATGCCCGAACCATCGACCTATGCTGCATACGGGTTCGCCTGGGCAGTCTTTATGACAGAATGTTGGTTGCGAGATGTGATGCCGAAGCGCACCGGACCCGCTGCGGGCGCAATGACGCTCATCCTCATCTTCTCGACTTCCACCACCGCCTACATCAGCTTGGCGGCTTATGGGCTTATCCTGCTTATTCGAGCCATGATCTTCCCAACCTTTTTTAAGCAAAGCAAGGTCATCATCGTGTTGGCCTCGGCGATTGTTTTCGTCACCTCTGCTATGTTGCTTCTTCTGCTGAATCCCGTGCTCGTCGACTGGCTGACAAAGATCTTCTTGGCGATGACCGTCGAAAAGGTGGACAGCGACTCAGCTGAGCAACGCACGTTTTGGGCAAAACAAGGCATCGAAGCTTTCAAGGTTTCGCATGGGTTGGGCATCGGCGCTGGAAGCTTCCGATCCTCTAACAATATAACTGCCATCCTTGGCTCGATGGGGGTAATCGGCATCGCGGCCTACCTCCTTTATGTAATCAAGGTCTTCCGCCCTCTGCGAAGCAGTACCTATTCGAAGACCCGCGATCATTTAGAAGCTGTGGGTGTGGCGTGCGCTTGGACTACCACATGCTATATCATTCCAGGGCTGGCGGGCGCCCCCTCGCCGGATCCGGGACCACTGTTCTCCCTCTTTGCGGGTGCAGCACTCGGCCTCCGCTATTTGCCTTTGCGGGTCCAACTTCGTCCGAGGCCTCATCCTGTTTGGCGGGAGGTCTTCCGCGCTGACGGCGCGTTGCCGGCCCCCGGATCATTACCTCCCCGAGCGACAGCAGAAGCTCCGACGCCTAACTAAAGAAAACATCTCCGGGTTAGCGTGGCGGCTTATAAAAGCAGGCGTCGCACAAATCCTCGTTGATCTTGCAGTAGTCGAGGCGACTTTTACAAACACCGCGAGGCTTACGCGAGTTCAATAGGCGCAGAGGGCGGAAATAAAGCCACATCAAGAACGCGAGCATGCATCTTTTAAAATATCGCAGGGGATCGGTCCGCCGGCTGACAGTTTAAGGTTGAAGTCCCCAATTTGAAGGGGCGCCGGGAAGTCTTTGCGTATCGTTGAGATGCTGATTTATACGACCGACGGGCGGCGGCGGTCGGCCCTCTCCAGATTGCCGTGGTGGTCTGACCCTACTCTAATTCGTGCGTAACGGCTCGGGCGCTGCTCCTTCAAGGATGTAGCTATTTCGACAGCGGGCGAGCGGTTAGATCGAGAGCGATCCGACAGGCACTTGCCAAAATTGATGGCGGGCTTCTCTATGAACCCGAAAGCAGCCACCGCTAGCAGGACAGTTATGGCTGTCGTGGCTACGAAACGGATTGCTCCATAAATGACCCTTTGACGTCACTGAGATTCATAATAGCGGCAACAGTGATAAAGGCGATCATATGAACTATGTAGATTGAGTATGAGCGGTCTCCCTGCCAGAACAGGAAGGACGAAGTAAGAAAGCGCGATAATGGCGCTGCAAACCTTGATCTCGTCGATGCCACCGCCGCTGCCCACAAGCCTAATGGAAGCAGGATTTGCTTGCTAAGGAGGAAGAGGCTCGCGGCTATGGAGGCTATCAGGAATCCCCAATACCAAGCATACATGGAGTTAGTTTTGGAGGTGCGCATTAGGAGGTATGTAGTAGCGCCGACTGTGAAGAGCGGAGCCTTGTTGCCAATGAAGGCGTCGTCGAAAAAGACCCCCAGAGCCATCAACGCAGAAATGGCAGCAACGGCCAAAACTAACTGACCTTTGCTTCGCATGCCCAAAAGAAGGAGCGGAGCAAGCAAATAGTATTGCCACTCAAGCGATATGCTCCATGCTTGGCCAACTATCGTGGGGGAAGACGAAGGGAGCACAGACTGCGGAATCAGCCCTTGCGCGAGAGGCAGGTGGACCAAGACATGAATCGGCAAATTGGACAGAGCGGCCTCAGCGAGTTGCACTCGACCCACATTGGCCCCGCTGAAGGGGGCGTGCGCGAACGTCCATTTAGCCAGTGGCAGCATTGCGATGCTGACCGCCATAACTGCAAGGTAGAGTGGGAAAAGCCTTATACCGCGGCGAAGAATGTAAACGCCGTAACGCTCTTTTTTTCGATCGAGCAGCACAAAGATCACAAAGCCAGAAAGAACAATAAAAACGTCGACCGCGAAGGTGTTCCACATCGGCGGCAGTCCGACAGTGGCTGCAATATGCCCGCAAACGACCCACCAAGACATGAGGCCACGTAATCCGTGGAACTGCTTCACATCGCCAAACATGTCAAAGCGCGCAGGCCTCTCGCACTCCTTGATCGCTTGTTCCAAGTCTACGACCCTGCATCATCTCGGCAATTTTCTGGCCGAAACGGTTTACCTCAGCATCGCCTTTAGAGCGTTTGCCCATCCATCTCGAAATGCTGCCATCGAAAATCGATGCAGCGATCCTTGAGATACGGAGAGGCGTTCCTTCCGCTCCTCGATCGGAAGATGAGCCAAAGCGCGCATGCCGTCGGCTATGCTCCCGATATCGAGAGGATCCACAAGGATCGCACCATCGCCAGCTACTTCCTGAAGAACACTGTTCTCGCTCACCAATGCAACTTGGCCCCTGGCGATCGCCTCGGAGACCGGCATCCCAAAACCCTCAAGAAGGCTCGCCAGTACAAACCCTTGAGCGTTGCTATATAGCCAGGCCAATTGTCGATCGCTGACATAGTCAAGCAGGACCACGTTCGCCGTCTCTCGCGCGAGCTTTTCAACTTCTTCTGCCCCAGGCTCACGCCCGCCGCAAAGAACATAGCGGAAGCCTTCCTCGCCTAACCCTGATTTGGCAAACGCCGCGATCGATCGCACCTGGTTCTTTCGATCGCCGATACTTCCGACCGTCAGAAGGAAGGGGGCATCGATACCATCGACCGGCTCAGGTGCCTCAGGTTCCAAATCCGCCCGCAGAGGAGGGTAGATGACGCGACTGCTGGCTAATTTAGCCTTCGGATAAAGCTTCTCAAAAGCGCGCTGTGAGGCCTGACTGACGAAAATGACGTGCGGCCCTATCCTGGCAATCTCATCATAGATTTTCCGATACATTTTGGCGACTGAAGCGTCGAACAGAGCTGGGTGAGTTACTGGACCGACATCATGACAAAGGATAGCGTCCGATCGCCGGAGCACTGCGGTTGGGACAGTGTGCGGATCCAGATGTAGAAGCGGACGGTCCGATCGGCGCCTTGGCAAGGCGCCCATTAGGCCACCACTTGTCTTGCCCTTAATCTGGAGATGCTGCAGCTTTCCTAGAATGCGGCCTGCGATTCCCCTGGGCGGCTGCTGCCCCCGCACCCGCCAATAGTACACATCTCCCAACGGCAAGCCGCTCGTCTCGAGCAAGTCTCGCCCGATGAAATATTTTCCTGTTCGATTGTAGATGGCCAGCGAAAAATCGACGTCAATCAAGCGACTTGGTTTCATTTGTCTCTTTGCCCCGAATCCCCGCGCGGCACCTAGCCAGAACGCGATCTTACGTCTAGCGACATCACATCCAATTCGGGGTTAACGAAGGTGGCGACGGTGCAGCGCTCAGTAGGTGAAGGTTTTCGGGACCACGACAAGCGCATAGAGTATTTCATCAAGCACGACGCGGTGCAGAACTTTGGCGATTATCTGCCAGAGCTATTTAGCAAAGAGCTCTTCCTTCACCCGCGCGTTGATGCGGACATTTATCGCCTCGTCGGAAGTGTGATCGACGAAAAGTGGGTGCGCCACGACCTAGGTCGATTCAATGGGTTCGTCACCGGCCAGATAGCCTTCTGGTGCTGCGGGGCTCGTGGGTCGGCCGGACTGTCCAACGAAACCAAGCAGCACTGTCTGTTTTTTGGGGTGCGTGGCCCTGAAACACGAGAGGCGCTCAAGCTTCCGGCTGACACTGTCATGGGCGACCCTGGCTTATTGGCGCCGCTATTGCACACGCCGAACTATTGCTACGAAACTGCCGGAAAGTCCGTCTGTTTTGCGCACGTGCACGATGCAAAGGCCCCTGAGGATGTTCTAGGCATGTCGGGTGCCGATATCTTGCTAAGCCCAGTTATTGATTCATCCGAGGCCGCCCTGCGCAGCCTTCTCGATAAGATTGCGTCAGCAGACTTCGTTCTGACAGCATCCCTTCATGCAGCGATCATCGCTTGCGCATATGGGCGGCCTTTCGCGTTTTGGGATAATGGTCACGTCGATATTCCATTCAAATGGCGAGATTTTGCTGGCTCAGTGGGCATACCGTCAGTGTTCGTAAAGGACCTAAGTGAAGGACGGGAAGTCTACGAAAGGCAGATCAAGCCTCGGCTCAAGCTGCCGCCATTTGCCCCCATTCTAGATGTTTGTCCTTTTCTCGTTCGACCCTCTTATATGCTGAAGGCACTTGTCGCTGACGGGCAAATCGATCCGACGTTGGCGGAGCCGGCGATAAGATTGCTTGAACGACAAAAGGCCTATCAGCACGACGAGATCTATCGTTTGCAAGATCAGTCCGCCATCGCGCGGGCTGAGCGTGCTAGGCCGAGTACCTATTTCCTTGGTGGAGCCGGCCTGTTTGCCAGGCGGATCAAAAATAAAGTCCGGGCGGCATTGGGCCTTTGAAGCGCCGCGCTGCTTCGAAAGGACTGCTTTTGTCGCACGGGTGCATCACAACGGCTTTATGATGTCATCGAGCGTTTTCGAGCCGGGGTAGGCGGCATATACCAAGCTGTCCGGTGCAATCGTTAGCCGGGCCATATCTTCAACTATCGCGACTTCGCCGATCGCGAAAGCCTGCCCTTCCAGATCGATCGCGCCCTGCACGGGCATCACCCACAAAGGAACCGATCCGGGTTCGAGCATCATGTCGCCTGCGCCGGTCCAGCGTTCGAGCACGAACTTGCCGCCTTCCGCGATGATCTCCCGATTACCGGGCAAGGCACGCGGCGGCGGATTGCCGTTAAACGGCTTAGGATCGGAAACCGCGATGCCGTCATCAAGGTGAAGTTCGCGCGGGCGGCCATAATCGTAGAGGCGATAGGTCAGGTCGAGATTCTGCTGGATCTCCATCACCCGCAGCCCCGCGCCGATCGCATGGACGGTGCGCGCAGGCGAGTAGATGATGTCGCCGGCCTTGACCGGCTTCCAGGCGACCAACTGCTCAATCGACCCGTCGAGCGCGGCGGCGCGCAGGGCGTCGTGGCTTACGGTTTGTTTCAAGCCAAGGCCGATCGTCGAATGAGTTTCGGCAGCGAGCACGACCCACGCCTCGTCCTTCCCGCGTGGGAAACCGCGCTCCTGCGCAGCCTTGTCACCGGGATGAACCTGGATCGAAAGCTTCTCGCTGGTAAAAAGATATTTGATCAGGAGATCACGCGCAGGCGCTCCGCCCTCTTCATCATACCAGATTTCGCCGACGGGCGCTTCAGCTGCGGGCTGATCGGGAAAAAGCGGAGCCAGATCGTGCCGTCCCCAAGGCTTCAATACGCGATGAGTCTTCAGCCTGATGACGGTCAATGCAGTTCTCCGTGAACTTAGATGAGTGCGACCGGCGCGCCCTCTCATGGTAGCAGTTGAATAGCAATTCTTGGCCGTCGACCCGGCTGACTCTTTAAGAGGGGCATATCTCCATCCGGAACTGATGGGCACATAGCGACGGGGACGCGCCGTTCGACAAGGCGCGTCGCCGTCTCCCCCTGGCAAAGCGCACCTATGCGAGAGGTTAGCCCAGATACACCCGCACCCGGCGCCGACCAATCTCTTTGCTGGGACGGCTCGTTTTCCTACATGCCGAGGCGCGCCGACACGTTGCGTGCCTGGTCGGATGCCAGCGCAATCGCTTTAACATCATGACGCGAGCGCCCGGCTGTCATCGCGTCTGCAAATGCTCGCGCAGCGCCAACATCCGGATAATGCGCGACGGGTACGAATTGGTCCTGATGCGTGCCGGCCGTGCCGCGGTAGATATATCCTGCGGTCTACCAGCCCCGCTTAGTGAGCGCCGGCTCGATCTTCCAATCCTTGTCCGCTTCTCACGTGGTGATCACTTAGCGTCCTTTCGAAAGGTCTCGATCCTTCTCAGCGCCGCATGCAGGCTCTGCGACCGACCAATATCGTTCTTGCTTTGACAGGATTCACAGAAATATCGGATCGCCTCAGCTGGCACCCCGACGAACCGCAAAGACTCCAACGCCAGGCGCACGTCAGCGCCGGTCTGCACCCCTTGCATGCTCCGATCCACGGCCGCTTGCAGCACCGCGATAGCGTCATCCATTTGGCGTTTTCGCCAGATCCACGACGCGCGGGCATATTGACGAAAAATGTGATGCCAGTGCGCCCCTGCGTCGGCGAATGGGGCATTGTCGCTCGTGCCGCGACGGGCATAGTCCCACATCTTCTCAGCGAGCTCGGCGGCAAGCGCATCATGGTCATTCGTCGTGCAGGGGCGGCAGCGGTCACTCACGCTCGAGATCGCGCTCGACGTCACTAATCGCTTTCCTCTCATCCGGTGTTATGCCCATCATCGCTTCGAGCAGCGTAGCCGGGTATCTCTTGGCGGAGGCCGACGGATGGACTTCTGGCGGCATGTACATGGTCAGTCCTTTGATTCGGGAGGCCTGAAGCCGGTGGAGGCTTCGATCGCTGTTGCCACCGCCAGATAATGCTCGCGCCGGCTGGCGTTATAGGCGGTGAGTGAAAGGCGCCTCGCATCGTCGAGCGCCGCCCCCCAACTCGCCCGCCACGGCCCACACGGCCAACGAAATGCGGTAATCCAAAAATGGGTCGGCGGCTTCGGACAATCGAGGTCGACCAGCTTCGCAAATCGGCTGCGGCGACCCGGTGCATCACGGGCCGAAAAAGAAGGCAGGCAGGTTGTCGTCAGGGATCGGCGCGAAGATCTCGGGCTTCTAGTCCAGCGGGATCCGTTGGGTGTCGGTTGGATGATAGAATGTGCCGTCGATACCCTCGCGCAATGCCGATCGCCCCAGGGCACGAAAGAGAGCATAGTCGCCCTTTTACTTCTCGATCAGCTCAAAGTCGTAGCCTGGCCGCTCGTCGTCGCTGATGGGCTTAACGCCCTTGATAAGTCCGTTGCTGCTCATACGGGCCTCGGTGGCCTCGATCGGAACAAAAAAGGAACATCCTTTCCGATTCGGTCTAGAGCGACTTTGACACGGGTATCGTTCAAGGGCTCTAATCCGACGCAGGATCACAATTCCGATAAGATACAATCAAAATAGCAGTAAATCCTCACATGATCTTGCCATCCGAGGGATAGCGCGTCAGATTAAATATCAATGGATGAAGAGCTGTCATAAATAAGGCTGTCGACTGGGAACGGGGGGGGTGTGAGGAATTCATCGCGGACTTGGCTCATGCGCGAGAATGAGAACTTTGCGACGACGATTTCGCCCGGGTCGTTGGTTCTAGACGCGGGAGCCGGTGATCAGCCATATCGCCATTGCTTCTCCCATTGCACCTATGAGGCCGCAGATTTTGAGAAGGTGGATAAGCCCTACGCCAAGTCTACCTATGTTTGCGACCTCAGTTCTATACCGGTTGCAGATGCTCGTTTCGACGCCATCGTATTTAACCAGGTGATGGAGCACCTGTCGGATCCACTTACAGTACTGAAGGAGCTGCGGCGCGTCCTCAAGCCGGGCGGCCGGATGATATGTACGGCGCCGCTCTTTTACGAGGAGCACGAGGTTCCTTACGACTTTTATCGGTACACGCAATTCGGATGGAGACACCTTCTCGCCAAGGCCGGCTTCGAAATAGAGAAGATTGGTTGGATGGAAGGGTATCTCGGGACGGTCGCTTACCAGTTGCAAACGGCGGCGCGCTATCTGCCAATCAGGCCGCGAGATATCGCGCCGGGGGGGCTTGGATACGTCGCGCTTCCCGCTGTTGCCCTTACGAAGTTTGCTTCACATCTGTGCGCGCGGTTATTTTACCGCCTCGACGAGAAACATCGCTACACAGCCAAAGGCTTCCCGAAAAATTATGTGCTGACAGTGAGGTAAGCCCGATCGTATTAATCAAGGGCGCAATAGAGGGAACAAAGTGTTCTAGGTTCAGGATTCGTTGATCAGAGCCAGAAGATGAGGGTGGCTGCGAGAGCGATGGTGGAGAAGAAAACGGAGGGGCACCGGTCGTAGCGCGTGGCGACGCGACGCCAGTCCTTGAGGCGGCCAAACATGATCTCGATGCGGTTGCGACGTCTGTACCTGCGCTTATCATATTTAAGGGTTGGAGCCAGGAACGCACGGCTTGATACCCTTCGCCTTCAAAGCCTCCCTGAACCAGTCGGCGACATTGCCGTCGGTCTCCGTCTGCGTCACCCCGCCTCTGATATGCGATATCGCTTACGCCGCGTACTTTAGCGTGGAACGTCCCAGAGATAATATCTACAAAGTAATGTTAAAAAGGCCTCCAATCGCAAAATAGATTAAATTGACATTATCGAAATTGTCAGAGACTATTACCGACAGGTGTTTTTAAATTGTTTGGCAGAATGCGGCAAGTGATCGTCGCACCTTTGATCTGTTCACAATGTTTTGACGATTGCTTTAGGTGTGGCTGACGGCGCACCGATATGGAGGGCATTTTGGAGCGTAACATTCAAGGTCTTCGCGCAATCGCCGCTTATATGGTGGTGGTTCACCATATCCTCGATACGTTCGCTAACAATCTCGGGTTTCATCATCCGATAAATAATATGCGGACCGGCGGCGCCGGCGTCGACATTTTTTTCGTGATAAGTGGTTATATCATGATGTTGACGACAAGCGATCGGCCCATTGGTCCAAAGAGGTTTCTTTATAATAGGATTATAAGAATCGTTCCTATGTATTGGCTTTTGACCATAGTTGCTTTGATATTAATTGCAGCTGGATTTAAAATGTTTGGTCAAAACCCGATCGACGTGAAAAGGATATTAACGTCTTTTGGATTTTTGCCATATTTTGGCTCTAGCGGAAAAGTGATTGATCCAATCCTGTTTCCGGGTTGGACGCTGAACTACGAAATGATGTTTTATATCGTTTTTGCTTTGTGCTTGTTGAGGCATGATGTTAAATTTCGTATTTTGAGTGTTTGCTGTATCTTATTTTGCTTTTGGCTAGCGCAAGTGTATATCGATGATCCTTTAGTCGATTATCTTGGTGCTGACGTGATTATCGGCTTTGCAGCCGGGATAATGCTTTGGAGGGTTAGCCGTCATAATATTGTGTCGCCCGTTATTGCTGCGGGTTTCTGCCTTCTTGGCGTGCTTGCGCTGGTCATGTTGGATTATCCCATTCCGTTCCCGATTCCGCATGCGCGTTTGATCGTGATCGCCGGGGCGCTTTCGATCGTCTTTGGCGCTGTATGCCTCGAGCGGCATGGCATAAAGATTAAAGATGGATGGTTGATGCACGAAGGGAACGCGAGTTATTCGCTATATTTAATTCATCCTTTTGTGTTGCAGTTCGTAGCCAAGGTGGCGAAAGTGATGCATTTTGGTGGAGGATATTTAGCCTCTTTCGGCCTAGCCGCAGTGATGCTGATCACCTCGGGTGTCGCGGCTAGGTTGCTTTACAGTAAGTTGGAACAGCCTCTTTCAGAGATTTTGAAGTTGTCTCGCCGGAAGGCCAATTTTGTCCGAACATAAAAGTTTTGGCGGCGCATTTCCCTGCTTATTGGGGAAGTTTATTGTCCGCTAACGGCGGCCGCGAGGCAGGCGGACTCGAGCTTGTCGTAGCGGGTGGGAAGCCCATCTAGCGGCTGAACAAGCGCTCGGCGGCGTTCCGGCCTTTGTAGAGCGGTTGCTAGAAGGAGTTTTTCCTGCGGTGGCCCGCCCTAGTTAGGATGTTGTGCCCGCGCTTTGGCGCTCAATCAGATCCAGGATGTCGACGTCGTCATATATATTGCAAGATAGCAACGGGCTTGGTCCCAGATCTTCCAGTAACGGGTTAGTTGCGCAGCATTCGCTACATCGATCGAGGGCAAAGGGCTGCGAACAGGAAGTACTTCGCCGTTGGTGAGCGCGTGAAGCTTGCCGGTGCGGCCACCCCGATTGATTCCAATCGCTTGGGCGAAAGCCTGCCTTGTCCGCCGCCCTCCGAACGGTGGGTCTTCATGTGCGTGCTTCCGAGCAACACTTCGTCAGGCCGCCTGCCCGTCATTGCCAAGAGGACGAAGGGATCCTGCCACACGCCCTTAGCCACCCCTCGACGAAGCTGTGGGAAGTCTTTTTCGAACCTTAGCGCGGCAGCCTATCGCCCCGCCGTCGGCCCGATCTGAGTTCGTGGATGATGCCGCCGACCACGCGCCAATCACCGCTCTGCGCAACGCCGTGAATTCTGTGCTTATTCAGCAGCCGAAAACTCTTAAGCTGCTCCCCACTAAGCCGAAATTCCGTTAAATGCTGTGTTCTGCTATCATAGAGCATGGCTCGCATTCTCGCCGCGAAGGCAATCCCGCTTATCGTGCCGAACCGTAGCGTTTTGAAAGTGTGAGCTTTTGGCTCCACACGCTCTCAAATGGCTTTCGCCGGAAATGTAACCTGTCTAAATCGACGTTATAATGACCTGATCTGCAAGTGGGCGACTGTCTTGGTGGCCACCTGTTTGCAGCGCGAGGTCTGATCGCCTTGGGCTTCTGCGACAGGCGGACAAGATGATCACAGTAGATCATGGACTTGGGTGTGCCAGAAACTGAAATCTCGCTAAAGTCAGCTTTAGTTGTCGACGACGAGACGCTCATTCGGCAAATCATCTCCGCAGAGCTGCTCGCGCTCGGTTATCAAGTTTTCACGGCTGCTAGCGCGGACGAGGCAATCGTTCTTCTTTCAGAAGGATCGTCTTTTGATCTGCTGATAACCGATGTGCGTATGCCTGGATCAATGGATGGCATAGAATTGTCTCGTAAGATGCGCGAGTGTTGTGTCGAACAGCAAATTATAATCATGTCGGGGTTCACGGGATATGACGCAGTGAATTCTCAAGAGTTTCTACATTTTCTACAGAAGCCCTTCACAGCGAAGAGATTGAGGGAAGAAATATCTCGTCTTGTCCATGTTTAGCTGAGTATGCCGGAAATATTCCGAGATCTGCGAGGGATTAAGATTCCATTTGGGAATATTCAGGGATGGAAGGTCCTTTGCAGCATGAGGCTTTCGAGCGCGACGTGGATCATCGCCTCCGAGACATCGATCCGTTGCTCGTAATCGCGGACCAGGTGTTTCCATCGGGTCATCCAGCCGGAGGTGCGTTCGACCAGCCAACGCCTGGGCAGCACCTTGGAACCGGGATCCTTGTTGGTCCGGCGAACGATATCGAGAACGAGGTCGCTATAGGCGGCGGCATCATAAGGGGGGGCGATCATAGGCGAGGTCGGCGAATAGGTGCCTGAGCCAGGGCCAACGCTTGCGGACCGCAGCGACGATCTGCTGGGCGCCGGCGCCGTCTGAGGCGTCGGCGGCGGTGAGATTGACCATCAGCGGCCTGCCGCACTCCTTTTTACCCGCGTCAAATCCATGCTTTTCTGCGGCGGGCGCACTGATCGACTGGCTATGCAAGACGGCGGCGGTCGGACTGTGCTCGCGACCTTCACGCTCGCGGTCGATCATAAGCGTGACATCGTGGATGGTCTGCAACAGCAGCCGACGCATGAAGCGGCAAAACCACCAATATACCGTCTGCCAGGACGGAACGTCATTCGGCAGCATCCGCCAGCCACTGTCCATCCGTGCCAAATATCGAGATGCGTAGAGCGCATCGCGAAGATCGGTTCCGGGCTTGCGCCCGCGCTCCGATACTGCCAGCAGGAAAGGCTGAATGAACAGCCATTTCTCGTCCGTCAAACCGGTCGGGTCCACATCCCGACCTTCAGGCAAGCTAAAGAACGAAAATGAATGACGGGAGCGGGTTGAGCAAAGTGCATATCTCCAAAACACCGTTTTCCCGTACGCTGGTCACAAGAGAGAGCGTCGATTTTTTTAAGACTTTTCCTGTAATGGCTTCGCACTATCGTTGTTCAGCGTCGTATGACGCTAGATAGACGTGCTGTGAGTGGTTTCTCGAGATAATAATGAATGAATATTGATATAATAGCAGAAATAATGATGACCATAATCACGGGCAATATCTGATTAAAGCTCGAAATCTTAATGCTGCGCTTTAGAATTGCCGCATAAGCAGTCATTATAAATGGATGGGTCAAATATAATGCATATGAAGCAGAGCCTAATATGACGCCAAATCGAGAAATGCCAGAACGAGCCTCTGCAAAGCTTATCGAGTACGCTACCAGCAGTACTGATGGGATGCCCCATGCTGCTACCCGCTGAACATCCGGCAGGCCCGATGTTGTTCCATGTGGGACAAAGACAGGAGCTGCGACGATAGCAATAATTGACGAAGCTGCTACCCAGATGGGTATCTGGACCTCATTTACGATTGCATATCGACCCAGCCAAAGTCCCATGCAAAATTCGAGTGTGATGGGCTTGTTCAAAAATCTCTGCAATGTGCTATCTGGCATTAGAAAGCTAAAAAGATAAAGAATAAAAATTGCGATTGTGCAGCGGGTTGCCATTTGTAAAGACGAAGGCTTGGATATAAGCATAATCGCAAAAATGACATAAAAATACATCTCATATATAAGCGTCCATGACACACCAATTATGAGATTTTTACTCGGGACTAATAAAAGTGGATTAAGCAGTCCGCCAATTACGAGACTTTTGAATAGACCAAAAGAGTGGGCGAGCAGGACGAGGGCGCAGCAGATCCAGTATAGTGGATAAATCCGGATTGAACGCTTTAGCAGAAAAATTGTGGGTTTAGTGATCTTTGTCGGATCGGAAAACGTAGTCAGCATCATGATAAAACCGCTGATTACGAAGAATATATCCACGCCCGCGGCGCCGCTGGTGGCAAGCCAATCTGGACTGAATGTGCCCGCTGCACCCCGTGACTCTTCCAATGCATGATGCGCGACGACAATGATCGCTGCGAACGCTCGGAGAATCTGCAAGCCTGCGATTTCCCGCAAGCCCTTCTTATCGGGTGGCGTCACGTTTGCGCCGGATGAGCTTGGACGTTGAGCCCGAGGCTGCTCGAAGAGATCGCTCACCATTCCCCCATAAAAAAGCTTCAAACCACGATATCACAGAAGCGTGGGCAGCAAATGCGATTTGCTCGCTGGAGTGGCGCGCAGATCAAATGTTGGTGCCAAAGTCGGACCCCATGATCGTCGCTTAGCCTGGATGGCGCTGCAAGCAACTTTATTTCAGTGAGAAAAGGGGAGGCGGTTACTCGATGGTGTGCAGATGCAGGTAGAGGCCGCACGCTGAGGAAACTCCACGCGGTAGCGCGTCCCGTGCATGATCGAAGGCGGGCGAGAAGCGTTGTTCGACACAGTCTGCGAATGCAGTATCATCTCTGGCAGATCAGATTGAGAGCCAATGCGGTAGCGCGCGAATATCGTTTCGCCGAAACGTTCTAGTCAGAGCTTAGAATCGGCGTATTCAAGGCTTTTACATTCCCACGACGCATTGTCATTCCGATGGCGACGAAGCCCATTAGCAGCATCGCCCATGTCGATAATTCTGGCACGGCATTGGGTGTAGTAAGCGCCAAGCTCGGTGACGTAACCGAAGGATCCTGGCGCTTGGGGGGCGAGATAAAGTTCGGTGTTGAGGACGCGACCCACATCGCAGGAAAGATCGATCCTGGATGTAGCGGCGCCCCAATCGCACCTAAGGGCGGCTCGCCGCCTCCCGGGATCTCGATGTTGCCGAGTTCCCAAATGCCTCGCCTGAGGTCGTCGAAGTTGGTCATGTCCGATCTATCGAGTAGGACCTCCACCGGCCCAGTCTTGGATTTGCCGGTCAGGCCTGCCTGTACAATGGCCGCAGATTTGCGTGGCCTTTCGGCTGCAATGTGGCGGTGGGGAAGCGCGGACATCATGAGCGTCCGGTAAGCCGGATCACGAAGCACTGGTGATCCGGACAGCGAAGATGCGGAGTAGCCGTGAATCGAGAAACCCACTAACAACGCAGCTGAGCAAAATCGTAATTTACGCACACGCAATACCCACTCTCAATGGGTAATATCTACTCAATTATGGGAATAACTACACCAAATTTAATTCGGACCTATTTGAAATTATAGCAGCCAGTTACTTGGTTAATGCGAAAAAGTTTCTCGATATGATACGATGCCACTGAATCGCTTCGATCAACAAAACGCCCAGTCGCACAGAGCGACGTCAATGCACATGGTGCGTATCTCGCGCATTCCGATGGCGAATATATTCGTGATCGCCGGACTCGCGCCTGCTATCGACGCACGATGCGGTCCGATCTCGACCATCTACCGGCTGACAAGCAGCGAGAGCTATCGAAGGTGGTGCAAATCCTCTTCGAGGAGTTTGACGACGCGTTGGCTATGGCTCAAGGTACCTGGAAGCGACGAGGGCGCATCCAGAAGGTCATTCTGTATGGAAGCTATGCCCGTGGCGAGTGGGTCGACGAGCCTTACACCGCGAAGGGCTATCAATCGGATTTCGATCTCCTCGTTATTGTAAGCGACAAGCGTCTGACCGATCGTGCAGCCTATTGGTCCAATCTCGATGCGCGCCTCATCCGCGAACAGACCATAACTCATGCGTTACGCACGCCTGTGAACATCATCTTTCACACATTACAGGAGGTAAACGACGGGCTCGCGCACGGTCGTTTTTTCTTCATGGACGTGGCACGTGACGGTATCGCCGTCTACCAATCGAGCGACAGCGACTTACATGAACCGAAACCGAAAACGCCTAATCAAATACTGACGACCGCTCAGGAATACTTTGATGAATGGTTCTCCGCATCCATGCGCAGATACGAATTTGCAAGATTTGGAATTGAGAAGGGCCACACGAAGGAAACAGCGTTTGAATTACACCAGACGGTTGAGAGCCTCTATCATACCCTTCTTCTGGTGCGCACCTTCTACACCCCTCATGTCCATAATCTGGGCTTCCTGCGGACCCAGGCAGAACGTATCGACCGCCGGTTGGTAGATATCTGGCCGACAGCCCATCGCCGCGAGCGCGCGATGTTTGAGAAGCTCAAGGAGGCGTACGTGAAGGCGCGCTACTCACGCCACTATAAAATCAGCGAGGAGGAGCTGCGCTGGCTTGGCGGACGTGTGGAGGAACTCGGCCGGGTCGTTCATGAGCTTTGCGTAGAGCGCCTCGCGGAGCTCCGGGCGGCGGTCGAAAACACACGCTCGTCCACCGACTGACCAGAGCAGGTGCTCACCGAGACAATCCGCTATGCTGCGGTGCGAGACCCCTTATGCCCTCGACGTATCACATCAAATCGCGCAAACGTTTACTCATGACTATTCGCGAGATTTCTGGTCTACGATAGGGATCCTATGACGATCGACCTACAGACCATCATACATAGCGTGATCGCCCGAGCGCCCCAATGGGTGCGCCAGGATCTGCTGGCCAAAGAGGCGGGTGTTCGAGAGCGAGCCGAAGAGGCTCTCGCTGCCATGATCGCAAGCGCGATTGCCAAGGCGCAGTCGCCGTCCGCGGCGCCTGGCGAAGGCACGAGCAACGGGTGATGTTGGGTTTACATCAACTCCAGAATAGCCGGTGATCATCGCGCTAGCAGCAAAAGGATGGTCATGGGCCGCCTGATAGGTCTTATCATTCTTGCCATTGTCGCAGGGGCGCTGACATTACTCTTCGATTGGCCCTCCTGAGCCCAATCGCGAGGCCCGGCGATCACGCTGTACCTATGGCTACGTTGGTGCCTCGATAAGCAGTGCTGAGAAGGGCGAATGCCTAACCATTCCGTTCTTGGACGGCCGAAGAAGCCGAGGTCGATTTGCTGCTCTCACCTGTCGAGGTCGAGCGACCAACGCCCTTAGAGACCTGCAAACTCCCACCCCCCCCCTGACGCGCGATGAACATCAACCTCGTGCGCTTCGTCCTGCCTCGCTAGTTTAGATCGTACGTGCCGCCAGCGCCATTTTGGCCGCATCAGCCAGAAAACGAGACCGGTTCTCGCTCACCCGGTCGATCTGTCGGATGAGGCTCTCTTCCAAGAAGAGGTCGACGCGCAAGATGCGGCCAGGCTGTAAGGCGCGCACCAGAAGCCGCGCAACTTCATCGATGCTTCTGTCACGCTCGATTTCATCGAGCGCGGATGGTTCGGGGAGAATGTCGCCATGCTCGGCAAGTGTCGCCAGGTGGCCAATCACGGCATTTTCGGCTGCCAGCGCCGCCTCGTGCAGTGTTGAGCCTGCCGACGTGCACCCGGGCAGATCGGGGAAAAAAACGCTGAATCCAAGACCGGCTCGTTCAATGATGGCAGGGTAGAAGACGACAGCCATACGTTGTGCGCGCTCCCCTCGAGACAGTCCTAACAGTGCGATGCCGAACAAAGTCGTTGAACACTTGCGACGAGGCCGGGGCCTACCTCATTGTGCAATGGCGGAAGAGTGACCGTTCCAGCCTTGTCAGGGTGCCGAAAGTGCTTGTGACCAGCTGTCTGCCGGACTTGGTACCATCCACCTTGCGCCAAAATGCCGATGATCTCGCTGCTTCGCATCACGATGCCCTCGCTGTTAACCTTTCAACGCACATGTCGAGCCGTTGGGCAAGTCGAATGAAAAACGACCGACAATTTTCCCTAAGTTTGAGCCGGGTTGTGGCCAAAAGCTCGGCAGAATGTCATTCTTGTGGACGCGGGCGGCTAAGACAATCGATGAGACGCCGAACTAGCCTCGCAGCCGCGGTATTGCCGACTTAAAAATCTCTGCGGGCGTAAAATGTTGTGAGGACTCGCCACCTGATGAGGTCAATCGAGCGATCGATAAATAATATGCGCCTGCGGCTGGGATGCCATGCTGAAAACTAATGGCCTCGTTCACGCGACTCGCAGTGACACGGTGCGAGCAGGGATAGAATCGATTGCGTCTCAAAATTGGACGCAGACTATAAGCTGTTGTCGTACGGTGGAATTGTCTCTCGTCACCATTCATAAATAAAACTGAAATGGCAGCAATTTGTGTGTAGTATAGAGGCCGGGATTGTGGGGAGGAAAGTATGCGTAGTGTAGGGGTTGCTTTTGCAGCGCTGCTGGCGACGGGGGCAATGCCGGCGAATGCCGTGTCGACAATCAGCGGGTCGTCTGTATTTTTGGACGCCAGCGATCCTCTCGCTTTCAACGTAGATTTCGCGGCGCAAGGCGCTAACTCGAGCGGCGCCACTGGCCAGGCCACATTTAACTTTCTCGGCGCTAGCAGTGGAAACACCGTTTATAGCTTTAGCTATAATATCGCCAACACCTCGACCGGTCTGAGTTCGAACTCGCGACTGGGGGCCTTTGGCTTGAATGTCAGCGTTGACAATCCAACACTCAGTGCGACCGGCACGCCTTTCTCTGCGATGACCAACGGGGGGAACTTCAATGGTCTTGGCGTTCGCGACCTCTGCTTCTACGCCGGGCCAAATTGCAATGGCGGCGGAAATGCCGGCATCAACGTCGCCACAGGTGAGGTCAACGGAACCTTCACGCTGACCTTTACCTCTGCGACATCATCATTGAGCCTTACCGATTTCGTCGCCCGCTGGCAGGCCGCACAGAATAATGGGTCGACATCCGGTTTGGGCACGCCAAATGCCATCCCCGAAGCGTCGACATGGGCGATGCTGCTCATCGGATTTGCTGGCATCGGCCTAACTGCGCGCCCCCGCCGAGCACGTGAAAAGCTCGCGATCGCCTGAAACACCGGTCTCCATAGGCTTCCCGAGCGGACTTACGGGGGATTGGGTAATGGCGAGTCCGTCGACCAGACGGCAATTCTGGTTTGATTTGCTTACTCGCGACCGCCCAACGGATCGGTAACGCGATGCCCGGCAGTGAAGAGAGGGGCTGCCGGGCAAAAATACATCGCGAGTTTCCTGCCTGAAGCGAGTGCAGCCGCGCATGGACCGTGCTCTGCCGCTCTTACTCGGACCCGTCCGGATCAGTACGAACGCCGGCCACTGGTCGCTTCCCTAGCTTTTTCCCAAGCTCATATTTTGCGGCAAGTCGCCGTCGCTCCACGACATAATTGGGAGCGATCATCGGATAATCCGAAGGAAGGTGCCACTTCGATCGATAATCTTCAGGTGACATCTTGTGGTAACTGGCAAGATGGCGCTTGAGCAGCTTTTGCTTGGATCCACATTCCAGGCAGGTGAGTATATCCGGCTTGACGGAGGCACGTATCGATATGGCGGGTGTGGGGGCTTTCTGATCTGAAGCGGGTCGCGACAGTCGGGTCACCACTTCGTGGATCGCGAGCAGAAGCGGTGGCACCTCCCGCATTGCAACCCGGGTTTTCAAAAAATGAGCTGCGACGATATCTGCCGTTATGTTCGCGAGTTTGCGATTGTCCATGACGGCCCCATTCTCGTTCGTCGTGTCAGAGGCCGTATATAATCCCGCTTTCGGCATGCGGGCTACAGGCTGTGGCGCTGGATTGGGATCATCCCCGCGAGGTCGGGCCCGATGCTTGATCCGCATTAATCCGGCTGGGCAGCGTGATGGCGCTGATCACCACGAGGGCTCCTGCGGTCAGCGCCCAAAGCTCGGATACAGGCGACATTAGTGGTGCAACGGTTGCTCCCACGGCGCTGGCAAATTTTATGATGCCCAGCCAGGCAGCGCCAGCCAGTGCGAGCATGATGAGACGCGCCCCAGATTTTCCGATCGACACCATAACCTCCCAACTCTTCAGTAGAGCGGCTTCACCATGCGCAAACACGCGCAAAGCGCATAGTCAATGATTGTTAACTGGGACGCATGGGCCCTCGCCTCGCGCCGATGGCTGCGACGAAAGTCTAACAGGACTGAGCAGAGCGAAGTCGCGTATCTCAGGCGCTACCCGATCGGCGCCCAGCGCGTCAAAAAATCGGATCGTTCAACGAGATGGCAGTCAGTTGCTCGGTGCGCGGCGAGGCGAACGAGAAGACGGTGCAAGGAAATCAGTTAGAAGGCCACGATTGATCCGGTACCGCTGGCCTGCGGCAATGATATATTACCAGGCAGTTGGGCTTTGCCGGCTGGTCAGCAGCGCTCGGGCCTGCCGCTGTGCTTCGGCGATCTCGCGCGCTGTCATATTCTGAGACACCTCAGCACGGCACTCTCCTGCCCGCCTGTCGCCCTTCACCGCGGCGATGTTGAACCACTTGTGGGCTTCGATGAGGTCCAGACCATAACCATCGGTCCCTGCCGAATAGCATATTCCCAGATCGAAACAGGCATCGGTGTTTCCGCTAACCGCGTCGCGGAGCCGGCTGTCTGCGAGAAATTGCTGCGTACTGATGCTGTGGCCCATGTCCGCTAGTTCCCTAAAGAGAGCGCGGCCGGTTCAGATCTGGATCTCAGGCGCCGGCCCCTGCCAACGTTAATCCAGCCATAACCTTAATATTTGGTATTCGGGGAATGCTTGCAAGGACAGATGCTCGATCGTCCACGTCGGGCACAAATACGAAATGCTGAAGTAGGGGCTCAGCCATCGACGCGCACGCCGACTTTCTCGCAGAGGGAACAAACAAGAGCGGCCTCATCCCTTGTTCGAGCACTCACTGGACGACCTTAGCCGCCTGCGCATGGAAAGACGGTCCAGTATATGGCCACGCTCAGAGGCGGTCGAGCGTGGCCATACATCATTCGCGGCAATCTTGCCGTAATGCACGTTATCGCATCATGATCTGACTAATTCTTAAATGAGCGATCGAACGAAGCTCATGATTGCGCCCCGTCACGTAAGATCATGATCGGACATCATTTATCAGGGCGTCACTTGCGTGATCGCTTGCTGCCTTTGGGCAATTCGATCTTCCCGCGGCCTTTCGTTCCAAGGCCATTCTGCTTTGCAAGCTCCGAGCGCCTGATCGCGTAATTGGGTGCTACGATCGGGTAGTCGGCAGGCAGATCCCATTTTGCCTTATAATCTTCGGGAGTGAGGCCATGAGCAGTAGAAAGATGCCGCTTGATCATCTTCTGCTTCACGCCACACTCGAGGCAGGTAATTGTATCCGGGCGAATGGACGCTCGAATTGTAACCGCAGGCTTAAGTTCTTCGACTGGCTGTAAAGTCTCGGTTGAAAGGCCGGCGATTGCCCGATGTACCGATTTGATCAAATCCGGCACCGCTGCGACCGATACAGCGTTGTTCTCAACATGTGCAGCTACAATGTTGGCGGTGAAATGGATGAGACCGTCGGTTTTCATGCGTCCTCCAAAAAGCGCTACATGCTATTTAGGCTTCAAAGACTGGGAAAACCAGTCAACGATTAAAGCTCGAGCGAATATTGTGAACTGATATGGCGATAACTGCCACGTCGAGCCCTAGCGACCCCGCGCATCGACCTTGACGGCCATGCCAATCCAATCGTGCTGATTTAGATTAGCAACGATCTGTGACCGCTGATCCAGCCGCAACTTTCAAAGCCAACACGCATTTAGCCTCGTACATATATCGGTCGGGTATCGGTCGGGCGCTGGCAAGGGACGTGGCAGTGGATAATTCAGGTCGACGCGTTACCCGCATCGCGATCATTGGTAATCACCCGCCACGAATGTGCGGGATCGCCACCTTCACAGCAGATATTCGTTCGGCGCTCATCGCGCAGCGGCCGGAATTGCAGGCTGACGTCTACGCGATGGACGAGCCCGGCGGGCTGCATGCCTACCCGCCCGAGGTCGTGTGCCAAGTCGGACAGTCCGATCTGGCCGACTACCGTGCTGCGGCGCGTCGCATTAACGACAGCGGCGCCGAGATCATCCTGATCCAGCACGAATATGGTATCTTTGGCGGTCCGGCCGGGGCTCATTTGCTCCAGCTGCTCGACCGTACCCACAAGCCGGTTGTCGTAACGCTGCACACCGTCCTAGACAATCCTAGTCCCGACCAGCGGACGGTGATTGAAGGTCTGGCCCGTCGCGCCTCAAAGCTTGTTGTAATGGCAGAAAAAGGGCGTCGCTTCCTCGAGGACGTCCACGGGATCGCATCTTCAAAAATCGTAGTTATCCCGCACGGGGTTCCGGACCGGCCGCTCGCCGACATCGAAACGGCAAAGCGTCGTTTTGGCTATGATGGCCACCATGTCTTGCTGACTTTTGGGCTGCTGTCGCCCAACAAAGGCATTGAGACGATCATTCAAGCGCTGCCAGCGATTGTCGCTGAGCACCCCAACACGCTCTATATTGTGCTTGGCGCGACCCACCCCACTCTGGTTGCCAGAGACGGGGAGGCATATCGCGAGAGTCTGTCGGCGCTGGCCGCCGAGCTCGGCGTGGCTGCGCACATTCGCTTCGTCAATGAATATACCGAGACCGAACGGTTGCTCGATTATCTCGAAGCCGTCGACATCTATGTCACGCCATACCTCAATGAAGCGCAAATCACGAGCGGGACACTGTCTTATGCTGTCGCGCTTGGGAAGCCGGTCGTGTCAGCACCATTTTGGCATGCCGTCGAGATTCTCACATCCGAACTCGGCGCTTTGGTGCCGTTCGGAGACCATGTAGGCTTTGCACGCGAGCTAAGCGCATTGTTATCTGATGATGATCGGCGCGAGGCCGCCCGACATAACGCATATGCGCTGGGCCGCACGATGATCTGGCAGCGCCTCGCCGAAGCTTATCTCGCGATCTTTGATGATGTCGCCTGGGACGGTGCCGTACGTTTACCAATGGCCTATCGACAAGTCGAAGCGGCTCCCTGTCTCGACGCCATCGAACAGCTCAGTGATCATTGCGGCATGATGCAGCACTCGATTTTCTCGGTGCCGGACCGTAACCACGGCTATTGCGTCGATGACAATGCCCGGGCTCTGATCCTTATGCACCGCCTCGGCAATGCGCGGGGTGATCGCAGTGAAGCCCTTGCGATCATCTATGCCTCATTCGTTCAGCACGCGTGGAACAGCGCACGCGGCGCGTTCCGCAATTTCATGAGTTATGACCGACGTTGGCTCGAGGAGGTCGGCTCGGAGGACAGCTTCGGGCGCTCATTGTGGTCTGTGGGCGTCACGGCACATGAAGCGCAGCGCCAGGATCTCAGGCGATGGGCGATCCACCTGTTCGATCAGGTCGCGCCCCATGCGCTTGCCTTGCGCAGCATTCGCGCATGCGCCTTTACAATGCTGGGCGCAACCTCGGTTCTGAAGGTCACGCCTTCTCATGCCGTCGCCCGACTGATCATGGAAAAATTTGGCGAGCGCCTTCATGCGGAGCTTCTCGCTTATCGTCGCGACGACTGGCGCTGGTTTGAGCCGGTGCTCGGTTACGATAATGCCCGGTTGCCCGAAGCCCTGATGATCGCAGGCGATATCCTCGAGCGCGAAGCAATGGTAGCCGATGGCCTGGATGCATTGACCTGGCTCGATCTCCTCCAGACCGCTCCCAGCGGATATTATCGCGCGATTGGCACCGAGAGTTTCGGCCGCCGCTTCGCAGCCCCCCTGCCCTATGATCAGCAGCCGCTTGAAGCTTGGGCCAGCATCGACGCGGCTCTGACCGCCGCCGCTATAAGTGGTGACAGCGGCTGGAATGACGCAGCGATGCGGGCCTGGCGCTGGTATCTTGGCGACAACGATCTTGGCCTACCAATGGCGTCGATGAACGCTGGCGCTTGCTTTGACGGATTGATGAGCGATCGCGCCAATCTTAACACGGGGGCGGAATCGGTGCTGGCGTTTCAGTTCGCTTGCTGCGCGATCGCACGACTTCAGGCTGAGGAGATCGTGGAACCATCGCAGACCGAGGCGGTTGCTGTCTGAACGCGACGCTTTCGGGAGGGCCGGGAAATTCTTCAGGACGTCACCCACGCGCCGCTGCGTTTGCAGGCCGATGCCTCGCGTGTGGTGGTGCGGCCGTTTTTTATCCCCTTTGATCCGGCCAATCCGTCAAAAGGTCGAGTAGGCCGCATTATCGAACAGGTTCTTGCGCTCGACGAACAGCAAGCCGAGCACGAACTGCAAGCGGTATTGCGCGATTTCGAGGCTCGTCACTGGCAGACGCGCAATGTCTTCAATCAGAGGTACGACCATATTGCGCACGCGGTCGGATTGAATGGGGGCATCTCGGCGATCAAGCACCAATTGATCGGCGCCTATTTCTGCCACGAATATAGCTATGCCGCCGCGGCATTGATGAAATCCCAGCATCGTTCGCCATCCCGATCAGACCGGCCTGTCAAAGGGATCACAGCGGATCATAATGTCGCTGCGCGCAGTCGGCGAGGGACACATCAGTTCGATCGCCTTTCGCGAGGGCATCTTGTCGCCCGGTAGCCATTTTGCCCTCGGGCCGGAGCCTCCCTTTGCGACCGCCGCCACATTGCTTGGTCACGAACAGCCGGTGAACGAGATCATCGAAATCCATCGTCACCAGGATTCGACGATTTCGGGCACATTGATCTTCCCGATCACTGCTGCGCAATCGAACGGCCTTGAGGATCTTCGCCTGCTCGAGTTCACGCACG
The DNA here is from genome assembly GCF_004005865.1 of Sphingomonas crocodyli. Lineage (NCBI taxonomy): Bacteria > Pseudomonadati > Pseudomonadota > Alphaproteobacteria > Sphingomonadales > Sphingomonadaceae > Sphingomonas > Sphingomonas crocodyli. The sequence goes on from NZ_SACN01000003.1 coordinate 110,473, forward strand.
ATGATGGGCGCCACGAGTGGATTGGCACCTACACCGCCTATGATGGGCGTCAGATCCGCTCAGAGTTTCTTCGCACCGAAGATTTTCGCAGTTTTCGAATGCAGCCAATTCGGGGATCGGCCGCCCGTAACAAAGGAATGGCCCTGTTCCCCCGGACCATTGCTGGCCAATATCTCATGATCGGCAGGCAAGACGGCGAAAATCTCTTTCTTATCAAATCTGACACTATCGACGAATGGAGCGAAGGTGAGCTGCTGCTCGCGCCCAAATATCCCTGGGAACTGGTCCAGATCGGAAATTGCGGCGCCCCTATCGAACTAGATGACGGCTGGCTGGTACTCACACATGGCGTTGGAGCTATGCGCAAATATTCGATCGGTGCGATCCTGCTCGACAAGGACGACCCTTCGAAAATTATCGGCCGGACACCTAACCCGCTTCTCGCTGCTGCGGACGAGGATCGTGAGGGCTATGTCCCCAACGTCGTCTACACGTGCGGCGCTATCCGTCATGAGGATCTGCTGTTCATGCCCTATGGCGTCGCTGACAGCTCGGTTGCGTTCTGCTTCGTTCCGATCGCATCCCTGCTCAAGGCTATGAGCTGAAATCAGTCGAACAACGTTTTTGGGATGTGGGTGACGCGGCATGCGAGGTCGGCTTCACCTGATGCCACCACGTAGATCTGCTCATGATCGACGATTCCTGTCGTGAAGACGACATCGCGCAGGTACATCTGATCCTCGATCGGCCGGGTCAGCACCGGACTGGGCTCAATCAGAGGCCGGTGGTCGGTCCGCAAGGTAATCGACGGGTCATCACGATCCAACAGCGACCAATATGTCCGGTAGATACCGACTATCTCTTTTGGCTCAACACCGTGCCAGAGTGTCAACCAGCCGCCCTTGGTCAGGATTGGCGGTGCCCCGCCCCCGATCCGCGCGGTCGCGACCGTACCTGCATGTGGTCGGATCCCCGGGGTCTCACACGGCTTCCAGTGTAAAGCATCGGGTGAACTCGCCAGATTAATCGAAGGCCCGGCTCGCCACTCGCTATCGGGTGGATAGGCGAAATAGAGATCACCGAGCGGTCGCGTCTGCGCCCAATATTTTCCTGCAATCGTCCCTTCAAAGATCAGCATATCCTTATTCTGATGATCGAGAACGATCCCCTCGAGTGTCCAGTCGAGCCCGTTCGCCGAGCTATAGAGCGTCGTCGAATGGCGCTCGGGGCTGACCGAGCAGGTCGTCATGAGATAGCGGTCACCCACCCGGCTGATCCGCGCATCTTCCACGCCATAACATTGATAGTTGCGCTGCGGCGCGATGGCCCTGTCATAGTGAAATGTCACGATCTGCAGCCCATCTGGGCTCATCTCGACAGGCAGCAGCCACGACAGCGAGGTCAGGGCCATGATTTTCCACCCCCCTGCCCGCAACATGAACTTGCGAGGGTCGGCGGTCTCGGTCAGTTCCAGTGGCCACGCATCGAGGCAATATCCCCCCTCGCACCAGCGAATAGCGTGGACATGGCCGCCTCGAACCGGCGTGCGCAGCGCCTCGGCAACCCGCACCATCATGAGCAAATTGCCGTTGGCCAGCCGCGTCAGGCCGGGGTTGAAGGCTCCAAGCACATAGGTTTCGGCATCGATCGCTCCGGCGAGCGGCGATCGCGACAAGTCGATATCGTCCGGAACGAGCACCAGCCGATCGACTTCATATCTCGCACCGCTCTTGCTCATGATTCCACCAGTCGCCTGTGATAAGGATCATGTCCGCCAGATCGCTTGGCTGCCGACATCTTTGGCTACCAAGACGAAGCTGCGGTTTTGCCGTTCCGGCATTCTCAAGAACTTTTCAGCCTGACCGTCGTGCAAGTTCATGATGCGGAGCTGCCGCGAACGAAAAAGACATTGATGCAAATCAGTTAGCGGCAGCGCCGCCGCAACCGCCTGCCATCAAGTTTGTTTTCTGACCCACTCCGAAAACATGAGGATAGATGATGGCAACCCAATTCCAGCGTGCGGCACGGCCCTTTCAGTTTCGGCTCATAGTCTCAACGCGGACCCTCACTCTGAAGAGACGAACGCCTAGCTCCCGCTTTTTTGTCGATGATTAGCGGCAACTGTGGACGAGCGTTTCAAGTGTCCGAAATCTTGAGCGTGGCCGTCAGCAGGACCACCACGGCGCCCTCGGTAGGGACGATCGCAATCTGCCGGATATCGCCTGCCCCCACGCCGAAACATTAAGCGCAGATTGGTGCGTATTGTATCGCCCCACCAACAATACTGGCATGAGGCACATCAGCCGCGCCACGCCCGCAGGCTTTTTCTCGTCTCTGACCATAGCTCAACCCGTCAGAGCCACTCCGATTCAATTGGTGCTGTATCGTGACAAGGCGCAGGTGGAGATTGGTCCAACCAAAGATATCTAGCAAGACCGTGGCACGCCTTGGAACCACGTTGACTTCGACGGGTTGTGCCCATTGAGGTCGTAGCCCATTCCCGCTCCGCGATCTCTCCACTCAGGGCCCGCCTGGCAGTCCCCCCGCTAGGCGGGCCTTATGATTTGCGAATCTTTTGGCGTGGTGCCCCGTTCTACGGTGGCCAACACCTCGCGCGGCGGATAGATAGTCAGTTCTCATGAACTCGATCTTCTGACTCTGCCAGCCGGCCAAAGAATGGCCGATTCAGTATCGGTCTTCGATTGGCGCTCAACCTCGTGGGGAGCTCCCGAAGGCTGGCCAATCGTGGTGCGCACGACAGTCGATCTCATGCTCGCGTCGCGCTTTGCGATGTTTATCGCCTGGGGTCATGATCGGACTTTCCCATATAACGATTCCTCCGCGCCTTTTGTTTGCACGGCACAGCCAGGCGCTGGATCAGCCGATGCGCGAGGTCTGGCCCCAAAAATGGGACGACCTCGGCCCCTAATCGATCGGGCGCTGGCCGGCGGAACCGTCGCGGTTGAAGATATGCCGCGGCCATGACCCTCAATGGCGACGCCGAGGAGACGTGGTGAAGCTTTTCCTGCGCTGCGATCGATGAGTCTACCCGCGGTAAGAAGCCTCTTGTACCCGAACATCGGGTTTTGCAGGCCGATGGCGCGATCGGAAGGACATTTTCGCGTGAAGTGCCAATCCTCAACGGGTCAGGCGTGATCGTGGAATGGTTCGGCACCGCGGCCAATATCACCGAGCAGCGAACGTCGCGTGAGGCCCTTGCGACCAGCCGGGAGAAACTCGAACTGGTAACGCGCGGCGCGAACCGGCCAGCCCAAACTGGGCGGCTGGAGTCGGACGACCATTGCCGCGAGCTCGTTGGTCTGAGACCGGCAATGCTGCGCACCCTATGCACGGTTCTAGAGCCAAATCGCCGACTAGCGTGTAATCGCAAAGTAAGTCGGTGAAAGACGGCGCGTCGATGCAGCTGCACTCTGTCGACCTGCCTGGCGTCCGGTTGAGCGAGTGAAGCCGAGCGATTGCCCGGCCGCCCGGACATCCGCTCTCAAATGCGCGGCGATACGAAGGCTTTCGAGCGGAGCAACAGCAGTGCTGATCCATCGGTGGCGCTCAAGAATGACAAGCCAGTGACGTTCAAAGGCCGACAAATGGCGCGGTCAAGGCATAGAGAATTGCGATGGATAGCCCGGCGAACAGCGCAAGCGTACAGGCTGCCCCTCGGTGTCCACGACGTATTTCGATGACGGCGAAGGTAGTGGCGAGCGCCGCAAGCAATAGAAAGAGGGGGATCGCAGCAATCCGCACCACCATCCTTGGGGCCTGCCTCTACTGATGCCGATCGATACTTTGCACGACCTGCATCGTGCATGCTCTGTTGACGCCTAGTCATTCACTCGCGCCCGAAGTCGTCAATGCATGTTTGGGCCGGAGATGTTGCCCAGGCCAGGCAGGAGGCCTGCGTTGAACAGAATCGTGAAACGTTGGCGACACTGGTCCCATCATGCGTTCGACCATTTTCTGGATCGAAATGTGTGTCGCGGCTTATGGCTGATGTTAAGGTCGTCGCGAAAAGTAGCTTTTTGGCGGTTGCATAGAAGAGTCTAGAAGGGGGAGTCTATGCCAGACACGATCGTCGAAAAGGTCGCACGCGCGCTTTGCCGCGCCGAGGGCGGCGCTCCGACTATGCCAATGAACGGCAAGTCATTATGGCAGCACTATGTGCCGGTCGCTCGCGCCGCGATTATTGCGATGCGTGAACCCAGCGAGGCGATGAAAACTGCAGGCGCTGAGGAGGGCGGATTTGCAGGCTATTACGGAGACGATCCTGAAAACAGGACTGCAGCCCAAATGGTCTGGCATGCAATGGTAGACATGGCGCTCCAGGAGGGCTGAAGCGAAGCGTACGGGTGGGTGAAACTATGCTCTCGTCATGCAAGAGGTTTAAATCCTCGCTGACGATTGTCTCCTACCGCAGATCTCACAGGCTTTTCGAGCTCTGACAGCTTCCGCATGTCGATCTTATCCTATACAGGTTAATCCGGTGCTATGATCGGGCTCGACGCGGCCATTTAGCGGGGGGCAGAATTTGATATTGGAGGTCGGCATTGGCGCGTCTCATTGGGCTGCCGCCCTTATCATATTTCTGTCTGTGTCAGGGTTGGTGGCCGTAATTGCGTTCTGTCGTACCAGCTCACCGTTGGCGATTGTGGATCCGGCTTGGCCAGATCCCGCACCGCCTCTTCATCGTGACGTCTGGCACGACAAAAAGGTAGAGCGCCGCCGCTCTAAAGCGGATCTTTCGATCGACCGCTAGGCCGCCTCTCACGACAGGCTCACGTCCTTTGTTAAGTTATTCTGGCGGGATGTAGTGCAAAGAGAAACCACAATTTCACAGTAATCTGAGCATATGTCTATGTGTCGTTGCGCGACGCCTGGGCGCGGCCTTCCTCCCGCCGCAATGCGAGCTTGCGCAACCGCATTCGAAGATCATCACCGCGCTTGCGGATATTGGCTTGCTCCTCGGCAAGGCGCGCCAATTTCGTTGCAGCCTGAGCTTCGCTGTATCTTTCCATGAGTGGTGAAAAGCTCATTGGTAACATCCGTCTAAGACGAAAGCGATTCGTTGATAAATCAGACTAGGTAAAAAATCGAGTCGAATCGATTGCGATGCACTGCAGCATCGTAGTATCCTAGCTGATCCAAGAAGGAAGATCTTGGATTTGGGGGATTTTTACCCAGCATATGGCAGGTCGCAACTTCCGATCAAGGCTGCAACCATCAAGGCTGCGGCCTGTCATATGTCAACATTACCTGACTTTGCTGTTAATACGGTCTTTGCCCATGATGGATCAGAAGCATGGAGAACTAGTCGCTGCAGTAAAGCGCTTCCCACTGTCAGTCGATGCGGCAGGCGTCGGGGTAGTTCCTTCTATCGGCCAGATCGTCAAGTATCAGCGATATAGTGTCAGCCAATCCGGGCCGGCCATGTCTGGCATCTCAATTGGCTGGATCGAGATCACTATGTAGGTGGATATATTGAACCGTTGTCCGTCAGCGATGGGCACGGCCCGCCGTCATTAGCAATCTGTCTCTCACGTCATGTTCGAGGAGCCGCTTTCCGCACGCTTCGGCTGCCTTGTCCAACAGCTCCATGCTGGTTTCAATCGCGGCTTCTGCGGTAAAGATAACCCGATTTCCGTCGGGGCAAGCGACCTCCACAGCGCCCGCTACGCTAGAGACCTTCGGTGCCTGCTCGTATATCTTCTCGATCATCGCTCATCTCCCGCACACACGCCGCTACTAGTATCGGAACGTTTGATATCAGATATTTGGTCGGAGATTTTGTCCAACTAAGATATCATACGGGGCCGGGAGGACTGCGCAGATTTCAGGTCTCCAACTTTTTCGCGCCTAGGCGAATTACCTATATGAGCTACTGCCTACCCTGCGGTGTCATGGGCTAGCGGCCTGGCAGCTTAAGACTTTGAGAAGGCGCTTTGGCTATTCTGGAGACGCCTAGGTGACTGGGCGAGTATGCTTAGGTGGCCTACCGAAGAATTTTTGGCAGGCCACTTGGCTTGCGGCGATCAGGCTCGAGCCTAGTCGCCTTCGCGCTGATCCAGGCCACTCGCCGTGCGGAAATGTCCCATCGCTCGATCGTGCCAACGCCCCGCCAAAGTCGGTGGTGGAACTTAGCCGCTCGGAATGCTTTTAGACATGACGTCATCAGGACATTCCTGCGGCCCGTCGGATACTCGACGGGCCCTTTTTTTTACCAGCGCTAAGGCTGTCGTCTTCGACACAGATTGGATCAACGCAGCCTTCTCTCTTTTGACTTCGCAATGTCCCGGAAAGCGTCTTTCGGGTGCAGGCGCTTGATCGCATCTAAGGTGGCATCTACCAGCCTTCGCTGCCTTTCGGACCTGTGCGATCCTGGCAGCGATTGCGGTGTCAGCGCGCGCAAGGCGGGAGACCAGAACCTCCCCAGTACCATCACACATCGAGATTGCTGCTGACAGCAGAATTGTTGTATAGATTTCACTATAGCAAATTGGCTGGCTCGGGGGGGCTATGGTTGACTTTGCCGATGGGGATTGGGTCCGACTGAAAAGTGGCGGGCCTGTTATGAAAGTGATGGATTCCCAAAATCGTAGCGAAGATGGGAATGAGATCTCCACGTTTTGGTTCGTAGGTAATCAGAAGCATTGTGCGCGCTTCTTAGTGACTGACCTGGTGATGTCGGTCCCCAGACGCGCGACCTTACGACTGCGCGATTAGCAGCCCGATTATCGGCCGTGCTTCGTAATGATCTCGCGCCGGGGAGTCATTAACGATCGCACCAGGATCTTTGGGAAAAAAGAGCCCGCCGAGAAAGGGGGGGCGGCGGGCTGCAGGCTGCTCGAGATATTATGATTTAAGAAGATTGCTCCCGTGATTTTGTTCCAATGAAAGAACGAAGTGTAGACGAGGCGATTGTGCGGGGAGACAGACGGAGGCATCATACGCCACCCGGCTGCAGAAAGAGAATTGCGGGCGGCGCCGCGGGCGCGACCCATCACCGCTTTAGCCCCGCCCTGTAGGCGTGTCGGTTTCGTTTATTGCCAAGCGGCTTTAGAGCAGAGGGAGCTGATGCAGGTCTTCGGTCAGGCCGACAGCGGGACTCCATGGATCTCGAGCGCCAAGCACCCGTTCGTCCACCATAAGGGTGTTTGCCAGGAACAAGCGGTCCAGATCGTCCAGGCGCTTTGGCGAGCCGCGCTTGACATATTGCTGCAGATAGGCGGGATCACGACCAAGTCGACGGGAAAGCTCCGCCAGCGATAAATTGCTCTCCTTCACCAAACGTCCCAGCGTAAAGCGGACGACAGAAGGTGACGGGGACATGCAGAAGCTCCTTTGACGGTGAGGCTGATCGAATGGAGGCATCTATGCTTTGCTCCGATCGCGCAAGGCTGGCGAACTGATGGAGCTTGCGCAGATTGTCAAACATTGGGTCTGGTGGCGGAGTGAAGGTGCCGAGCGCCTGGATTTGCCGTCGATCGACGTTGGTGGAGTGAGTGGCGCACGAGGAACGCGAAAGACTGAGGTACCCTTCGATCGATCGGCGCGGATTTTAATATTGCTGCATCTGCGAAATGTTGGTTGATAGGGAGGGCGGTGTGATTGCGGGCCACATCGACTCAATGTGCTCGGCATGATCGCGTCGGGGAATGTAAGCCTCTGCGAAGGGAGCGGGTTGAGGTGAGTGACCAGCCATATCTGTCGATCGTAATTCCGACGATGAACCGCAAAGAGCAGACCGTCGCGACGGTCGACGCGCTTCTTGAGCTCGGACTAGGCAATATCGAGATCATCGTTGTCGATGATGGGTCGACCGACGGGTCAGAGAATGTCGATCTGCGCCGCCCTGGTCACAACATCAATTTCATCAAGCACGGGCGAAATCGCGGCGGCTGCGCCGCCAGAAACACCGGGATCGATGCCGCCAGCGCGGACCTCGTGGCCTTGCTGGACTCAGATGATCGATGGCTACCAGCGAAAATCGATCGTCAACTTGAAGCGATAAAGCGGCACGGGCGAGATCGCGACTTTATAGCAGTAGGCAATGTGATTTCGCGTCGGGGCAGCGATGAACATCTTCACAACAAGCGCGGGCCAGATCGCGAGGAGGACATTAGCGAATATCTGATGGTCGAACGTCAGGCCCTGCAAACATCTACCATGCTCCTGCCGACCAACCTGGCTCAGCGCATCAGGTTTCGAGATGGACTGAAGCGACACCAGGATTGGGACTTCATATTGCGCGTTTTGGCGGACGGTGCCGATCTGCTCTATGATGACGAGCCGCTCGCAATCTACGATCTCGATCTACAGCCCGGGCGTGTATCACTTCAGCCTAGGCGGCTCGCTGCAACGCTTGAGTGGATAAAACTGGCAGGAAACCTTATCTCCGAGCGTGCCGGGCGTGTATATTTTGTGAGAGCCGCCCTCAGCCGCGACGGACTGAACGAGCCTCGTGTGGCGTTGCGCGGACTGGCCTGGCTGGCGACCCGCTCACCCCTCGCTATCGTCAGCTTGATCGCTACGCTCGCACAAGTCGGCATTCAAAAACTCGCAGCGCGGTAGCGCTTCCGGCGGTTTCCTCGCGCGGTCGAGCCTTGAGCCTGCGGTCAGCATCACGATTGGTTTGCGCGCATCCAGTTAAGAAAGCAGCCCCTACCGAAAATCGCGTTTTGCCCGCTCGATGACGTCCTGGGTCGGAGCTGGGCGATCAGGATGCACAGAGAATATCGCCATGCGCCCGACGAGTTCGGGTGTGCCGAGCGAATATTCCAAGGGCCGGTACCAATCTTTGTCACCATAATCGTCGACACAGATCGTCGTGGACTGGCCCAGGCGGTGCGCTTCCTGCGCACAGACCAGGGCGCAAGCCATCCGAAACCGGCCATCGACGAGAATGAGATCCGGGAACCGGCCGCCCAGCTTTGAGATATGACGACGCGGAGCTTCAGTATATTCGTCCCACCGCGCTCGGCGTGCCGGTGTTTGCCGCTTGAAAACCGGGTAGCTCCAATCCCGGGTAAGCCCGAGATCGATGAAAAGCATTGTGTTCGTGGTGGCGGGGTGGATTTTCGCCTGCACCGCACGCCCGAACCAGCGGTCGCTCTCGACTGTGATCGTCTCAATGCCAAGTTGAGCGGCCACGACGGTAGAGCCCCCCGAGCCAAACTCCAAATATAATTTTGAAGATCGAAGGCGATCTATGAAGGGCTCGGTCGAAAGCGGGTCAAAGTGCGGTCGATCGGGGACATCGAACCCCTTTACGCGCTGCATATAAAGAAAGTGTGCAAAACCGAGGCCTTTGCGCGCATTGGCGACAAGTCCCATGAATCCCTCCCCGAATTTATTTTATCCTACAATCAATGTCCTTGAGGCTCAACGATAAGAATCCAGGGAAACGAAATGTAATATTGCTTCGCAGAGTTTGGTGGAATCCGTAAGCATGGTTCGCACAGATCCGTTGCGATACCGTGACGGCATTGGGCGACGCGAATTGCTCGTCGCTTGCTGATCCTTACTGCTCCTCACCGGCTTAAAGCGACGCACGGAAAAACGCGATCTGTCACTCTATAGATTTTATCCGCGCTATCGCGCATGATGCCGATCCTGCGAGCGTGATCGGGATCATATAGCCCGCCAGCTGCCTGCCCCGCCGCAAGTGCTCTGGGCAGGGCAGGCTGGGCGGCGAGGTTTGGGATGCGCCGCCCCATCGGGGAAGCCGCAACAATATACCAACGTTCCATGGCCGTTAGGGTATTTGGGGTGAACTGCCGCGAAAATCGGCTGAAAACGGCTAGACCGGCGCCTCCTGTCGGAGGCGTGTGATGTGCAATGAAGTGGCGCGTATGTCGGCAGGCCGCGCGAGTACGTCGGTTGCAGCCTAAGACGGATTAGCGCAGCCTGCCGTATTGCGGAAGATTCCTCCCCCAATTTCGAAGGAACGTGGCTTCGCTTTGGAATGTTCCAGCCAAAGATTTGTGTGTGTGCCCCAAAGCGGGATTCGTCCCATCGACCGATGGAGTTCGCTTAGATACCGAGTGGCACGCGGAGTGTATCCCTAACTTGGCATGCCAGTCAGGGTCGCAAAAGCATATTTGATGACGGTCAAGGCCGATGCGGCGACGATCTCTTCTGGCCAAATATGCAGCATGATTGCTCACGCATTCAAAAGGCTCACCCGCGAGATGCGAGGGCGGAGCAAGAAAGGCACACGCGCCTCGCCGATCAAGCGCGATACGTGCTGCACTTGTCAGCTTGTTGATGGGACAAATGCAGTCTTGTTTCGCCCAGGCGTGATCATCTGCCGTTTTATTTTTCGTCAGCGCTTTACCCATCGAGCGGAGGAGCGGAACTGCTGCGGGGATGATCCAGTTGCGGCTTCGGCTTGACGAGCCGAACGCTTACTAAGCCACAGGTCCGCCATCACCGAAGCATCCGGTACGAGTTGAGCATAGCCAAGCGCATCAAAACGCAATGCAAACCGAAAGCTATTGAATGCGCACTCGGCTTTCTCAAGCGGCACAGCCGCAAACCGCTGTAACACCCGTTACACCCTAATATCGGGATCCAGTGGCTCGCGACACTGATCGAGCAAGACGGTGACGATCGATAAGTTATTGCCTCACTTGAAAATAATGACCTCCACGATTGCAAATGCGCAAACCCAGAACAGGGGTACCAAGCTCCTTGAGAACCTAACCCATTGAAGCTTAGAGAATATAGATAAACATAGATGACTAGAGATCAATCCGTTTTGGTTTCAATTTAACTGTGATAATGGTCGACTCGTCTTTGGACGGGAACTATGTATGTCGCGGGAGCTTATCGGCAGCTATGGAAAGATATAGCGAAGCCAAAGCCGCGCTGGAACTGGAGCGCCTGCGCCGCGAGCAGCATTTGCTGCGGATGCGCAAGGAGGAACTGCGCGCTCGCCTGGAAAGATTTGCGGCGCGGCGCGATGATCGCGGCGGAGGTTAAGACGTGGTGCTGCATTGACCAACAAGCCGTCCGCGAGGCTTAAAGAGCGAACAGATATTATGCCGGTTGGCGATAGCTGTGTATTATACGCGCCGCACGTGATCTGCCCCGCTCCGAAATCAGTGTTTCCAGTCAACGTCGCGCGACCTGATCGTTCGTGGGAACTCTCGATAGGTGGCTGCCAAATCTAGTTCGTGTGCATCGGACTGCGGGGCTGCTCACTATCTGACATCGATCACAAGAAACAGTCGCAAAGTCGATTTGTCGCCTCGATCGCGCAAAGTCGCTGGACATGGAAGGCTAACCGTAACATCCGCGTGTCAGAAGGAATCGCGAGGCCAAGAGGCGTAAAGGTCGCGCAAAAGGGGTGAGCGTTGATCGACAGACCAAAAATCTGGTCGGCTGGCCTATGGACATTGGGCATCACCGCGACGCTCATCGGCGGCTATTATGCCGAGGCCCTAGACGTTACTCCCGCAACGGCGAGCTTTCATCCCGGTCGGCGCTCATCATCGACAGATGCGCTGAATGAAAAAGTAAATGGGCCCGAGCCCGTGATCCTTACGACCGCTACGGCGGTCGACCTCGTTGCCTCCGACCCCCCGCAGGTCACGCAGGCCAATTTCTCATCGGGGAAGCGGACCGCCTTTGCCGAGGCGGAGGTGCCGAAAGTCTATTAAGAGGAGGATCCCTGTCGAAAGGCGGCAGCTGGGGTCGCATATTCAGATAGAATGTCTGCAAAGCGATTTGGCGCCGCGCTCGCGCCGCGCTCGCGGCGAGTACGTGCGAGGCGTATCCGCTATATGGCGGACAGGTTGTTGCCCCGCCAGCCATGATTTCTTTACACGGGTGGAACCCAGGTAGGATCGGCGATCAGATTCACGACCAATGTCGAATATACGCACCAATTTGCAGATCAGCGTTAAAGATGCTGTGAGAAATAAATGATAATCGAGCTTTGTCGGTTTGGTCACCGACACCTTGTGAGTGCCGCGCTCGGACCACCTCTGGGCGCGGCCAACAAAGATCAGCGATCTGCTGCGGACTGTGCAACCGACCTGAACTCACAGCGCGATCTAATGCTTCCTTAACGTCGACTATATCACGCCGTTGCGAGTGCCATGCTTTGCGCCCGTGATAAGATAGTGTCGCGCAGGCCGTCCAAATATTCTGAAGGTTCGAGCCCCGGAACCTCGATCGTGTCGACCTTCGTTAGGATCTCTTGAGCAAGCGCTGAGGCGCGACGCCTGACGGCAGGCAACGCGATCTCGGTTTCCGACGCCAGGCGGGCGAGCGCTTTTCCATCGACAATCTGCGCACTAGGCTGGCCAACAGAGAATTGTTCGCCGGGGAAAGGCGCAGCCGACAGCCGTTTAGCGACAAGATCATAAAGGGCGCTAGGACCGTAGCTTCAGGACGCATAAGCAGGCTGTAATTCTCGCCCCCTCTTCCTTCGTTGCCGATGATCAGATTGAAGATCGCGCCATCGACGAAGCGGAGCAGTTCTGAATCAGGGTGGGTTGTCGCCGCGCGAACCAGTCGGGCCGCAGCTCGACATGAGGGCGTCCAAGGCGTCCTTTTTTTGGGTCGGGCGTCATGGCAAGCGCTTGCGCGAAGTCTTCCTGGTGCAAGCGTTCAACCGAACCGGCTTTGCCTATGGCGCGGTCGTAGCGCGTCACGAGCAAATAGGGTCGGTCGGCCTGACGCCATTCGCCAACTAGGGCGTCGAGGCCAGATGCGCGCGCCAAAGCAAGGCAGAAAGCTTCGTTGGCAGCGAGGCCAGGCAGATGGTCGGGCTCTCTCTTGATGAGATGTGTCGATGCCTCGCCCTCCCGCGGAAGCGCGATCCGCCCTGACGGATCCAATAGAACGGGGAGCTTGTCCTGTGCTCCCGCCAGACTGACGCGCGCTCCGCCCTCGCCGACCAACATCGGCGCGAGCGGCATAGTCTCGATAAGCTCCGCAAGCGCCGAGGCCGCAAGCCCGCAGGGGGTATTGCCGACCAGCGCTGTTCTGGGGACTTCACCCTCTGACAAGAAAAGCAGGGCGCCGGCGACTTCTCCCCCCAAAGCGGCGAGCAGGCGAAAGCAGTTGTTCGTGGACAGGCCGAAATTATGGGCAATGGCGGCGCGCTGTCGTTCCGCCGGTGGAAGGCCGCCGAACACGGCCTTGCAGACAGCGTCGCCAAAGGTTTCGATCGTCTTTGGCAGTGCAAAAGAAGTGGGCTGTGTATCAGGCGCTGCGAGCCAAGCTGGCGCATATTCAAAATACATCGTGCCTTGGCGATCGACTGCAAGACCGCCGGCGATGCGCCCTCCGTGCCAGACGATCAGCTGATCGACTATATCGCGCATACCATCATATCGCTTTCAGGCTGGCAGGTTTGGCCATCACAGCCACAAGCAGTGAGAAACCTCAGTACCACTGGCAATGCGTCGTGGCTACAGCCGCTCAAGCTCGACGGCGAAGGCGCCGGCCGAGGTTGGGCGACCAATCTAACTTGGGCGGGCATTCCTTCGAAGCGAAATATCATGAGGCCGTGGCGCATTTTCGCCTGCGACCAACGCTGGCCGGAGCTAGGGATGCACAGCCTAGCCATGCGGGAGCGGCTAAGCGTGGTTTGGGAGTCTTGCTCCACCGCTCCCGGGTACGCACCGCGACTTGCAGATCTGCGACGAGCACATTTCCAAACCATGCGAGCATGGCCGAGATCCGACCTAGCCGATTGAGGCCCGACGTCGAGACAGCGCTCGACCGACGACAACATCGCTCGACGAACGGCATCTTCGGGCTCGAGCGGGCTGCTACAGTTTGAGCATCTGCAAGCCCGCGAATGCTAGAAGCTCGCAGGGGGCGGCAAATCCGCACGTCGCCATCGCGCCCTCCTGCACCTCTTGACGGGTAATTTGCTCGACGCCGGCGCTGGGCGACTTAGCGCATCGATCCCTTCGCGCGTGATGATGTAGAACTGAGCCCGCGTATCAGGATCGACACGCTGTTCGATCCAACCAAATCTCAGGCATTCGATATATCCCTTATTTGGACTTTGGCGAACCGGCGTCCGTTGCGGGTCATTCGAGCAGGCCGCTTCCAGATATTTGCGATGATAATAGCGGACCTCTTCGGTCATCCAGGTCCCCTCCCCAGTGCAATGCAATTTTGATGTCCGCTGGTCGCGACCTGAGAGGAGCGCTGCCATATCGGCTCACAATCCGGCTGCCTCCCGCCATCGGCACCAGATAAGCTCCAGGACCGCTTTCGCTTCATACCGCGTTGCGGCGTCTCCGCTGCCCGGTGCAAAATCACCAAGGGTGACGGCCTTTATCTCCCAGGCCCACCGAGGTGTATTTTGGGCGTGTTGGGTCACTGAACCCACCAAAATGGTGCCGCTAAACGCCGATTCAGCATTGCGATTTGAGACATCGCTCACCCAATATAATTCCGTCACGATATGTTGCCCGCTGGATCGAGCGTGTCTGCTTTGCGCCAACCGCGCCCGTTCAATCGCCGCGCGCGAGGAGGGATATGTGGTAAGGCGGCCTTCGAAGACGCAAGCTGATCCCAACGTTCCAGCAGCAAGGATCGCAGCTCTCGCATCAGCGCCATTGCCTTAATGGCTCAGTGCGAACCTTCTCGTGCCTGGCGTGAGGTTGCTCCATAGCCTTATGGAACAGCGGCAAATAATATCGTCAAGCCCTAAGACAAAGCTCTCGGGGCTTCATGGAATATGACAGCGTCTGCAGCCATATCCCAAACCAGTTTCACTGGCTGAAATGCCCGAAAGCGAGCAGGCCGATTACGATTTCTCGTTACAGGCGCATGATGCAAATGCTTGAGGTTTGGAATGGCCCCACCCGTTTTGCGCGATTGCTATTCGTCGGATTGGGTAGCTCAGATAACTATCCAAGATAGCAAAGCCGACCTGCGAAGGATGCAGCAGAGCGGCTTTGGGTGTTAGCCCCCCCACCTCGTCTGATCAAATCGCGGCGTTTCAATCGAGCGAGTGGGGGGCGTTGCCGCGATCCCATATGCCTAACCGTGCCTAGGTGGCATGACCTTTTGCACCTGCGGAAATGCAAGTGCGGCGCCACCACCTCGACTCAGGCTTTGGCAACACGAAGAGCAACGCGCCGTCGGCTTCGCATCGTCGTACCGACCGCTCCGAGGCCAGCGATGAGCATCATCCACGTCGCCATTTCCGGGATAGGTGCGATGTTTGAGCCGGCGAAGCTGTTGTTGCGGATTTCGGCAGACTGTCCGAGAATGTTGTCGACAATCACGCTGCCGTTGATGCCGCCATTACCATTCTTGGTCAGGTCGGCATTGACTGCGAGAATGGACCCGCCAAAATCCCCGAGCGTGATCGTCTCCGCCTCGAAAAAATTCCAAAGAATGTTCGAGCCATAGCTCGACATATTGTTCTGGAAGTTCCGCGTAAACGAAATCGACGTTCCGGAGACGTTGATGATCGTTGTGCCGCCCAGGCTGGTGAACTGAAGACGATCATTGACCGAAGACAGCAGGTTGCCGGAGATGTTGATGACATTGAACGTGAGCGGTGCCGAGATGCGCAAAACCTGGCCATCGTAGGTCGCGGCGTTTTGCTGGGTATCGTCGAGGCCGGAAAGATGGCTGCTATAAGCGGTCAGCGCCGAGCGCAATGTATCACGCTGCTGCGCGATCGCGGTCGCCCCGCCGGTGACGACGGTTCCACCTCCGTTGCTGTTGAAAGTCCCGTTAATGCTGCCGCCAACCCGGACATTGGGTCCGTTCACGCTCGGGCTGTTTACAAAGCTTGCATTGCCTCCGACGGTTAAGGCCGGGGTTCCGTTCGGATTGGCCGGGTTCTTCATGTCGAGCACCGCGCCAGTCGCAGTCAGGTCGCCCCCGACGAAAATACGACCATCGATATGATTGTTGGTCGTCAGGTTGCCGAAGGTAACCACGTTATAGTCGCGCAAAGCTGCCAGCGCCGTGTTCTGATCAGCCTGAGTCGCCGCTAGGGATGACGTTGAAAAGGATGCGCTGATCGCAAGCATCGGCATCACATATTTGCGGGCAAGCAGGTGCAAATTCATTTCATCCCCCCGGGCGCTACTTGAGGCGTCTATGCAGACGAATGCTGGCCAGCGCGATCTGCTTTCTCGGCGGCTGTGTCATAAAATGGCACATTTACCAGTTCTCATTTGGAATGACGGTGTGGTCGCCGTTCGCGCGATGCCGCTCACGCTGGCGGCCGCGCGCTCAAAGATCCGCAGAGTTTGGCGAATGACGACCTTCGGATTGGCTGCCAGCCTGCCCAGATTCAGGAGCGCCGGCGGAGCGACGACGATCGTACCGATTTTGGCCCGTGTCGATCACGTCCGAACATGAGTGAGGTGTCGCGCTATGCGTGGCAGGACAGGACGCCGACGCGGCAGATCCGATCGCGGATCGACTTCCCTCTAACAGCAATGTCAGGCTGCGGTCGAGGACGGCGCGCAATTGCGAGACCAGACCGCGAAGACGCAGTTGCGTTGTCCTGTCCTGCGGCTCCATTGAGGCCAATTGTTCGATCCGGTGCGCGATAAAACCCAGTCGTTCGGCTCCCAGCTGAAATGAGTCGCCCTTCAAGATGTGAGCTGCCTGAGCCGCATCGCAAGTCTTGCGAGCGACAATAGCTGCTTCGATCGTGGCGATCCATCGCACCGCATCTTGGCTGTAGAGCACGCAAAGTCGCTCGAAGTCGGCCGGTAAATATGCTCGCAGGCGATCGCGCCTCTCGCGGTCGATATGGCGCCGGGACGCACCAGCGTGGCCACAGCAGACTTGGGAAGCGGATCGGGGTTGCCCGACGGGATGGCTGCCCTCAATGATCAGATCGCTCGTCATGAGAGTGCCGTTCGCCTGACGGAGGGTAGGAGTCCTCAGCATGCCAGCCTTTTAGCACTAGCTGGTGAAGGCATTTCATCATCGGCGCGTAAAAGCGCAGCATCTTCGCGACTTAGCGTAAGACATTCGTCGAATTAGCGCGCCTCGAAACTGAAACATGGATAATCGGCTTTCCTACAATGTTCCATATAGGATAGTTAGGTTTCGAAGGAGTCGCTGATATGTTTACGCTTGATGTCAGTTTTATCACCGCCCTCGCTGCCCTTATCACCAGCATATCCGGTCTGATATGGTCGCTCAGGCGTCGGACGTGACGATGCGAGGAGGCCGGTGGCAATGTCCGCCTCACTGCCAGATTGAGATTGCATCGGTTCCCCCGGCGCATTCGAACGGACCGGCCTGCCGGTTGCATTGACGTGGCTGACCGAAATCTCGTGGATATGCTCCCGAAGCAGACCGTCGCCCAGCGCGAAGGCATGGCGCCATTTTCGCGTGGGATGTTTCAGCTGAATTGCTACCGCCGTTCGCATTCCCTATATTTGATGATGGAGAGAAGATGTCTGAATGGCTGGGAGTGACTGCAGAAATAGGAGCAGCCTTTGAGCCTGGACGACCGCAAGAGCGCCGCCGAATTAAATGCCTTTCAGGAAGGCTATGCGGCATTTGCCGATGGCGCTGGATCAGTTGAGCTGTTCAACCCGTATATCGATGAAGATCAGGAGCAGCTTTATCATGCCTGGGAGGCTGGCGCTGCCTATCATGACCGCGAGATGATCCACTTCGACACGCACGGGTGTGTTGTATGGATCAATGATCATACCGGGCGACCCTATCAGAGGGTTGACTGAACAAAGTGGCAGTCTGTCTGCGGCATTGATCAGGTGCGCACAGGTTTCGCTGACCCGAAGCGGCGACGATCGTCAGCTTCGCGGGTAACAAGCCCGGCGTGATAACCTTCCTCGTAAGCACCCAGCATCTCGTCGCGATACGTTCGGGGGTTGGCCGGATAGCCACGACGTGCGTCAAGAAACCCGGCTTGCCGGGCTTGAACGTTTGAGAGCCGATTTGAGGGCATTAGATGTCCATGAGCAGGTTGTGGTCTCAGGGTGACGTCGCGGTGACCACCAAGCCGTAACTTTTTTGGATAAATCCACAGTTGCACGAGACGCACATTGCGCGCTCGGGCATCGAATGCGGTCTGCCATCCTATCCAACCACGATCTGGCGAGATCGCAAGCAGATGGGTGCAGAACGCGGTTCGGCACCCCACGCTGACCCCGTGTTTCGGACTTCGCTGCAAAATCTCGTCGATTACCATCATCGACCATGTGACAATGCTGCTGCCGTCGGAGCCGATACACGGCCAAAATCGGGGATGGCCTAAATGCAATTGATGCAACTCTCAGCTGGTCATCGCTATAAGAGCGACGATCATCTCGTGAGATCAATGATTTGAGGATTGGTGACTCGTCTTGTGCTCTACAGAAATGTTAAGCATCGCATAGTATTGTTCGTCGCGACACTGGCCACGTGGACTTCAATCGTGTAAATTATTCCACTAGATGGCTTGGGTGCGCGCGAATCGCGAATCGCCAGTCTACGCTAATATCGAGGCCCCCCCGGCTGATGCCCAACCCCTTTGCATCAGCCCAAAAGATCCGGCGGAAGATGGCTCCATCTTCCGCCGGGTCAACCTGCGGATTGTGTCGGCCACCTGTGGTCGAAACGGCAATTGTTGATGATCCACAGGATTGTCCACAGCTGTCTTGTACGCCTGCGACAGCATCAGCCTTAGTGGCCGAGGCCTCGCGTGGCGTG
Source organism: Sphingomonas crocodyli (assembly GCF_004005865.1). Taxonomy (NCBI): domain Bacteria; kingdom Pseudomonadati; phylum Pseudomonadota; class Alphaproteobacteria; order Sphingomonadales; family Sphingomonadaceae; genus Sphingomonas; species Sphingomonas crocodyli. The sequence goes on from NZ_SACN01000003.1 coordinate 129,157, forward strand.
TGCGACTTCGCCGTGAGGAGAGACCTATCGCTCGCCGGGAATGTGTCGAACCTGGTCTGGCTGACTGAGGGCGTCCGGCGTCCGGCCCGCTGCAAGTAGATGCGGACCGATCAGACCGCGACGAACAGCCGGTAGCCGCTATGCGACATCTCATTTAAGTCTGCATCATTTCCGATATGGAGCATCTCGATCTCGATGCGGCGGACCGCCAGGCCGCGGAGTTCGCGGCGCCATCGCGAGGCGACTTCGCGCCACGTCGTGCGGATCCGGTCGCGCACGACACGCTCCTCAACGTTCCAGCCGTTGAGTAAAACGACAAGCGATACGTCGAGGCTACGCGGGATGGCGACATTGCCATCAAGGCGGCGCACCCACAGTTCCTCAATGCACTCTTTCGCCATCGCCCAGGATACCAGAGCGTCCGTGATCGCGCGCGGAAGCGCGGCATGCGCTCCGGCATAGCTCATCTTCAGTCCGCTCGACCACATCGGCTGTTTTCACCCCCTGTTCGTCAACCAGGCGAGGGTCGCGCAAGACGATGCCGCCCCACGCCGCCGCTTTCCCTGATCGCGATACCCGCCCCCCTATAGGCTTGGCGCGAGTCATGCTTGTCAACGATTGTTAACTTTATAACTATTTCATGCTGGGACAGATGCCAGCTGCCACGGATTCCGGGTGGATCACGAAAATGAACTGGCCGCGCATCAGCTTGTTCGCGCGTTGTTGCCCGCCCGGCACATAAATGGATGGCGCTGGTCGCCCGACAAATGGTGAGGGCAACGGTGAGGCCGCTCGCGCATAGCCGTCGCACAAAGCGATCTCAGCGCGATCTGGACGCTTATCAAGCGTTTCTTTCGCCCATGCGACATCGTAGAGAGCATTCGCGCGCATGATCTGGTCGGTGGGGGCCTTTCAGACATGTGGCAGCCGGGAGCCAGGGGGAATTATCATGGGGCTAGTCGCTGTCGCCCGAAAGGCGTGGCGTTTGACACGCTTTCTTTTCAGGCAACGCGTAAGGGGTTTCAACGTCCCGGACCGTCCGCATTTCGATAAAGCGGCTCTGGCGCCATTCGTCGAGCGACTGCGCTCGGCTGCGCTGTATCTGGAGTTCGGCTCGGGGGGATCGACCGTGCTTGCCGCTTCGATGGGGATCGAAACCATCACGGTGGAAAGCGACCGATGGTACGGACGCGCCGTTCAGCAAAAGATTGGACCCGACGCCCCGAATACGATGATCTTCGTTAATCTGGGTCTCACGCGCGACTGGAGTTATCCGGTATTCAAGAAGCTTACACCCGCGCGGCGCGCGAGATGGGCGCAGTATACCGAGGCACCCATGCGCCACATCGCAACACTGGGTGGCCGCTTTCCTGACCTCGTGCTGGTCGACGGTCTGTTTCGGATAGCCTGTGCGCTCGCCTGTGCTCGCGAAGCACGGCGTCTCAACCGGCCCGTTACCATCTGTGTTGACGACTATAACGACAAGAGCTGGTATCGCGGACTGGAAAACCATCTGGGAAGCCCCGAGCTGATCGGTCGAATGGCTGTCTTCACCGTCGATCTTGATAGGCCATCGCCGACCGCCCAGGCTATCGAGCGGGCCAAGCGCGACTTCCGATAGGTTGTTCCTGATCACATGCGCGGCAACGTGACCTCTGGTCGGCCTCCTCGTCGGTCAGGACCGGAAGGCTATGAGGCTGCTGTTCTGATCCGTCCGCATCCGAGACCATCCTCACGACGCGGTAAGTAGGTCGTATCTCGCGCCGTGCAGCCGGCAATCGTGTCAGGCCGTTGCTCAAGCCTGGCGCCATTGCTGACCTCTCCGGCGTGAAGGCCATGATTTTTAAGGCGCCGGCGGCTCTTGAGATAGGGCTGTTAACAGCAAATATCTAACCTGAGTCCCTTCGCGACGGCAGCTATCTGCGGCTATGGCCCCCCATACCCACGCGAAGGGTCTCACCGCCTGACCATTCGTTCTGCACGTGCGCTAAGTTATAGACGCTGATCATCAGCCATGATGTTCTCGTCCTCAGGACATCGAGAAGGTTGCCGAGCCAAATTATGGCCGGTTGGCGGGAGGTGATTCTTTAATATGACATTCAAGCCCGAAAAATTGGGCGGTTTTGTCGGCAGACCGTTTCGACATTACGAACCCGCTCTATCAACTGCCTGCTTGTACAGCGGGCCGCGGGAGCTCCCGTAATGACGAAGCTATATTGGGTGGCCGACGTCGGTATGCGGGAGGCCGAACTCGCATTCAGCGGCACAATCTGCATCGGTTCGATCGTCAAGCTGACGACAATCAATAATCAATGGGCATGGGAAATCGAAGCGGTAAGGATCGGAGATTTCATACGCTCATCCGGCGAGGCACCCTCACGCGCGCAGGCCAAGGACGACCTCCAATATTCGTGGAGCCAATGGCTGGCGGCTGCCGGGCTCAGTTAAGTCGCTTCACATCACGAGGTTCTTGGCTGATCCTAGACGGCCACAAAGAGCCGCGTACCAAATTGCGCCATCTGTCGAAGTTGATCTCCATCGGTGATGTGCAGCATTTCGATCTCGACATCACAGGCCGACATTTTGGAGAGTTCGCGGTCCCATCGCTCTGCAACTTTGGTCCACGTCGCCCGGGCCCGCGCTCGCGCCTCGCGTGTGTTTTTGTCCCAGCCGTTGAGCAGTACGACGAGCGATATATTGACCAGGTTGGGATCGTGTACGCATTGTGTCGTGCTACGCACCCAAAGTTCTTCCAGATTCTCTTTGGTCATCGCCCACGATATGAGGGGATCGATAAGGTTTCGGGGAAGAGGTGGTCCAGACACTCGGCTCGCCATTTTCGACCCGGTCGTTACCACAGACAGTCTCCGCATAGTCCATTGCCGAAGCGAAACGATGCGTGAGCGATAATCGTTCCGAGACACTATCGGATAAGTTTGCCAACGAACGATTGGCAGAACTCTGCAAAAAATGGTTAGGGATTGCTCAGCGGGTCTTCAACGTACCCCGGCGTTCACGAGCGCAACGTGCTGAGGCGCCGATGCGCGAAATGTGAGAGCACGAAAGCCGCTTGCCCAAGGTAGCGTCTCACACCGGCCGACGCGCCATCAGCCTCAGAACGCGAGCCCAAAAGTCGTTGGCAGCCATGGTCGTGGCGCTGAGAATATTCTTTGGAGATAGGACGAAGGGTCTAATCTTAGCGGTATGACGTCATTCGAGAAGTTCGACATATTTCTCGATGGCATCCCGGCCAATGCGCCCACGCTCTCGCTCGAAATAGAAAAGGATCTCGGCTTCGTGTTGTTCAGTGGCGGGCAGATCGCGAAAGGCTTCGATGGCTTGCCGCAGAGTGAGTTCGGCGCTGTCGCTGCTCACCGTGCGTAGCGTGGCAGGAATGTCCCACGGTATCGTCATGCGCGAATATCCTCTCCCGAGTGACCGTGTTCGGCCTGGTAGTGCTAACGCGCGAAATCAGCGAGCGTCTCCCGGTCAAGGATAAGGATGTTGTTGCGACTGTCGAGCCATCGGTTGCTCGCGGCGGTCGATTGTGGTTCTGATCTTCCAGCAGATTGTTTTGGGGCCGCGACATTCAGCGGAGCCCTGCTGGGCACTCTTCAACTTTTGGAAAACGTTTAAGGTGGCCGCTCCGACGTAGCGATCGCCGCCTCACAGCGCGCAGGCCTAGCGACGGCGGCCAGACAAAGCCGTTCGGATTGCGACGGCCGCCTGCTCGCTCCAATCTTCAAGCAAAGTGGCTGAGCGTCGGTTCGCGCCGTGACGCTGATCCACTTTTGTCGGCTCAGCGCCTGCCGGATCTTGCTGTGTTGGCATCGTTTCCCCAATCGATTGCTACAGCATCGTCCTAGCCTTCGGCGCCTCAACATCTCCGCAATCGAATTGGTGAGCGGGTCGTTAATGCACCTGGTTCGTCATGGGTCTTGCTCGCGCAAAGCATCTCGGCACGCAGATCGCGGCGGCAGATATGGCTGACATAATAAGCAGTCGCTCGAACGTCTCATCCGACCCACCGTTGGCACCTGCTAACGGCCTCTCGGCATCTGCGAGGCATTAACGCCTTTGCAATGCGCCCTGAAATAAGGGTTGCGAATGCGTATTCTATGCTCTTTTGGTCTGCATCGCTTCACCGTCCGGTTTGCGACGTTCAATCCGCGTCGCGTTATCCGACGGTGCAAGCGGTGCGGCCTGGTCCAAGTTCGCCACGTCAAGAATAAGAGTAACTGCAGCGGGCAAGACCTTCCTTGTGACAAAGGGAGTTTCGACCCCCGTTGAGCGCCGCCGCTGCTTGTCCAGCGTGATATTGCCGCTCTCGCGTCGCGGAATGGCGACAGCCATGCTCAGGAAAGGCACCGGACGTGGAGACGCCTTGCTGTATACAGGCGACAGAGGCGGTTCTGTCTCCTGGCAATCTCGAAGAAGCGAAAAGGTCTGCTCGGCTTCGGTGGTTGGCTTAAATCGCCGCGGCGCTCGCAGAGCCCCCGCGGTCGATCAGGGCCTTGATGTCGTCCCCGAGAGACAGTGCGTTGAACGGCTTTGAGATGACACCGGTGACGTTATCGCCGTTCAATTTTGCGCTGTCACGGTCGTGTATGACTGCCGTTACAAAAATAACGGGAATGCCAGAGCAACAATGCAGGTCTGACAGCTGACTGGCGACTTCTGGCCCACTGATAGCCGGAAGATTGACGTTTATGAGCGCAAGGTCAAAGACGTCAGTGGTCCCGTGTAACGCTTCCAGCGCCTCAAGGCCGTTCGTAAAGGTCGTAACGTCAAATTCCGGGTGTCGGCCGAGCGCCATTTCGACAACAAAGCGAATATCATCCTCATCCTCAATGAGCAGGGTCTTTATCGCCTCGTTCATCATCAATGCCTGATCAATTTTCCGCCTGCGGCCATAACATCCGTGCAAATCTTTGTGTCCGCAGTGCTCATATAGCCAATTCATCGTCGAGCGGCTCGATAATCGGCGGATATGCGGTGCTTCCGGACCGTCAGCGCGAGAGCAGGGTGAAAATTTTCAAGCTATTCTTTTCTGTCTTTGGGCGAGATGACAAGATCTTGGTGACGCGATGGAAGGACGCCAAGCTTAAATGCATCTTTTCATCGGAAGGGCTGAGCGGACTTAAGCGGCGGGTCGACGCGCGAGCCTTCAAATGTAAACGTACCCCATTGATTTGGGCACCGATCGCTCAGATCAATTGGCATGCTCCGGACATCTCAAAACCTTCTCGTAATCATCCTGGCATTGGCCAGCCTGCCGGCCGGTAGCGAGGGGATCCGCGCTGAGCCACTCACGCTCTATGCGAATGCGACGCTGATAGATGGCACCGGATCCCCTCCCCGTCCCCATCAGGATATTCTTGTTCGAGGCGAGAGGATCATCGCCATAGCATCGCGAGGGCAAATCGCAGATGTGCACGTTCGAAACGCCCGTCGCATCGATCTTTCCGGCCAGTTCATCATGCCCGGGCTGATCGATAGCCACGTCCATCTGGCGACCCCACCAGATCCGGCAAAAGCGATGGCCAGGCTCAGCCGTGCTGTTTACGGCGGCGTGACGGCGGTCAGGGACATGGCGGACGACTTGCGCTCGGTTGCCGAATTGGCGCGCGCGGCGCGTGCGGGCGAGATTGCTTCACCCGATATCGTCTTCGCAGCAGTGATGGCGGGTCCATCCTTCTTTGCAGATGCAAGGGCCGCTGCGGTCAGCGCTGGCTACATTCCCGGCACTGCGCCCTGGATGCAGGCCGTCGATAACAGGACCGACTTGCGCGAGGCTGTCGCTATCGCACGAGGAACCGGGGCAAGCGCGATTAAAATCTATGCAGATCTGGATGGACCTCAGGTCAACGCGATCGCCTCCGAAGCGCGTCGCCAACATATGCACGTCTGGGCACATGGAGCGGTGTTCCCCGCAAGCCCCGCTGAGATTGTTGCCGCTCGCCCAGAGGTGGTGAGCCACATCTGCTATCTCGCTTACGAACTCGAGCCGGTCATGCCGGCCGCCTACGAACGTCGCATTGCCGTCAGTCCGGCATTGCCCAAAGGCGATGACGACCCGGTGATTGGTCGCCTCTACGAAGCCATGCGGCGGCAGGGCACGATTATCGACGCGACCGGCAGCCTGTTCGTGCGCGCCGAGGCGCAACGTCGAACACTACCGCAGCGTCGCCCGCTTCGCTGCAATGCCAGCCAGACGATCCGGCTGACGCGCCAGGCTGTTCGCGCCGGCGTGCCGATTTCTACAGGCACCGACTATGAGACCGATCTCTCATCTTTATGGCCCGAAGTCCATGACGAGCTTTTCTATCTGACCAGAGACGTCGGCATGAAGCCCCTCGAGGTGATCCGCGCAGCCACTCTGGTGGGCGCACAGGCGGCCGGGCAAATCGATGAAATGGGAACGGTTGCGTCTGGTAAGCTCGCCAATTTCATTGTGCTGTCGCAAGACCCCTCGATCGATATTGGCAACATTCGAGCGATAATCATGACGGTGAAGCGGGGCCGGCCCTATCGTCGCGCGGATTATCGCCCCGCGTCCCGAGCAAAGATTGCAGATCAGATCGCCGAATGAGCAAAACGTCCTTTGTGATCGAGCATGCTCGTCATCACTTGCGCGACGACTGGGCCGAGAAGATTTTCGGCTCGTTTGAAGGAGGCCCGGCCTTCCCGAAAATCGGGAAGGCCGGGCAGGTGAGACCGCCGGTCGCCCCGGGGTCTTTGGGTCGCATTGCACCGATGCCAGCCCCGTTCATGTGCGTCCGTGATGACGGTCACGGATTCTTGCCATGCTGCAGGAAAGTCTCGACTGGGCTATCGCAATCCGACCGGAGTGGCGATAGTTGATTTCCCACAAGGTAGCCTCGCTGATATAGTGGCGGACGGGGGAGCGGCATCGTGCTCAAAGAGGAATGGCGCAGCGCTGTTTCAGCCGTCTTCGGCTGCAATGATGCTATTGCGTCAAATCTTGTCAGGGATATGAGCCACACCGCATTTTCACACAATGTGGTGATCGCGCATCAAGGCGACCCGTCGGAACATTGCTGGCTCATTCTGGACGGCAGCGTGCGGATCCAATTGATCAGTTGCGACGGCCAGCGCGCGCAGCTGGCCTATCATGGTCCAGGGGAGGTCTTTGGTGCTTATCCCGACGTCACCACGCATCGCGCTGACATCATCACGAGTGGTGACACCGAGGTCTTGCGGATAGCGACCTCGACCATCGCGGCAGTTGCGGCCGATCATGCGTCGGTCGCCTATGGACTGAGCCGGCTTTTCGCCCGTCAACTCGATATGGCGCTCGATCGAATGGCCGCACGTGCAACCTTGACCGCGGCCGGACGCGTCTACTCCGAACTGATGCGCCTCGTTGACGCCGATAATATCATCAGTCTGGTCCCAACGGTCACAGCGCTGGCAATGGGCGCAAACACGTCGCGCGAGACTGCCTCGCGCGCGATTACAGCGCTCGAGCGCCGCGGGATTGTAAAGCGCGACGGCCAGATGATGACGGTCCAGGCGCCCCGAATGCTCAAGGAATTGATCTTCTGATCGGCGCCCCCCGTCTCAATCGCGGGCCAAGATCCTTCAAAGATATAGAGAGGGCTTTGCGGCTTGTGATGCCAGTCCTGATCGACCTCGGATGATCCTGATCAGATTCGAAACTCGGAGTCATGATTTGGCAATCGCTACCAGGATCGGCTTGGTTGCTAGGGTGCCGCGATTTGCTCAGCGCTCGTAGATCGGCCGGCGTTCCGATTGAAAAAACGGCCTATCAGGCGTTTCCCGAGTGCGTTTCCGCGCTCCTCGATTTGCGTAAATCCAATCCAGGCAAGGGCATAGCTCAGCACCGCGACGGCCGGAAACACCACGGCGAACCGCTCAAGCGGGCTCAAGCCTTGCCCGAACGCATCAATCGCCCATGCAGCGAAGCGATGAAGTAATAGCAGATGGATGAGGTAGACGCCGTATGAGACGTCGCCCAGCCAGCGCAGCGGGGCCGACCCAAGTCCATTCGAAACGTATCTGATCACCACGACGCGCTGCCAGTGCACCAGGCCGAAGAACCCGACTACCAGAAGCTCCCGTACGATCCGGTGCTTAAGGTCTCCCTCACCCACGGGCAGGACAGCCAGCACCGCCACCAGGGCGAACTCGGCAACCAACATCTTACCGCTTGCTTTCTGAGCGGCGGCAATCAGCATCCCGCATAGAAACAGGTGCATTTTAAGCGGCAGGAAAGACGGCATTGGATAATGCACGCCTGCGCTCTTCAGTGCCAAAACGACTGCAATGGATCCGAGCGCGAGAATGATGCCAGTCGCTATCCATCCGATCCGTCGCTGCAGCAAAATTATTAAAGGGAAGACGGCGTAGAACTGCATCTCAAGCCCGAGACTCCAGTCCGGCAACGGCGTACGATAAGCGTACTCAGGGAGCAGCCCAAACACGAACGTGATGTGCGCCACGATATTCGTGATGCTTGCATCGAGGTACCGCGCTGGAGCCTGAGGTACCGCACCGAGAAAATTATCGATGAGCGTCCTATCGGCGAAAATCGCAGGTCCGAAATACAATGCGGGGATCAGCAGGACGTAGAAGAGCGGCGCTAAACGGAAAAGTCGCCGCAGCCAGAAAGACGCCCAGGTGGCTGGCTTACCCCAATCTTCCTTCGTCTCGCGAAGGTGAAATTGGAACACCATCAGGAACCCTGACAGCAGGATGAAAAGATCGACGCCAAGATCTGGTTGGGCGAGGATCGGCAAGCGAAGCCCGGTGAGGATCATTGTGTGACCCACCAACACCCACAGGGCGGCCAAGCCCCGAAGGCCATCCAAACAAGCCACCCGTGTCATTCGCAGACCCCGCTATCGAAGGGAGGCTGCCAATCTGCGTTCGCAAGCCAACCAAAATGCTGTGCCGCAGCATAGATTGCCGATTGGGCAGTATCAAACGATATCGGGGGTTAGGAACGCTTACTATCGATCCGGCATGTGACGCGGAATTGAAGAGGGTGTCACAACCAGCGTCCGCCGCAAACGATCGTTGCCGCTGCAAATCGCGGTGACCTTCACGATTCAAGCCCGCTCTAGTGGTTCCGCGCAGGTATTGCCCTCGACTTAATGGCGGATTGGAACCACACTGACAACTCTTCACCAGTGGCGACAGCTTGGACACATTGATGACGTCTCGTCGGGGGAAAGTGGCTCGTCGCAAAGGGAGCATTCCCGATGGGTTTGCCGAAGTCGCGCGGCTTTGATATTCTGATCGGCCCAAGAAAAATAGCATTAACAACTGCGCCAGTTGCCTTGATAAGAGGCTGTAGCGACACACCTACAATGCGATCGAAGATAGACATGCCTCACCTTTTTTATATCTGAAGGCGGCGTGCCATCTTCCTAACTAGAATTCAAATGCAAGATAGCCACTTTATCCCAAATTGGAGCAATATCACTGAGCAAGAGGCAATTTCGCATCTTACCCCGGTATTAGCTTAGAGGCTGTTTGGACAATCAGCTGATGGGGTTGCGCAACTGGCGTGTGGCTGATTCAGGCTTTGCATGTGGACGCAGCGAAGCCGGGGGCGAATGGCCCGGATTGCCAGAGAGACGAAGCGCTATCCGAGCGATCTGACCGACGAGGAGTGGGATCGCTTGGCGCAGTCGATGCCCAAGCCCGGTCATCGAGGGCGTCCACGTGAAGTCGACTTTCGCGAGGTGATCAACGCCGTGCGCTATTTTGTCCGTTCTGGCTGTGGTTGGCGCATGTTGCCGGTCCATTTCGGTGCTTGGCAGACGGTCTATGGCTGGTTTCGGGAACTGGCGCGCCGGTTCCTGTTTCAGACGATCTACGACATCGAACTGATGCTCGCGAGCGCCAAGGGCGAGAGGCCAGTCCGGGCGCGGCGGTGATCGACAGCCAGTCGGCTAAGGCGCCCTCGGCGCAAGAGCGTGGATTCGACGCTGGAGAAGATTGTCGGGCGCAAGCGACACATCGCCGCCGATACCGCTGGAAGGTTGCTGATGGTCAACCTGACCACTGCAGATATTTCGGACAGCGCCGGCGCCCAGACCATCCTCGATTGCGTCCGCAGGCGCTGGCCCTGGGTAAGCATCTCTTTGGCGATGGCGCCTACTAGCCTCAAGCTCATAGGCAAGGCCAGCTATCTGGACTTCGTGGTGAAGGTCGTCCGAGGCAGCGATCAGTAGCAGGGCTTCAAGGTGCTGCCGACGCGCTGGGTCGTGGAGCGGACCTTTGACTATATCGCGCCGATTGGTCCGGGACTATGAGAAGCGGATCGACGTTTCGCAGGCCATTATACTCGTTGCAATGGGCGGCAATCTTCTGCGCCGAAATGCTTATCCCTGATTTCACAACCGGACCCTCAGTGCCGCGAATTATGTCAGCATCAGCGCCGCCGTGCGCGACACGGCCCACGCGACCTGCAAGACCATATTGAGGCGCGCATTCCCACCGCCACTGGCCCGCCCAAATCCACACGTTATTATTTGACGCTCGGCAAGGGCGGCTGATCGCAGGCAGGATTGTGGCGCTATGAGGCATGCATATTGGATTTATACCTCAAAATATGCCAATATCTGAGTTATAAGAATGGCACTTTTAGCTCATGGTATGGAATTGGCAGCATCCCGATTGGCCCGCCCTCCGCTGGGATAGTTCCGCATTGGCAATGCTCGAAGCGCAATTCCTGCTTCGCGCTGGCGTCCAGATCGGCTCGGTCAGGCATTTTGATGCCGATGTGCATCGCTCCATCACCATTGAGGTGCTGACGGGCGAGGCGCTCAAGACGTCCGAAATCGAAGGCGAAATCCTGAACCGCGACAGCGTTCAGTCTTCGATCCTCCGACAGTTTGGGCTGACCACCGGCAATCGGCGTGTCCAGCCCACCGAGCGCGGCATCGCCAATATGATGGTCGATCTTTATCGGCACTATGACTCGCCGCTCACCCATGACAGCCTGCACGGCTGGCATCGCATGATCGCGAGCGGACGCACGGACATCAAGGACATTGGCACCTACCGGAGCCATGACGATCCCATGCAAGTGGCATCGGGACCGATACATAAACCCAAGGTCCATTTCGAGGCTCCGCCATCCGCCGAAATGACCGTGCAGATGGCTGGTTTCTTGCAATGGTTCGCGAGCAGCGCGCCGGATGGAGATAAGCCATTGCCGCCGCTTACGCGCGCAGGTCTGGCGCATCTCTACTTCGTCAGCATCCACCCTTACGAGGACGGCAACGGGCGGATTTCGCGAGCGCTTGCGGTCAAGGCGCTTGCCCAGGCCATAGGCCAACCCGCCTTGTTGGCCTTGTCCCATGTCATTCAACGGAAGCGCCCAGCCTATTATGATGCGCTCGAGGCAAACAATAAGGGCGTCGAGATCACCGGCTGGCTGACATATTTCGCGCAAATCGTGCTCGACGCGCTCGACACCACGCAAGTCCTGATCGACTTCCTGATTGCGAAAGCGAAATTCTATGACCGCGCGCGCGGTGCGATCAACGAACGGCAGGAGCGCGTGATCGAACGGATGTGTCGCGAAGGCCCGGACGGCTTCACGGGTGGGCTCAGCGCCGCGAACTATATCAGCATTAGTGGTGCTGCCCGCGCCACGGCTACGCGCGACCTACAAGATCTTGTTAAGAAGCGCCTTCTCACCGTCGCCGGCGCTCTCAAATCTACGCGTTATCATCTTGCTCTCGATGCGGGCTATTAGCTTTCGGCGGGATGAGAGAAGCGCGCGTCAACCCAAGCGATCAATCGCAGGCAGGATTGGGGCGTGTCCAAAGTGGATACGATAGTCCCGCGTTGTTTCCCAAGGACGCAAATCTTCCTCGTTCATCTGCGCATCGGCGCCAATCTGAATATCTTCGCGCGGCCTTAGGTCGACGATCCCGGCGATCATCTCTTGCAGCGGCCCATCTTTGGCGCAGGGGTGTCTAAGGGCATGGTGAGCCCGCGCGATCACGCGCTGCACCATGCTCCATATCGGGTTCCATCCTCAGATTTGGAACAGATGTCCGAAGTGGCGCGATCAAGGCGCACCCATCAGCGCATCGTCAAAATGTGAAGCGCGATATCCCCATGCGCCGTTGCGATTTCGCCAAAGTTCTCATTGCCGAACTCCGATGTCTGCAGCGTCAGGACCAGGGCCATGGCACGCGACAAGAGTACACGGCCTGACGGTGCGGCTCGCGCGATAAGCCTGATCCTGTCGTGATGATCCTGATAGGCAGACGACGGATCAAAGACGACATAGTCGATTGCGATCGCAACATTGTGATCGGCTGCAACATCCCAAGCGGCTCGCACAGCATTTACCGGATCCAGGAAACGCACGACGATCGGCTGCTCGCGCTGGTCAACGATGACACCGCCCGCCCCTACGAGCGCATCCGCCGCCGCCTGAGAGGTCACCGCCAGAAAGGCGCTGTTCGCCAGCGCCGGGATCGTATCGCGATTGGTCGTTGACCGACTGATATCAAGACGGTGGATAGGCAGGCCCTGCGCCTCCCAGGCGGCGTCGAGTTGGCGCGCCGCGTTCCGGTCTGACGTCACAGTGCCTACTCTTAACGCGCAGGTGCGCGTCTCCAGAATACGCGCATGGCGGATCGCAAGACCCATCGCCATTTGATCGGCCAGAAAGATGCCGGCCTCGGACACGTCATCGATGTCTGGCCCGACTTCCACGGTCGCAGCCTCATCGAGCAGGCGATCAAAACGTGCGATCCATGGCGAACCAAAAACGCCAACAGAATCGCGACGGAACACATCGATCGGCGCCGGCAGCACGATGTGCAACTCCCCGCCAGCGCGCACAAGTGTCTCTGCTGTGATGATATCGGCCCCTGCCGCCAACGCACCGAACCCGAAACCCGGAGCCAGCTCCGCCAGGCTCGCCTCGATCTCCCTTTCCACACCGTCGCGATCGGACGGCAGGTGGATGATGCCACTGAAATGCAGGCTCGGTGGCGGGCGCAAAGCGTCGAGCCAGTCCGATGGTGCCTTCAGCCAGTCAAGGATCAGTCGAAATTGCCGGAGGGTCGAGGCATGATCCTCCCAGGCGGACGGCGCGGCGCGAATGGCTTGAGCCAGAGCTTCGCGCGCATCGTCAACCCGCCCCTGCAAAAGATAAGCCTCGGCGCGCGTAGCCTTAAGCCAGTAATCCGTTTCAGGTTCGTGCGCACCGCTTTCGAGCATTTCCAATATCTGCCCGGCGGTTTGCTCAGCCTCGGCCCGATGTCCTGCGAATAAGGCAATCGTCGCGGCATTGATCAGCGGATATGTGGCCGGTCGCAATGCCGCCGCCGACAAATAGGCAGAGCGCGCTTCTCCAAAGAGGGTCGCGCGCTCCTCCCCGAGCGCCTTGAGCGCCCTGTCCTTGGTCAGCCGGCCTTTGACGCTCAGAACGTCGGCGTTGTCGACGACCTGCGCGATTCCGCTTGATTCGAACAGGCGCCACGCCTGCTCGGTGTCACCCGTTCGAGCGAGATGCTGAACGGTCCTCAGGGTCGAAGGGATCATGATACGCTACCAGCCATTCTCAACGCATAACCGTCGGACTTTGGTTTCTCGGCCGCCGACAGCGGCGCCATCACACCGGCCAGGGTGGCGGATTCTTGATATCAGGATCGATCGATATCGGAATCCACTCAAGCTTGCTGCCCGGCTGGTGAAGATCCACATTGATGTTGAACGGGTGGCTGGTGCCGAGCTTTCCGCCGCGATTGAAAAGCGCGTGGAAGCGCACAATGCGGTAGCGGTCCTTCTTGCGATCATAATCGTCATAGACGAGGCCGCCATAATAAGCGGCATAATCGCCTTTCATCGTGATCGCATCATACTCCTTCGAAAAAAAGAGCTGGTCACCCTTGAGCTCAACGACGACCTCACAATCGGCCTCGATTGCGATGAATGCTGGGTCTTTTCCCCCCGCCTGGCGCATATCGAGATGAACCCGGCCTTCCGTGACGCTCAGCGAGACTTCAAAGTGCACCTTTTTCTCGCAGTGTCCCTTGACCGGCGGTGTGGGTGCAATCGGTATGTGCACCAACTGGCAACGTGACATGCTCAATTCTCCTTGGCGGTTTGCGGGAAGGTCTTTTCGATCCGACTGCGCCAGCGATGCCAGTCCACATTATCGGGATCTGCCGCGGTCAGCTGGCTGATGGCGGCGCGCGCTTCGCGTGCGCTGCGCAAGGATGCGCTCATCTCACCCAAATCCCGCAAGCTGGTGGCGATCGCATATCGGGACAGGATCCAGTCCTGCCGATAGCTGGCATTCTTGGGATCGGCTGCGACGAGTTTATCCAGTATCGCCGCTTGCCTGCGTCGCTGGTCCAGGGCCTGATCGTCTCGACCGCCCGCTTTAAGGGCGTCTGCCAGCCAGGCATAGCGGTTGGCGAGGTCGAGCTGGACCCCCAGATCGCGAGGCGATGCTGCAGCTACGTCCCGCATTGTCTCAAGCGCAGCCCGACACGAGCGCAAGGTTGCCGTTGCATCCGCGCTTCGCACGAGGTTCAGCGAGCATAGATTGCCCTCAGCATAACCGACCTCGCGCTGATAAGCGACGTTGTTTGGATCAATCGTCGTCAGTTGAAGGGCCAGCTGCAGATATTGCTCAAAGTGCGGTTGCGCGGCAGCCAGCTGGTGCCGAAGAAAGTCGGTATAGCCCAGCCAGAACTCTGACTGTGCATGCGCGTAGATGCGCGGTGGGTCATTGGGTATTGCGGCCAACAACGTCCCTGTGACGCGCTGCGCTTCTCTGAACTTGGCGATCGCACCCGCTAGATCCCCGCGGCGGTGATCATCCTCACCCATCGCATGAAGCACCCGGGCACGCCGTTCGAGCGACTCACTGGGTAAAAGTGTCAGGTCGCCCTGCTCGCCATAATAAGCGAGCGCGCGCTCGTTCACTGATCCCAATATATCGAGGCGGCCCACACCCTGGAGCCTGGACCGTAGGTCGGTCAGCATGAACTCGATCAGTCCCTCGGCCTGCTGCCGCTGACGATCTGCCTCATTACGGGCATTGATCGCAAAGATCAGCATGGTGAGCAGCAAAACCGCCAAAGCTAGTGATGCGATGGTAATGGCAGCAACGCGATGAAGCTGACGTTGCGCATCGCGCTGGACCAGCTCGTCAAGCGCCAGGCCCGCAATGCCGGCGACGATCTTGAGGCGGGCGAGCCTTGCGCCATCGCCCCGACGGCGAAAATCAGCGGCTATCGGTTCGCGCACGACACCATTTGGCCCCGGCTGGGTCAGTGCTGGGGGAAAGGCATCTGCGGGTTCGCCATCGATCAGCGCGGCAAGGATCGGGCGGTCAGGATGAAGCGAGCGGAAGAGCGCGATCTCCTGATTGACCCAGCGTGATGCGCGCGCCGCCGGCGAGCATAAGACAACCAGACACGCCGAAGCGGACAGCGCTGACGTTACCTCCTCGTGAAGGTCTCCCGAAGCTGGAAACTCGGTGCGATCGCGAAAGATCGGGGACAGTTTTCGGCCTATCTCCCCACGCGCGGTCGATCGACCAACGACAGTGCGCGGCAGCCTGTAGCTCTCCAGCCAGCGATGAAGACGAGCGGCGGCATGTTCGTCGACATGGCTATAGCTGATGAACGCGCGGTAGCGTTCATCGCGTCCGGACGACGCTGTCCCGTGCGATGCGGACAGCCCGATCTGTTCATGGCCCATACCGCCGACTCCCTTGCGGGTGGGCGATGCCGCCGCCTCACGATAAAGCGTCCCAGCCCCGGGCATCATCTGAGGGTTTCGCGCGTTACGACGCAAGTGCAAAAGCGGTGTTATCGCCGCTTGCCGAGTTTTGGCGGACAATAGAAACGCTCTTAGACCAACGGCGTCATGAACAAAGCGGATCATCCGTCGATCTGGATCCCGACCTGATCAAGCAGACCATCCAGATATTGCCCGGCCTGGACCAGACGGCTGCCCCCTTCCTCGAAGAAAAGCGTTGCATCATCGATTGCATGCTGGAGCTCGCCCGCGCGCAGGCTTGAAATTGCCCGGCACCAATTTTTTGTCTGAGATAAGCCCTCAGCCTTGATGAAAGATGGCAGCAGCCCGCCTGCAGAGCCTATATCGATTGCTGGCAATGCGAGATTGAGGAGCAATTCATCGATCGCCCAGCTTGATTGAGATTCCGACAAATTGGTCGGATTGCCGAGGTTCTGAGCTGTCGGCAGGGGCCAGCGAGAGCGGTCGCCTCCAATGTAATGAAGCAGTCCGACAATATCGAACAAAACGGTGCGATCCGTTGGAGTGCTGGCCCGCACTCGCAATATATTGCGTGCAAGGTGGACGCGCTGGAACTCCATATCATGACCATGAATGGCCTCCAGCTCGCAGGCGGTCACGATCGCACTCTCCAGCGCGCTGATCGCTTCGGCCCGATTGCGTCGCCGATAATGAACGTAGGCCTGTGCTGCGAGCTGGAAAGACAAGGCGGCTAGACGCGCATGGCGTGACAAGGCAGCCTCGTCACACAGTGCTTCGGCATGCGCCAGAAACAGTGTCGCAGCGTCGTTATCTCCGGCGCGGCACGATGCAAGCCCATGCTGTCGGGCTTGTTCCGCCTTGACGATCGTCGCGATCTGCTCCGACGATACCCTCTGTCCGAGGCGTTGCATGAATTGAGCCGTGAAGCGCTTCGTCGCGTCTTCCAGGCCTTTTCCGGTCACGCCCGTTCTAAAAGCAAGTCGCGCGGCTGAAAGTCGATCGACCGGGTGGCCGACCGCCAGTTCCTGGCCGCCCATGACAACAACGAAAGACATGGTTCAGCCCTCCTGTCCGGCTGGCGCCTCACGGCGCAAAGGGGCTGTGGGCAGGACGATGTCGACATCGATCGACAAGGGCATACCAAGCCGCGTGCCGGTGCCCGCATGCAGGCGGCCGAGGCAATGTGCGATGCTTCCCGAGCGGATCATTATCTCCGCAGTGGCATGATCAGTGCGCTCGATGACCCAGCTGGTCATGTGATCCTGCGTGCGTCGCAGTCCTGCCAGGGTTGCGCCAATTTCATGTGCGCGGCTGGTCCACACATCATCGTGCAGCACTCGTGCCGCCTCAAGGTAAATCTCTGCGAGCCCAGCCAGACCAAGGCATTGGCTCAGATCGGCCTGCCGAACCTGCTCCGGGCGAATGTCCAGCAGCATTGATCGGACGCCGCAAGCCCAACGAGCGTCGCCAGTCAGTTCGTGCAACGCCAACAACGCCGTCACGATGGACCATTCTCCATGACACCATAATGGCCAGGACTCCCGACCTGCGGTCGCGTGCGACCGCAGCTTTGGGTCGCACTGCGCAAGCAACCAGTCTCCGGCGAGCACCGCGGCCGCAGCCGACGTCTCGCTGGCACGAAGTCGTGCATGAACCGCCAGGAAATAGGCAATACCTGCGGTTTCATCAGCAAAACCGGAGTCGCGCCTCTCCGTCGCGATCACGTTTTCGGGCGAGCTCCAGCTTCCATCTCGACGTTGGCAAGCGACCAGGAAATCCGCGCAACGATCGGCAAAACCGACCGGGCCAGACATGGCGGACAGATGCGCAGCCTGGAGCGCAGCAACACCTTGTCCTGCCGCGCCTTGGATCAGGTCCGGACAGCCAAGCTCGCCGCTAAAAGTTTGGTAGAGATAGGGACGGACCCAATGCCCGTCGTCGATCAGGCCGCCGCGAATAGCTTCAAGCAGCGCCAAAGCAACGCCGGCCTCTCCGAAATACAGCCCCCGTACCTGATCGCCGGCAGTGGCGTGCGCCAGAAGCCAGTTGGCAGCCTGGTTGGCAAATGCGATCGCGCGATCATCTTTGATGCCGAGCCGCGCCAGCCGCGCGAGCGAATAGAGAATGCCGCCAACGCCGTGGCTGGCGCTGCGGTGCGGGCCGCAAACCTTCGGGACGGCGGGGCTGGCTTCGCTGCGGGGCGTCTGGAACTCCGACGACAGCGGCATGCCCGTCTCGCGGTCGCGCAGGCCGCCGCTCGTCAGCCAGAGAACGGCCTGATGCAATATTACCGGCATGAAGGTGAGGGGTTCGGTTCCATCAGGCCGCGGCTTCGTCTCGGCGTACACGCGCTTGATGGTGAGGTTCTCGTTGCGCGAATGGGACGCGACCGGGCCGGCTGCTATTCCGGTCTCGCGCATTACCGATCGGATGATTTTCGGATCGCGTCTGGCCTTCCGGCTAAGCTCGGCTCCGCCCTCGGTTGTGCTAGCCATTTCTCGAACCTTCATGTGGAGTGATCAAGCTGCCGTCTCGGGAGCCCCGTCGAGCCTGGCGGACGTTTCCCCGAACAATCGATCCGGGTTCCACGCCCCGGCGGCGACCGGAATGGCCCGCGTGACCGAGTCGTGCGCGTGACGGACGTCACGGCGGCAAGAAAACCGTGAAGCCGAGATCATTCGCTCAGAAAAACGCCGCTTATGATCTATGGGAGGCCCGCGCGGCGGGCCTGATCCTCACTGGTCAGGCAAAATTGGCCGGCCGGGTCGGGCGGATCACTGCGACACCGTATCGCCGCCGGCTCAAGGATTTGCGTTGTCTCGGGCGACGATCAATTTGTCGATGACCTCAGCCAGCACGTAGGCTCGTGCGATGCCGGCAATGCTCCAGCCGTCGGCGGTGTTTCCGCCCGGACTCAGCGCCGGCTTTCTATAGATATTCTTCGAGACCTAGTTGGCGGCAGCAGTCGACGAGGTGATAGTTCAGCGACAATTCTCTCGTAAGATCGCGCTTGTGATTGCGCGGCGACACCCGATGATATTGCTTCTGTCCGATGCCGGTGAAATGGCCGTCTTTGACATAGGCCTCGGGAATCGTGGAAACCTGACCTCCGAGCTGCTTGTGCCAGTAGTGAATACCGGTGCCAGTATCCCAAAAATAAGCTGCGCGACGCTTTCGCTGCTCCGGCGAATTCGATGGGTGATTAGCAAAGCTCATCCACCAGCCCGCGCCTTTGTCAAAGGCATCCTGGCTGGCCGCGCGCGTGGTGCAACCGACCAGATCCCAATAGCGGCGCCCCTTTGCATTGAAGACATCGCGTATCCCTGTATCGGGCTTGGCAGCGATGACGTGGCCATCCGGCAGCGCTTCGAACATCACCGCGATCCTGCGCATCTTCTGCTCGGGAATGAGCAAATCTGCGTGCCAGAAAGCCATGCGCGGTGCGAAGCGGTGAACGAACTCCATCGGAAACGGCATCCACATCGTCGGCAGTTTCAACCTGGCGTTGAAGTCAATCAGGATCGATCCCGGCTCTACCGGCGGAGGCCCCACCCGCGGATCAAAGCCCACCACCGGGGTCCAGCCAACCGACTTTACCATGCGCTGCTGCACCAGATTCCAGTCGGGATTGACGTTCCAGCAAAGCCATGGCCGGTCGACACCTTCGAGCGCGGCTGCCCAGTCGGCGGTCGAGGCGTAGATATCGTCGAGCGAAACGCCCGTGCGGGCAAAATATTCCCAATTGCCGTTGCCCAGCGAAAACCGGAAATCCTCAAGCGTCATAGGCGCGTGCGCTATTTTCTGCGTTCTGGTCATGCGACGGCCCGCCGCGCGTCCTTGAGCAGATCATCCACGATCAGCATCCCCACATCATTCTGCCAGAGCCATAACCCGTTCGCTTGTCCACGAAAGCTTGGCTCGCCGCCAAGCGGTCCCCACGGTCGAAAGCCGGCGGCAAGCCCGATCCCATAAGCAGCAGGAACGGGTTGAAGCTGAGCATTGATCACGCGACAATAGCGGTCGACCAGCGGCCCTCCACCCGGCTGCTGGCACGCCAGCGGGATGGGCGTGCCATCCACGTTGAACAGTGGGAAGGCATTAGGCTTATAGCCCGTCGCACCGATCACGATGTCCGCGGCCTCAATCACTGCTTGTGCCTCGCCATCGTGCTCGCCATCGATCTGATACAGTCTTACCCGTGGATCGGGCGCGCGGCCGCCGATTCCCAGCATGCGCAGCACAAGCTCGCGAGCTTCGAGACGAAATCCCGTCAGGCGATAGACAAAGCCGCTGACGGGGCAGATGTCGTCATCGCAAAAGTCGCTAAAGCCATCGCTGTGCGCAGCCTCGACGGACGGATAGAAGGGTCGAAGGGGGCGGCGATGCAGGATGGTGATGGCATTTGCGCCAAGCGCCAGCGCCGGATCCGCCTTGAGCAGCAGAATCGCCGACGCCAGTGCGCTGGTCGAACCGCCGACGATAGCGATGCGCGGCGCCCGAACCTTGGCGGTCCGTGCGCGCACCTCGTTGATGCCACCTAGTTTGAGAAAGGCATCGGAGGCGACCAGCCGATCGCCCGCAAGCTGGTCGAGCCGCGCGCCTGCAACCGGGGTCGATGCCAGCGTGGCCCAGCATTGGAAGCCGCCGGTTGCCAGTACGATGTGTTGCGAGACCATTTCGTGCGTAGCGCCGCTGGCGTCGGAAATCATGGTGCGCCACATCCCGTTTGCCATGCGCCTCGCGGATTGCGCGCGGTGCTGCATCAGCACGCGGCCGCCATGCTCCTCCACGATGGCCTTGAGACGCGCGCCTGTCACCGACAGCAGCCAGCCGGCGTCGACCAGCGGTGCGCCAAGCGCATCGGCCGACTTCGCCATCAACCGCCCAGCAGGATGGTCCATCAGAGCGGCGATTTCGGGATGAATATTATCACGAACCGCCGAGAGGAAGGTGTCCGCAGTGCTGTCCGATCGAATAGCATAGCCGCCAAGCGCGCCATCTCCCAGCCCGGCTCCCTGCTCGACGATCGTGAAACCCTTGCGCGCAAGGTCGACAAGTCTCCCCTGCTTGCTCGCTGCGGTCAGAAGCGCGGTGCCCGCCGGGCCGCCCCCGATAAGGAGCGCCGAAACAATTGGACGCCTGGCGGGCGCGGCTTTCTTTGGGACCAACGTGTTGCGCAGCGTTCGGATCGTCGATCGAACGCGCTCGCAGATCCGTTCGACGTCAGCGACCGTCATCGCATCGGTGATCGGCAAAGATACCATCCGGGCGGCAATCTCGTCGGCCACCGGCGTAGGCCCGATCAGCGCGGTCTCTTGAAAGTGGCTTTGCTGGCCAAGATGCGGGCTGAAATATTGGCCAGCGCCAACCCCCCTTGCGGCAAGCTCGCTGACGATCTGCTCGCGTTTCGCGCTAAGGTCGGTTGGAATGAGCATCGGCCAGAATTGCAGCGCCTGGCGCGCGCTGGTGGGGCGCTGTCCGCCGCAGATATCTGCGAGACCTTGGCGATATGCATCGCCAAGCAGGGCGCGGTGCGTGCAAACCTCCTCGATCTCGTCGAGCTTTGCCTGAGCCAACAAACCAAGCACCTCAGGCAGTTTGGCATTCAAGCCTGGCAAGCTGGCACTGCGCTCGGCACCAAAGCCGAAATTGGCCATTTGCCGAAGCTCATCGATCAGCGCGATATCCGCGCTGTGGATCAAGCCGCCTTCGGCCGTCGCGAAAGTTTTGGTGGCATGCATCGAATAGACGACAGCGAACGGTGCCCCGGCACCAAAATTGGTGCCGCGGGCGTTGGTCGTGCCGAGCGATGCTGCGGCATCGACGACCACGTCCACCCCGTGCATTTTGCCCAACGTGTTGTAACGGTCGAGATCGATGTCGGCGCCAAAGGTCGCATAAGGAAGCATTGCCACGACGCGGCTATCAAAGCGGCGCAGGAGCTCTTCCTCCGCGCGCGCGCTGGACACCCAGTCATCGCGATCAACATCGCATATTAACGGCGTCAGTCCCGCCCATTGCGCAGCATGAGCAGTGGCTGCGAAGGTGAATGCCGGCATCAGTACCAGCCCGCCGACCTTTTTCGACCGCAACTGCACCCGCTTAAGCGCGAGCATCAGCCCCAATGTAGCATTAGCTACCGCCAGGCTGTTACCTGATCCTTCGAACAGGCGGCGGGTGATATCGTGCTCAAACCCGCGAACGACCGGGCCGCCGTTGCTATACACGCCATGATCTTCGATCGCTTGGAGCGCCGCGGTCATCATGCTCAGGCGCGGGGGATAGGGTCTGATCAAAGGATATTCGAGCATGACGACCGCACTCCCCCAAGACGGTCAGAAATGAACGTCGATCGGTTCGGATAAGGCCCTGCCCTTAAGATTTCGTTCTAATCCCTAGCTGCGGCCAGGTCGTGATAATCGATAGGCCGCTGTTGTTCGACCAGAGCAACGTCCATGCGGCGATCGAACGCTCGTCTGACGGCAAGCTGAGCCGTCAGGCGCGTGTCACATAAATGTTTACGGGTCGGTTTGCCCGGCGACGTCATCGGTACATGCGCATGAGATCTTCCCCCGCCCCCAACCTTCCCTCGCGTCTGAGCGAAGGCCTGTCATTCGTCGTGCTCACATCAGCGATGACGACATTCGGGATCGCAGTAGTTCTTGGTCTGACGTGGCTGAGTGGCGGCAGAATGCTGTAGTCGCTCAACGCCGCGACAGCCTGTAATCGGCGCGGTTCATCTTGATGATGCGGTGTCATTGTGCACGGCCTGCGGCACAGCCGCTCGTCGCGTCGCAAATGTGCTCGCGGACCCGAGGCGTTGCCCCATGTAGAGCATTGATCATGGTGATGCCGCATGGCAGCACGATAGTGATTGGTGGGGGTTGTTGAGCTCGATTTGCCCTGAATATCAGCCAGTCGTTGCAAATATCCGATTTGGTGCCACGCAGTAGAAATCGAATGCATGCGGTGTTAGGCTTGTGTCGCTTTGTACGAAGCGGGAGTAGCCGATGGCAGCGGACCGGCACCGGCAGATTGAAGACGCAATCCTATTGCGAGCGCGCGAGACCCATACCTATTTTGGTTTTGAAGAGTTGCGTGCCGACGCCCAACTTTTTGCATCATGGGCGCGTAATCACGAAAGAACCGTGGTCCCGGCCGAACCCGACACGGTTCGCAGTTTCCTTAAGAGTCAGATTTCGTCAGGCGAAGAACGCGATGCCGTCGCACGGATGTTCGCAAATATCATGCGCCTCCACAGTCTCGCTTCGGACCTTCCCGAAGGTTGGCGCGACGCCATGCAGTCGATGGCGAACGAGTCCCTCGCCGAGATCATTCTGGACCCTCAGGCCGCACGCGACGCGCGTTTGTCGCACAGGATCCCCTTTTGCTTTGAAGCAATGCTCTCGATGGACGCGGACAATACTCAGGACGTTCGCGATCTCGCCCTCCTGGGGGTGGCTGTCGATACGGGGGCGAGCAGGTCTCGACTGGTGGCTGTGCGCTGGGAGGAAGTTTCCTGGCACGTTAGTGGCGTAGGTGCGCTGCAGGCGGCATCGCACCTCCAGGAACCGATTGCTTTGTGCCGTCGCACCGTCGCAGCCCTTCGCGCTTGGGCTCGCGAAAGTGGTGCGGACAGCGGAAAAATCTTTCGCCGCCTGCATCGCGCATCGAGCCAGGATGACCAGATCTGGACCTTGGGCGCATCGCTTACGCCTCAGTCTGTGCCGCTCATATATCGTCGGTTGCTTGAGAAAGCGCGCGCGATCGGATTGCTCGGGACAATTGCGGACAACGAGTTTGTCGCGCTGCGTCGGCATATCAATGGGCACTCAACACGAGGTCTGTATGCGCGGCGGTTGCTATCCGAAGGTCGCAACGATGGCGAGATCATGATAGCGATGGGTTTGAAAAGCCGGATCCAGGCGCGGCGCTATCGTAAGGCATTTGCCGCATGCTGAGGCGGCGTGGTTCGCCGCAAATCTGCTGTGGAGAAATCCCCGCACCACCGGTAGATCCGCGACGAACCACGCCCACGTTATGGCAGCAGGGCGGCGGCGAAACAAAGTATCTTTGGGTGATATCGAGCCTTGTCACCGTGTCTCACGGACGTTCAACATACGCGATGGGCACTTGAGACCCCTTTTGTCAGGAACACTTCAAGTTTAGGGAGACAAAATGAGCCAGTATGAAAGCTATCGGGCGAACGCCGAGTCGCAACGCATTGCAGCCGCAAAAACGCCTCTGATGAACCGGCGCGAGATGCACTTGCGTTCTGCCGAAACTTGGGATGCCATGGCGGCGGCAGTCCGCGATACTGTAGAGCGGTCGCAAGTGAATGAGGCTGCTAAAGCGGCAACTAAGGCACGTGCCTGACAGGGTTGCTGTCTTGAGTTGCTCAAATCTGTAGCAACTCCTCGAGCGACACTGGCGCCTCGAACTTGCCGGAGATGGATATGGCCGCGCCCGGGAGCCGAACGAGGCCATATACAAAGGATGCCAGATGACCACTTCAGCACACAGGTGATGGCAGCGCAAACTTGCCAAAACGTTGACCAGATTTTGCCGGGGCTGGTTCTGTCTGCATGTAGCGCTGGCAGCGCGATTTCATCGGACCACGGCTTCAGCTAAGGTTCGGATAGTGGATCGTCGAACCTGCGGCATGCTCGCGGACATATGCGCCCTGCTCACGCGTCTACGGCGTCCTGCGATCACGCGCCGCGACGCAATGCTAGACGAGGCTGCCGCCTGGTACCTCATCAGCAATGTGGAGGCAGTTTAGCTCTGCCAGAAGTTCAGCCGGCGAAGTCCGCCTGTCACTATACGACAAGTCCAGATAGTAGCTCGCCAGAATATAATGCGCGCGCGTAGCGGCAGCGGATTGAGCCTGCTGTGCCATTCTCAGCTCCTGTTCGGCGCGCTGATAAAAATATTGGCTATCTTCATCCATTCGTATGCACTGACCTACACAGGTTCCGATTGTGTTAACATCTGACAAGTGGCGCGCCGTTTCAGCTGGACTTTCATCGTCTGGGGGGGAATCGCGAACTCTCCCTTCAGATACGGCAATAGTGAGCATTGATCACGTGCAAGGAACCTTCGCGATCTCCGACCGTCTGTCATACGACAGGGAGCGCATCATGTTTCGATCATTTGCCACCGGCTTTCTATCGCGCATGGCCCAAAAACGGCTTGGATTGAAGCCGGTAGGCGCGATCGAAACTATGCTTCTGTCGACAGGAACAGCTTTGCTGGTCCGCAAGCAGAAGCCAGTCTTAGGCGCCGTTCTGGTTATGGGCGGTGTTTATCGCAGCTGGCGATCAGCCTGTTACAGGCGGTGTCACGTGTGCGATCCATCCTGAAGAGCCTCGCTTACGTCGGCCACCGTTGCACCGCGCCTGCCAAGCGGCCTCACCGCTCCGGTCGTAGTATCGATCGCGGTCTGGCGCTCGGCTTCGGCATTGACCAGCGCGCCGATCAGGATCGCATAAGCCGATATGTACAGCCACATCATCAGCACCACGATCGCGCTCAAAGAGCCGTAGGTTGCGTCATATCCGGCAAAGTTGGCCGCGTAGAAACCAAATCCGATCGTTGCGAGAAACCACAGGAACATTGCGAGCAGCGCGCCCACACTCAACCACTGCCATCGCGCATCGCTTCGATCCGGCGCGAAGCGGTACATTGCCCCGATTGTAAAGCTCGCCAGCAGGGCGGCAATCAGCCAGGTTGTTGCCCGTACGACCAGCGCTGCGAGCGGGCCGATTCCGCTCACCAGGTCGCCGACAAATCCCAGCATCGAAGCGGACAGCACGCCGACGATCCCGATCATGATAGCGCCGATGATCAACGCTGAGGATATCAGAGTGGCGCGTATGAAGGATCGCCGGTCTTCCTGCTCGTAAATGACGTTGAGCGCACTCATCATGCCGCCCGACGCCCGGCTGGCACCATAAATCGAGACCGCGAGTGCGATGAGAAGGCCCAAACCCTTCTTACTGGCCGCGGTGGTGGTAAGCGAGATCAGCTGATCGTAGATGAGCTTTGCAGCATCTGCCGGGACAAGATCGATGATCATCTGCATATGTCGCGCGACCACGCCCGGATCTGCGATCAGCCCGTAGGTCATCACCAGAGCCCCAAGCAGCGGAACGAAGGAGAGAAAGGCGTAGAACGCGACACCGCCCGCCATGAGGCCAACATTGTGGCGGCCGCTGTTTCGCCACACCCGCCACAGAATAGCCTTCCAGGCGGGCCATTTGAAGGCGGTAGGCGCATGGGCAGTTGCGCCTAGTTTGAGCTGCTTGTCGGTTGCGGTCA
Source organism: Sphingomonas crocodyli (assembly GCF_004005865.1). Classification (NCBI taxonomy): domain Bacteria; kingdom Pseudomonadati; phylum Pseudomonadota; class Alphaproteobacteria; order Sphingomonadales; family Sphingomonadaceae; genus Sphingomonas; species Sphingomonas crocodyli. The sequence goes on from NZ_SACN01000003.1 coordinate 155,257, forward strand.
TGATGTGACGAACCGACCAACGTGCGAAAAGTGCGAGCCGGGCCGCTTTTTATTTGTGGCAACGACCTTGGCGCGACCCGGAACCAGGCTGTTCGCAGCGGAGCCAGCGACCGGTACAACCGAGCGGCGCGCTATGAGAGGGCATCTCTATCGAGCCTCGGTCTCCTCGCGATCCGTCAATTAATGTCAGGGCCGGCCATCGGGCGTTTCCGCCATATCGATCACACAGATTGTGCGATAGGTCGGGTGCGGGCCACAGGCGACACCAGCGTATCGCAGATGGGCTGCAAATAGAGCGGTGCGGTGTCCGCGATCGGGCACGCCGTCGTCAACGATGAGCTGCCGCACGACATCCAGAGGATCGAAGGCGCCGTAAGCGATAACCTCCGCGACCATCTTGCCGCCGCCGCGCTGGATGGCTCGGTCGCCCGGACCAGAACCATTTGCACTATAATGTCCGATCCGCCCCGAGCGGCTCTGCTCGGCAACGTGATCGGCCGCCGCCGCCTGCAGAACCGAGGTTTCCTGCAATTCTACCCGGCTCTTTCGCGAGGCCAGAAAGTCTACGGCTTCGTCAACCGGCACCGTCCCTTCGCGCGTTCGATAGGTAAGCCGGCTTCCGGGCAGCCGAACGACCTTACCTTCGAACTGCCGCCGATATCCCTGAAGATCAGCGATATAAGCTTGCGGGTTCAACCGGGCATTGTTGAGGGCCGCCAACACCTTTGCCTCGATCTGGCGCGGATCGGTCGTAACCGACGCCGATGCGCAAGCGGCCCAACCTGTCGCGACCAGAAATGACACAATGAAAGCGAAGCACGGATATTTGAGCGTCACGCGGAAACCCACACGTCGGATCGCACGCAGATCGACGTGCTTGATCTTCCCGCTAACGACCGAATCTTATCAGCCGCTTAAGCCGCAAGGGGGCGCGAGCCGCTGGTTTGTCGATTGCTGAGCGTGGTGTGATCTTTGGGCCTTCGCGGCGCCGGACAATGCCGATCCTTTCGCTGGCCCGTATCCACTGGTGAGATTGCGGGCAGCCTCTGGACGCGGGCCTACGGGATATAAGCTGCGTTCGGCGAACCGCGTCGCATTTTATGGACCGCCGGATCACTTTGCAGCGTGACGCTCTGAACTGGCAAGGCGCGGTGTCGTCGCGCTCCCTCGGCTATAGCTGGCTCTACACGCCCCTGGCTGCCAGTCTGTCGGCCAGCCTGTCTGCCGGAAGGTCGGCAAGGCGCATTTCTGGAAGGCGGTGGCATATGGTTCGTTTGATCAGATTTACCGCCGCCACATGAGCGGGTCTTGTCCGTTCGCCGATCACGCATCCAAGATGATCCGATAAACTTCGCCGGCACCGGCTTCGCGATACAAATCGACTCTTTGACCGTCCCAATGATAATCAAGGTGGCGGATCTGCACCGGGTTTCGAGCCAAGTCGGGCGAGAATAATGCTACACACGCGCCTTGCGGGTCGCGAACGCTGGGATAGATCAAGCCGTCAGAACCAGCAGCCTTCAACGATTGTCCCAGGATCTGAGCGGCCGCGTAATCGTCGATGCTCAGTTCGTCGGCAGCGTCTTCATGCCGCTCCAGCAAGTCATGAAGAGTCGCCAATACCGACATGCTCAGAGCGCGAAACTGCGATGTCCATCCCGGCCCCTCATTCGTGCGGGCCATGAAAGCGGCGTGGTGATGCACGGTTTCCAGAAGCGCTGTTTCGAAACGGTTGGCGACATACAGAACACCATATTGGCCTCGCGAAAATCGACTTGGCCGATCGGTGCTTGCATGGGTGAATGGCGCCATCAGATAACTCGCACCAGGCCCCGCTACACGACGCTCAGGCGGGACAAGGTCGAGATTGCCGATACCTTCCATCAGTCGCGGGTTGGTTTTCTGCTCGGCCGATATGAGGAGCGGCCAATCTGCTGGATCGGCTATGTCTTCGAAAAGATCGATCGGTGGGAAGCGGCTACGGATGATGCGGACCGCCCCCTCCCATTCGACCCGCGATGTGGCGAGCGTTTCCGGATCAATCACCAGCTACTGCGCTCCGAATCCAGATAGCGCCGCACCCTCATCAAATCGGTGAGCTCACCTGCGAGCATCACATCGAGGGCACTGCGACCATCAAATGCAGCATTCGGCGCCTTGATCCAGCGATAGCCGCGTTCAGCCTCATTGAAGATGATCCGTAGCGCCTTATGGATGCCCATGAGGTTGGACAGACGGGCCTTCAAATCGCGGCCCATCCGGCCCAACTCACCAGCTTTCCATCTACGGAATGTGCGCACCGGCGTGTCCAACAATGCCGCCGCCTGCTGATCCGTCACGTCCCATCGCGACATCAACTGGACAGCGGCACGAAACATCGCGCCTGCTTCGGCATCCGAGATCGGGTCCGGCCGAAAATCCGGAAAGGTCGTGTCAATAAGCTGCAAGATGGCCATGCGACATGAAATAGAGGTTTCGATGCCAAATGGCAACCTCATCGGCCGAGGCAGGCCCTACGGCAAAGGAAAATCGAGTATCATGCTGTGCAATGAAGAACGATGATCGCTTTCGCGGCCATCTCCTCAAGCCACTCGAAATGAATCTAAAGCGGTGCTTCCAGATCATAGCGACGCTTCTATCGCGTATGGCGGCCGCCAACCTGATCGGTATACCTGCCGCAGAAATACGGGCGATCTACAGTGCCACTGGCGATCAACGCGTGGCGGAGGGCTATGGCACCTTCGACACCGCCGCTAAGATCGCTACCAGGCTCTTGGCGAACCGCCGATGCGTTGGGCTACGGCCTGCTCGATCTGGTTCATGTCCGCTTTGGTGAGAACCCCCGAGGCCAACATCTTGCGCATAAGTTCATCAAGCAGCGCTGCGAGGAAATGGATTTCCGCTCGCTCGCCGCCTGTGTCCTCGCCGTTCGCATTTACGTCCATCGGTGCCTCGCAATTGCCAAACCTCGGGATCCTCTGTCATTCATGCCGGCTTGGCAAAGAATAACAGCCATAGCTGCCAGGCCCATATGTCAACGAAGGACCGAGCGTGCGTAGAAAAGCCGGCCGGGGCTCTCCCCAAGCGCGCGGCACGACCTGCCGAGAACTCGCTGAATCCGATTAGCGATCTGGTCAAGGTTGCAGGCGCTTGGCCATCAATTGTTCCAGCTTGCTGCGCAAAAGCTCCTTGCGCTCACGAAGCTGGTGCTGACTTTTGCGGATGCGATCAAGGGCAAGGGCTGCATCGGTTTGACTCTGTCGTTCCATAGCCGTCAGGAGTGGCACTTTTCCGCCGTTTGTCTCTTGCGTTGCGACAAACGGCCTAATCTGCGCGGTGGGCGGCGTAATTCGGCTCGTCTCAAATCGATATACTGCAATGCAGCGTGCATTTACATTGCCCTGTCTGAAGTCACGACTCCAGATTTGGGGGCGATCTCCCAACCTATGGCAGGCCGCAACTTTATCCACGGCTGCAACCTTAAGGATGCGGCCTGCCATTTGCACCGCGGTTGAAAATGATCGCAGCATTTCTCGATCTTGAGCTTTTCTCCGCGATCCACGCTGCAAGAATCTAGGCATTTTTGGTGGGTCAAAGCTGGCGTGAACCTCTCGTGCCATGCTCCGCTCGCTGACAACCCAACCAGATTGAAAATGTCGTATGGCTGCAATGTGATGGACATCTGCGGGTGTAAGCTTGAAACAGCAGCGCGCATCACGGAGTCTGTGCGGATGTCTACGAGCGACCTCGACGATGAGGCATCCTATCTGTTGCGTCGTGCGCGTGAAGAAAAGGAGCAGGCGGCGTCTGCATTGCACCCCGACGCAATTGCTGCTCAAACAGCCCTTGCCGAGCGCTATAAAACCCGAGCGTTCATGGCGCAGCTCGACGCCGACGAGCATTTTGCGATGCCAGACTGACGTTTCTGCGCGGCCACCAATCCAAAATGTGACGAGTTCGCTGCCTGGTCTTGTCAGCGACGCACCGAAAACCAGCCTCCCCCTTCGCGATTGAACCGGCGGGGGCGGACTGCGTTAAGGTGGACGGTGCCAACGCGTCGGCGCTGTACTGCCGATAACGGAGACAATGTGCCTGATCTTGAAAAGGTTGACCTGACCAACTGCGATCGAGAACCCATCCATCTCCTGGGGGCGATTCAGCCTGGCGGATTCCTCATTGCTGTCAGCACAGACTGGATCATCGCCCGCGTCTCAAAAAATATCCGGGACCTGCTGGGTCATGACCCCGAGGACCTGATCGGCTCGCCACTGCCCAATTATGTGCCGGCCTCGCTGCTCCACGATCTGCGCAACCGGGTATCCTATCTATCCGCGCCCGACATGGTGGAGCGCCTCTTCGCCTGCCAGATTGGTACGTCGGGCCAACCCTATGATGTCGCCATCCATTTTTCGGGCGGGCAGATCGTGATTGAGGCAGAGCCGGGTACCGCCCATGCCGGCGACGCCACCAATTCAGTGCGCGCCATGATGGCCAGGCTCGATCAGGCAAAGGACATTTCCGCTTTCTACCGTGAGGGCGCCCGCCAGGTACGGGCACTTCTGGGATATGATCGCGTAATGGTGTATAAGTTCGCTGGCAGCGGGGCAGGCGAAGTCGTTGCTGAAGTCGCAAAGTCGGGGATCGGTAGTTTCCTGGGTTTGCATTATCCCGCCAGCGATATTCCCCGGCAGGCGCGAGCGCTCTACAAGCGCAATCTCGTCCGGATCGTTCGCGACGTAGCTTCTGAGCCAGTGCCGATCGTTCCAGCATTTGATCCGGCCGGTATGCCGCTCGACCTGTCGCTCTCGATCCTGCGGTCAGTGTCGCCGATTCACATCGAATATCTCAAGAATATGGGCGTCGGCGCAACCCTCTCGATCTCGATCGTGGTCGACGATGAGCTCTGGGGCCTGTTCGCGTGCCACAATTACTCTCCACGCTCGCCGACTTTCGAGCGCCGATCGGTGTGCGAATTGTTCGCCCAGATGTTTTCGATGCGGCTGGAATCGCGCGAGCGACGACAGATTGTCGAATATGAGCGACGCGCGCGCGATATCTCGGATCAGCTGCTCGGTGCAGTGGCCTCCGATGAAACGCTGCTGAACGATCCCGACTGGCTCGGCGACATTCTAACCAGCGCGATACCCGCGGACGGTGTGGGCGTCTGGATCAATGGAAATTACGCCTTTTCAGGTGTTACGCCGCCAACTGAGGACTTTCGTCGTATCGTGCGTGCGCTCAACGGAACAGCTGCAGGGCGGGTGTACACAACCGATCATATCGGAAGCCTCATCAGTGACGCAGGCTCCTTTGCTGATCGGGCGGCCGGGCTGTTGGCTATACCAATTTCACGCTCGCCGCGTGACTATGTCATCCTCTTTCGATCTGAACTCAAACAGTCGGTGCGCTGGGCCGGCGATCCGCACAAGCCCATCGAATATGGGCCGAATGGCCCGAGGCTGACGCCGCGCGAGAGCTCTGAAGAATGGAAGGAAACAGTGGATGGTCATTCCGAACCGTTCACGCCATCCGAGTTGCGCGTTGCCGAGACATTGCGCGCGACCCTGATCGAAGTGGTCCTGCGCCTCGCTGATGAGGCAGCCGCAGAGCGTCGCCAGTCGACGGCGCGCCAGGAAATGCTGATTGCGGAGTTGAACCACCGCGTTCGCAACATCCTGGGCGTGATACGTGGTCTGATCCGTCAGTCTCAACCGGATAGCCCGGAAGTCCGGGAGTTTGTCAGGCTCGTCGATGGCCGGATTCACGCGCTCGCGCGCGCGCACAACCAGATAACCGATGATCACTGGGGTCCCGCACCTCTCAACGCTCTGATCGAGGCCGAGGCCGCGGCATTTGCCGCGGACCGTCAAAGCGCCATCATCGCAACTGGCGACCCGGTGCTGCTCAACCCCCAAGCTTATTCAACAATGGCTCTGGTGATCCACGAACTCGTCACCAATTCGACCAAATATGGCAGCCTGTCGGGAGGGGGAGAAGTCCAAATCAGCTGGTCGCGCAACGCGCAGGATGATCTTGTATTTGTGTGGCAGGAGACCGGTGGCCCCCCCGTAATGCCACCAAAGCGCAAAGGCTTCGGCACCACGATTGTCAATCGATCGGTCCCCTATGACCTGGGTGGAAGCGCAACCATCGACTATGCTGTTGAGGGCGTGCGTGCGGAGTTCTGCATTCCCGCCCGCCACGTCTCGCAGCCCAAAACTTATGGCGCTTCGCTGGTCAGGACTCAACGACCCACCATATCCAGCCAGCAGGTGATCGATCCGCATATGCTCGAGCGCAAGCGCATTTTGCTGGTCGAGGACAGCCTCATCATTGCGCTGGACGCGGAAGACATTCTCAATCGCTTCGGTGCCGATGTGCTCACGGCCTCTACCCCCGAAGCCGCGCACGACATCCTCGACAAAGAGCGCGTCGACTTTGCTATCCTCGATATCAATCTTGGTGATCAAACGAGTTTCGGTATCGCGGATCGGCTCGCCGAACTGAACGTGCCGTTCTTTTTCGCTTCCGGCTATGGCGAGCAAGCGAGCTTACCCATGCAGCATCGATCGACGGCCGTCGTGCAGAAGCCCTATACTACCCACAACATCGCCAGTGCGATCGAACATTTCTATGGCTGATCGCTGAGCCGCCATGCGACCCATGTGCCGACAACCATTTATGGCACGCTGATAAATCACTGCGTGAGATATGCGAGGCATGCCGGCCGCATGCACTCAGCGCCCCGTCGTCATTGGAGTGGAGTTTCACCTCGGTCCTGAAGCGTGATGCAGCCCAAAATGCAAATCCAGACTTTAGCGCCTTCCGGATCGCCGTCGTCGAACAGCGCGTCCGCTCTCTGGCTGGCGTGAAACCAGGCGTCGTTCCCGTGAACGCTCAATATCTGGAGTGCACATGCCCATATTTCGCGATTGGCGATCATCAGCAAAGACTGTCTGCATGTCGTTGATTTTGCAAGGCAAAAGATTCAAAAAAAGAGCTAAAATGCCTCAGCAGCGCAGCTTGCCATAACGCTCCACAGCATAACCGTCGTGCACCATTGCGCAGGACAGATCCATCTGGTCGGCAAAGCATCGCACGACTTTGCGGCCGTAACGATCCTGGTCCAGGACATGACATGATACCGACCGCCCTTTGGTGAGAGCCGCCAGATGGTCGCGCGAGGCAAATGCGTTGCCCTGGGTGCATCGGCGACCGGACCGGCAGGCCCCGGGCATCTCCGGCGCATCAATTGCATAGAGCCGCATTGATCGGCCCTTCGATCCGCAGCGAATTGCATCACCATCATGATGTTCTGGTGAGGGGCACAGAAAGCTTTTGCCCGATCCCAAGTCCGACCTGGCATGCGCAGAACCCCAAGGGCCTTCTTCAATTCCGGTGATGTAGCTTCCTGCCAAAATGACTATCGAGCCGGTGAGGAAGCCGGCGAGAAGGCGCCTCATCGTTTCAGGACCCCGCTTGCTGGGCACCGCGCCGGTGCTTCTTGATCTCCTTTGGCGGAATCGTCCGGATCGTCGCGGCATATTCTGCAAAAAGGACCAGCGCCCAAATCTCGACGCCGCGCCAATCATTGGTGAGGAGGGCTACGATCAGATCGAACGCCAGGAAGCCCCACCCCATTACGCGTAGCCACAACATGCTCATGGTTGGAAGATCGGCCCGCAGCGATGCTGTGAACATCATTATGAGGGCAAACAGGCCCGCGACGATTTGCTGAGCGAGCGAGTGCGCAAGCCGCAACTGATCGAGCGCTACGACAAACCATAAGAGCCGCGAAACCGCGAACTGGCTCTGTCGGGTGATCTGGCACAGCTTAATGATCGGCGGAATGAACAGCGTCTTGCCGATCCATGCATCGATATCTGCCAGCGCCATTTTGCGCATTTGCACCGCGGCTTTGAAAAGGTCCAGTCGAACGGTGCAAAGTGCTCGTCTCTAATAAGAGCTATCCTTCGATCGCTGACGCTATGGCGATGGCCTTTGCCTTCAGGTCGCTCGAAGGTCCGGCATCCGAGCCGAACGCGATCGCTCCTGGCGGCGTTACCACGATCATCCGGCCGACTGCCGGAACATACGACAAAGTGCGCAATTTCGGTGCCCAGATCGCCCTGCCCTTTGGCATATTCACATCTTCGGAGGGGCCGGTCATGTCCGGCTGCGATTTGAGCCCGGTGATCTGATCATCCACGCTCTCACCGTCCGACTTGGCCTGACGAAGCAGCACCGCGAAGCTCGTTCTATCGTCAGCGCTCGAATAGGTGCAGTTTGACACCAACGTGCGCTCATTGCCCGTCTGACCGGCGGATTCGGCTTTTTTCACGCTGACCCCGGCGACCTTTCCAGCGACATCGGCGGGGAAGGTCTTGCACGCATCTGCGGCCCAGTCTTCCGGTTTTCCTGACATGGCACCACCCCCTCCCCCGCAGCCGCTAACCAGGCCGAAGAGACCGAGCGCAACGGAGAAAAGATACAGCCTTTGACGCATCAGCTTCATCTCCTCTTCAGCGTGATGTCTTCGCGCGGCGCAGGTGTTTTTTGGTCTGGGTTCGCGTCCTCTCGAACCAGTAGCGGCTTTCGTCAGGCAGAATCGCAATAAAGCCTGCATCGGTTTCGGCCAGCCGAAAGCGCGCTCGATGCAACACATCTTCAAACTTTGCTTCGCCCGCTTCCGGATCGAAATGCCATCGCGCGGCCGCCGCCAGATCCGGGACCGCCTCGCAACCTTGGGAAACGAATTCGCCGCCAACATCGTCTTGCCACAATATCTCTGCCTGACAGATGTCGCGCGACGAATCCTCGGTCCTGACAACATAATGGCCGAGATAATATCGCTCAAACTCGCTTGGCGGCGCGGCGTTGGAACTGGCTCCCGCAGCGATCAGCATGATAGCGATGACGTGTCGAGGCCCTATCCTGTCAAATCTCGCTGGCGACCTACCAAATCGTTGGTCGAACCCACCAACATCGATCGAGATGTTTGACTCAAATTGCAAGCACTTGTGCGATGATGGCAGCAGATTTCTCTTGCACTGTACACAAATCAGACGCGGCATGTCGCCGCCATCAAAAGTCCATCCGCCCATCGATCACGCGAGGCCGCGAATATTGCGATCTCCCTCAGCAAAGTGGTCGTGACAGACATACGATCGTTGGCGGAAATAGCGTCATTGTCAAGCTTTGCTGCCATAGACTTGGCGTCATCGAGCTCGAGGACTGTGACGAAATTGCTCTTGCCCTGCGCCTCATCCTTGTTGAGCCGCTTGCCCGCAACTCTCTCGCTACCCTCGATGTCGAGCACATCGGCCGCAATCTGAAAGGCCAGCGCGATCCGGCGCGCATAATTGCGCAATGGTCGGTTTGGCTAGCGACCTTGCTCCCGCCGAACGCAAATTGGTCGATGACCTTGTCGTTGCGTCAAGGCCGGGCCATGAAGCCGCCTTCCTGATCGACGGCGTATGCTCAGTGGCGGTTATATTAGTCGGGACTCCCGGCAGCTCGACAAAGTGATGCGCGTAACGGTGCCGCCGTCCTCTTTGCGACTGGGCGCGGCGTCGACACAGGTGGGCCCAACCGAAGTCGAGCTCGCCGACTGAACGAAGGTTACGGCACCTTGTGTCATCGACGCGCGTGGAGCCGCCAATCTGAATCTCGCTGGTCAACCGTTGCATCCATCATAACGGGAAACCGGGCGTGCACTTGTCGGCCGCTTTTCTGCCGATCGATCGACCTTCCTCGACAAGGCGCGGATCCTGTCCGGCGTCCTCCCGTGGCACTGTGGCGAGCAGCCTGGGTGCTGAGTGCGCCATCGAGGTGCAGGGCATGGAGCGGACAGCTGTGATCGGCGCCGGGATCGGGGGCTCGCGCTCGCGATCGGACTGCAAGCGGCGGGGATCGATACGACGATCGCCGACGCGTGCGATACAGTTGGCGGGCGTGCATATGTATGGCTTTGTGACGGGTTACGTCGATGCGGGTTCCACCGTCATCACCGATCCCGCCTGCCTGTCGGCGCTGTGGGGCCTGAGCGGACAAGACATGGATGCCGATGTCGCACTGGTGCCGGTCTCACCCAGGCTCTCTTGGCCCGATGGAGGCCAAGCGGCGCGTGGGCCAAGTTAGCTTAGACTTGCGGGTACTGATATCCGCATTCGCGCCACCGTCGCCGCAGCAAGTGGTCCCGATAAACACCAGAAGCTGGCGGGGATGCGGGTACTGTTATTAGATCATCGAAAATAGCGGCGCACCCGCTGCGCCCCGCCCGCGGGCGTGCTACAACGTGCAGCTAACGATGTGGCGCGCGGTACCCGCCTCCCCGCAGTTCCCGCAAAAGCCCAGAGAATGGTGGCGAGGCGATGTGGCTACGCTTGCGGGTACCCGCAATGTACCCGCGGGCGGTGGCGAGTGGATCAATTTATGAAAGCATCGCATGATGTCACGATCGCATGCGCGACGATTGGCTGGTGTCAGAGGTCCAGCTTCGCTTTCAATTCGTCGATCCGCTGCGACGCCTCGGCCTTGCTAAGCCCGTTGGCGGGCGGCTCAACCCCTGCCTGCTCGCTCAAGGTCGTGAGATAGGATGCCTGCGCGCCGGTCATGGGATCATCGCCCGACACCCATTCTTCGGGATCCTTCTCAGTGTTTGATCCGGGGCGCTGGTCCATCTTCGGGTTATGCCGATCGCTCATGCTCGCCTCTCGTGTTCATCGTTTGTTCTAACGATCCATTGCGCGTGCAGTTCCCGGCACCTTAATGCCCACGAGGCGGCGCGACCCGCCACACCTCCCATGTTCAAGCCCGGCGCGTGGCGCTCCGATGCGCGGGCGGCCCGACCGGCCTTAAGGAGTCAAAAGCTGAGCGAAGTCGGTTTGCCGCGTGCCGTGACGCTCGTTGCTCGCAGCCAGTACTGCGGCCTTCAGCCGCGCGATATCGACCTCAGCGACAGTCCGCGGGCGCGTCGCGTTCTGGTTCGGCTCATATTTAAACGCGATCACATCTATGTAGACTGGTGCTAAAAACTGCTTTGCGCCCACCAAACCTAACAGCGCCTGACTGATAGCTGGATATGGCGTATACATAGGGTTGCCCAACCATCCTCTAAGCTCGGCCACGTCCGGCCGGCTATAATCGACATTTGCAGTGGTCAATGCCGAGAGAAGTCCGTCGGCTGTCTGGGGGATGGCAGGTGCTGGCAATTGCGCATCGCCTGCCTGGCGTCGCAGCTTGAAGGTTGTTGCGTTCAGCGCGCACCCAGCGGCCGCGCCACCGACATAGAAGTGGCAGCTTGGTCCATCTGCTTTCGCCAGAACGAACAAGGTCGAATAGCCGCACGCGACGATGTCGGGATCATTTCGGCCCTCGCAACCCGTCGCGCTCGGCAGAACCGCCACGATCCGGTAAGTCCGTCCCGCGGTGAGGCTTAACGTCGTAGGTGGGTCGCGGCCGTCGGGGCATGCTACGTTCTCGTTGTACAGCGCGTCGACTGGGCCAACCGACTTGCGCTCACCAGTCTGAACGTCGATTGTCCAGAAATACAGCCGCTCTTCGTTGATCGCGCAGTTGTACGCCTTGACGTCCTTCCAGCCAAAATATGTGGGGGTCGCGGGCGCTGGTGTTCCAGGTGCTAAGCCAGTGTCCGGCTGATCGGACGTCGCGAATACGGTTGCGATCAGCTTGTCCGCCTCGCTCGTGTTCGCTGGCCTCGGCAGGACGCCATACTGGATCAGGTCGGCACGCTTGTCACCATTCACGTCAGCTAAGGCGTAGAAGCCAGCATTGTCTTTAGTTATGCGAAGCATATTGCCCCAGATCATCGGGGAAGGGTTTATGAAGCGGTTGCCGTCGGAGAGACTGACGAGGGCTTCCATATTTAAGTCGGATCTACCTAAGCCCTTAACCGCGACGATGTCAGCTTTGCCATCTCCGCTAACGTCGCCGACAAGACAGATCTCCGATATGATGCAGAAAAAGCCGTGACCGAGCTGAGGTGCGGCAAAGGCGGTCCCGGTAGACTTTGAGATAAGCACATTGCCCTGCTCTACGCCTTGAGCGGTTCGCTTGAACGCGATCGCGTCGGCTCTTCCATCGCCATCTACATCTCCGGCCGCGCAAATCTCGACATTCACGCAGAAGAAGTTGTTCCAGATGGCGTTTGCGCCAAAGCTCCCGCCGGTTGACAACGATGTGAAAACCGGTCCCGCTCGGCGCGTGAAGGCTACAAGGTCGGCCCGCTTGTCATTATTCAAATCGACCGCGAAGCACTCTTGATATTCTGCGCACCAACTGCTGTTCCACGGTTGGGGCGACAATGTGAACTTGGTGCCGCTCGACAAAGCCACCTGCGCATTGGCGGCACCCGGGACATTATCGGCTCCGTGTGGCATGAACACCAAGTCACCCTTGCCGTCGCCATTTACGTCAGCGATTTGAATGATCCCCAATCCTGACGTGCGAGGGAAGTTCTCTGCAAATATCGCTGGTGAGCTGAAATTGGAGCCTGTCGACAGCCCCACCGTGACAATGCCACTTAGCCAGGCATACAAGACCATGTCAGCTCGGCCGTCACCATTGACGTCTCCGAACGCCACCGTGAGGTTCGTAAACGCTGGCCCCCTCGCATCCGTAGCCGTCCATCGCTGACCGGCGCGGAAGTGAAGAGGAGCAGCTGTAGCTGATAACGGTTGGACAGCGAGCAGTACCAACAGGATGATCGCGCGCATCAGCATCTCGATTCCCTTCGTTTATATTTAGATGCTAGGTCTGACTTCGATGGCGGGTCAATGATCAAGGCAGTAAGGAGGCTTCAAAGGGCATTTTTGGGTTGATCATGATGGTTGGAAGTCGCTCTACATGGAGATGCTGTTGGAGCGCCACAATCGGTCCCGACACAATCCTCGATCGATCCGCTCACCATTAGTCGTCGGCTTCGTGGATAAGATTTGGGGAAGCAGGACCGGGTTGTCCCGAAATAGGCGAGCCACTGTTTAGGATCAGATGTTAGGGTCAGGACCCATAATCCGGATTCCCTTGGCGGCGCGAACGTGATTCAGGCTCGGCAACAGCAGGAGCTTGGATTTGAGCGAGTTTTGGTTGAGTGAGGAGCAGTTCGAGCACCTTCGGCCGTTGTTGCCGGACAAGGCGCGTGGGGTTGCGCGGGTGGATGATCGACGGGTGATCAGCGGCATCATCCATGTGGTGAAATCGGGAGGCCGCTGGGTCGATGCGCCTGCCTGTTACGGGCCGCGCAAAACGCTCTAATATCGGTTCGCGCGGTGGGCAGCGAAGGGCGTATGGCAGGAGATGTTCATCACGCTGGCGGCGGCGGGCGGACCGCCTGCCGAGGTCATGATCGACAGCATGCACATGAAGGCGCACCGCTCGGCGGGCGGCGGAAAAGGGGGGCGCTCCTCCAGGCGATCGGGATCAGCCGGAGCGGCCGCAACAGCAAACTCCACGCGCTGACCGACAGCGAAGGCCGACCGCTCCGCTTCCTGCTGACCGGCGGCCAGATAGCCGACTGCCGCGCGGCCGACGTCCTGCTCGACAATTTGGCGCCAAGCACCATCGTGCTTGCCGACAAGGCCTATGACAGCAACGCGATCCGCGACCTGATCGAGCGGCAAGGGGCCGTCCCCAACATCCCGTCCAAGGCCAACAGGCGCTGGAAGAGCTGCTTCTCGCACGTGCTCTACAAGGGCCGGAACGCCGTCGAGCACATGTTCTGCCGTCTCAAGGATTACCGCCGCATCGCCACCCGCTACGACAAGCTCGCCACCAACTTCCTCGGCGCGATCTACCTCGTCGCCGCTGTCACATGGTGGTTATGAGTCCCGACTCTAGCTCGACCACGACTTTCGGGTCGATGCTTATGCCGTCATCGCGGTTGGGGGCCGCGGCTAGAAGGCGCAATTAAATGGAAATCGTAATTCGCGGCTTCGTGGCTGCTGGGATGCTGTGCGCATCCGTCTCGGCTTTCGCGTATACGCCATATAATCGCGATTCCCATAGATGAGCATATTCTTTGGGCTAGCTGGCGCTATTATGCAGGCCTGTTTCCCGCAATAGCGATTGGCAAAGTGGCCGCAAGCCGACTTTGCTCAGCCCATCCCTACAACTAAACCGAGCTGCTTCAAGGTGAATGGCTTCGCAAGATAGGAGACGCCACCCGGAAGATCGGGTGGTTCGTCGTTGCCCGATACAACGATCACTCGTGCCTCAGGCTGACGTTTCCGCGCCTCGGCGGCAACCGCCAACCCGCTGCCCCCCTCGCCGAGCTTTATATCGCAAATCAGCAATGAAAACTCTCTGTCCCGAATGTTGGCGATGGCTTCTTGCTCACCTTCGACGATCGTGGTGTCATGACCGAGGATCTCAAGCATGTCGGCGATCATGGGACCCAGGATCGGACTGTCCTCGACGATCAGGGCAGAGTTGTCGCGTTTCATTGCTGCAATCCGCTTGAGAGTGCCTAAGAACATACAACCGGCCGAGGATCGAATGGTTGCGGTTCGGCCTGCGGGTCACTGGACAGTGGCGCCGGCAGCATCTCAAAGCGCTTTTTTTTTACTAGAGGCTGTTTGGAAAACCGCCAGCGGGCGGGAAAAGGCGTCACCCCTCGCTGGATGATATCCGTTCACAGTGTGGAAGATGGCGATCGCCCAATCGAGCGCGATGTCCGGGCTTTTGTCCCTGTGAGGAGCTATGAGTTTCTACATTTTGGTTATGCGCCGTTTCACTGATCGCTTCGCTCGATCGCCCATGACGACGGCGGTGACAGCGCAAATCAGCGCAGCAGTAAATATCATCCAGGCAGCGGTCATCGCCAGCCGAACGATCGTAATTGACGAGCGCGTCCACGACACCTCCGCGTCACGTAGCGCGTCGCGGGGCAGGTCAGGGCACTGATCCCAATATAGCTCGCGTGCCTGGGCCGTGCAGGTGAACCCCTTTGTCTCCCGAGTATTTGTTCCGCGGATTGGCTCGATGAAGAGCGAGTAGAGGACAAGATATGCGAACAATCCTGCAAGCGTGAGAATGGCCGCAACGATAATCCAGGTGCGGCGGCGTCGCACCACACCGGCCTGGTTCCACTCCCAGGCAGCGAGCGCCGCCAACAAAATCAGGCCAGACGAATATAGGCGACTGCTAGCGGCCAAGGCGGTTGAAGGTCTGCCAAGGCTGCAAACAGTGGTATTGCCGCCAGCAAAAACGTGACGCCGAGAATTTTCAGCAGCTTTTTGAACGCAGGCGCACTGGCTCTACAGCGACGCACCCCCGGTACGCTCCTATCTCCGTCGCCTCAGCCTTGACGCGGACATCGACATCGCTTCGCGCAATTTGTTCGGCGATCCCGATCCCGACCTTGGCCTGCAGACCCGGGCACTCGACCTGATAAATAGGACGCTCGGCCCTGCTGATGGAGCGGGCGACTGGCGCACCCCGCTTCCCCAGTACCTCAAGATTTTCCGGGATGGAGAGAGCCATCCTCGAAACGCTGGAAGAGATATTAAAGATCGTGAGTTTCCAGCACGGCGCCGAACTGTTCGAACGCCTGACGACCCTCAAGCCAAAGCTTATGGACACGCTGCTGGCCGCATGCCGCAGCCTGAAGTCAAAGCGCCTATTCCTCTACTTCGCGAGCCAGCCCCCACGCTTGGGCAAAGCGGATAAGGGCCGCCGACATCGACCTCGTCTCGGGCAAGCGCCAGATCGTCCCGGATGTTGCACTCGATCAGGAGTTCCAGATCACCGGCCAAGGTCAGGAAACTCCGGTGCGACGCCCAAGCACTACGAAGGTAACGGGGATAGGCGAGAAAACTGGTCGAGCCGCTCGCGGACCGTTTCAAGCGCGTTAACCGCGAGAAGATTGGCCGCCTCGCGGAGCCGGCTTCTAGTGGATCGTTCCGGCGCACCGCCTAAAACCCATGGCGTAACCATATTGCATCTACGGCGCGTCTTACGATCGATCATGCCGCCAGAACCTGCATCAAAGTTTCATCGCGAGCGGCATAATAGATTAGAGCGCGGGTCAGGCGGGTCGATTCGAGGAAGGCAAGGTTGTGATGGAGGGCTTCAATCTTGGCCGAGGCGTCACCGTCCTTGTTCTTGGCGCGATGATCGTCGCGATAGTGTGCGAAATCTCGTTGAGCGCCGCAAACTTCGACAGCGTATCTATCGCTAAGGTGTGGGGCGGTCTTACGCTTCTGTGCGCTCCCGGGCTTATATGGCTAGGGGGTAAAGCACGGTAATGCGCCGCAAAGACAACGCTTTCGCCAAGGATCGTGTCGCGGCTCATTTCCGCGACGACGCCAAGCGCGGTGATTGAGATGTCTGCACAGACGCTGGCACGTGCGTGCTGTGTGTCGCTGCTGTCTAAACGTTCGCTCCGTCGTATTTTCGTCTCGAGCAAACCTCACTGCTCGGGCTTTGAGCGCCTCGATCCCGCCACGCGCGGAGGCGAGCGTCGTCGCGATTGATCATGAGTGGCGAGGCCCGACGCACGGGCAGCACACAGGTCCGCTTTGCGCTCGAACGCGTCGGCTTCGGCGATTAGGTGCGGCATCATCCACGATGGTAAAATATTCGCCAGTGCGCGCGATCGCGCAGCGCGCTTACGGTAATATTCTTCCGTTGGCCTGAACATGCCCCTGATTGCCGTGAGAAAATCGCTAGGGGCAAGGTGGACGATGGTCTGAAGAATAAGGTTAACGCGCTGTCTGGATGGCCGGGCGCGAGCTACCACTTTCTGCTCTGGTTCATTTTGTCAGCGGATCGTAGGAGGAGGAGCGCCCATTATCGAAGCCGGAAATGTCTGTACACGACAGAAGAGATAGAGATAGTCAACAGCTGGGCGGCAAACAGGCGAAACAATCCACTCTTGGCAGGAACTATGCTCTATCGAGCGGCCCGGTCCTGTTGGATATCGATATCACCATATCTGGCCTTGCTCCCAAACATCGGAAATGTGTGCTCTCAGCGTGCCGAGGTCGAGCCGGGCGTCCCGTGCTGACCAGCTGTGTTGATAAGTCTCATCATCCCCGCGATCATCAGCAAAAATATACCTATCCGTGCCCTCGCTAAGTCATGCGTCAGCGAGCTTCGCAGTATTCAAGCGAAAGAAGGTCAGAACATTTTTTTGCAAACGCAACCGGGAGTCTCGTATCATGCTCTTGACGAACGATGAGATTTTCAATTTTCCTTACAGGATGATGCGGCGGCTCCCTTTGTTAGAACGTGCCTTCCAGATAGCGGGCGAGGGGTCGTGTCGTGACTGGAGTGATGTGGCCACGATGCTCAAACGAGAAGACTATGATCTCGTCGACGAGCACTTGAACAGCCAGCTATTACGCAATCAGATAAACATTCGGATCAGCCAGGCTGATGGACTGCGCAATCGTCATTGATTTATCGCCAGAGGCCGCACTTCAGCATCGGTGCCAAGTTGCGAAGTCGAGGCGTTCGAGTCGGGTGCTTGGCCTCAAATATAGCTAGCTCTGCTCAGGTGCTTGAATCTGGAGTCGGATAAGGCAGCTTGATGCGGAGTTGGAGTTCGATCATTCGGCGCGTTTCTAGGCCTGAACGCTCGATCCCTTCAACGATCGCCAGCAGCGCCACCTCATCAGGCGCATTCCAAAGCACTGGAAGCCGCCGCAGCATCTCGGGATGGAATTGCCGCGCAAATATCGTGACGCGATCTCGAAGATTGAGATTGGCAGCAACGCCGGACTCCTCGACAAAAGCGACCCAATGGGTCGCGGCGAGTGAAGCCGCCTGGTCGAGCGCCTCCGACACGTTGAGCTTGGATCGTGTGAAAGGCCACATATGAGATTGTTATGACCGCTCGACCCCAATCACAATTGAAACGGGTGCGACTTAACCGCGATTATGCGCTTCCCGTCGCTAAATGCCATTGTAAACGCTCAAAGTTCTTCGCGGCCAGGACGCCGACTGGCCAGCCCCGCACAGCGCTGAAATGCCGGTTCGATGGAGTGCGGCCACTCGCATGACAGGCGATTTGCATAAACATCTGATAGGGGCATTGCGGTGGAACAGCATATATCGCTGGCGACAATAGGTAGTGTCCAAATAATTGGATCGCGGCGCATGATCACAGGCGTCTTGAAGGAACCAACGGACCGCGCTGGTGGGCTGGGGGATAAGTTGAGGGGCCTGCGCGCTAATCGTGCGAGGAGATTGCGATGTTCGACGCCGAACTGAAGTCCGCCCACGACCTTGCAGATCTCTGAAAGCCGATCAACGGGGAGAGTGAGGCTTATGTCAAAGCCCGCAAGGCATTGCTCTTACTCGAGATCGAGGAGAGGCGCACAATGACTCGCGTGGCCGAACAACAACGTCGGCTGCCGCCCGGCCCTAGGGCCCGGAACACGAGCGACCCTGTCGGATGTGTCGGGAACCCTTTCGCAGTCGATCTATATCACTCCATTGAGTGACGCCGGCTAAATCAAACGGACGCTCAGACTGGGAGTGGTTCGGCTGTGGATGACTTAATTGGAGTTCGACCTGCTGGCGCACCCCCACGCTCATCGCAACATCCCCTGCGGATGCTGAATCTGGTTTCGGATCGATCTTCTTTTGATCGCGTCTGTCGGCACTCAACAGCCCTTCGTGCATTTCGATGATGATGGACCGTAAATCTCGCATACCAATGCCTGCCATCGTGGCAGCTGCATGTCTTCTCCTGTCAGGCTGTGACCACTCGTCTCAAGAACTTGATCTACCGGGGGTTACGAAGGAGGAACGCGTCGCAGGTCAGCAGCAACATGCGCAAATCCTTGCGACGATGGGGGGGGAATATCGCGGAGACGCAGATAATTATGTCCGGTCCATCGGCGCTCAGATCGCCAGCGCGGCGGGTCTGCGCGGGCAATGTAACTTCACGCTGGTCAACAGCGATGTTGTGAACGCCTTCGCGGTACCCGGATGCTTCATCTACGTGACGCGAGGGCTGCTCGCGGTCGTGGCAAGCGAGGATGAGCTTGCCTCGGTTCTTGGTCATGAGGTCGGCCATATCGTGGCTCGGCATAGCGCGCGACAGCGCGAACGATCATTGTGGAGCCTGCTTGGGATTTTCGCAGTCAGCTTGACCGGATCGGACCGGCTGACACGGATTGCGGGGCGGGCCGTCTCGCTCTTCGGCCTGCGCTACTCACGCGAAGAAGAATATGAAGCTGACGTTCTCGGCATCCAATATGTCTCGAAGGCTGGCTATGATCCGTTCGCAGCCGCCGACATGCTCCATGCCTTGGGTCGGCAGGAGCGTTTCATAAAGGCAACTAATGGCGACAATGATGCGCACAGCTTGCCCGAATGGGCCAGTAGCCACCCGTTGCCTGTCAACCGGATAAAACGCGCAATTCAAACAGCCCATGCCACCGGCGTCGCCGAACATGTGCGACCCGAACGAGAAGATGTCTATTTAAACAATGTAGATGGCTTGCTGTTCGGAGACGATCCTCAACAAGGCTTCGTCATCGGCCGTCGATTTGCCCACCCAATCATGCGGATCGCGTTCGATGCGCCTGCTGGCTTCACCCTTACCAACAGTCCCCAAGCGATTGGTATCACCGGGACGGGGGACATCAGAGGCGAATTTGGCGGCGGTAAGCTCGAGGCCGAAGATCTTGACGCTTACCTGCGACAGCTGATCAGAGAGCTTATAAACAGTGATATTAAGCAGCCTCTAAGCGTGACAAATGGTATGATCAACGGCCTCTCCGCCCGGACGACGCGGCTTAATATGACGGGGTCGAATGGAGATGCTGTCTTGCTGATCGCCGTCTATAATGGCGGTGGTGGCCAGGCGTTTCACTTTGTGATCGCGGCTCCGGCTGAGGCCAGCAGTGCCACCATCGATCAGCTGTTCCGCTCTTTTCGTAGACTGAGCGATGGCGAGGCGGCAGCCTTGCGGCCAAGAGTCATGAAGGTAGTTAGAGCGGCTGCAAATGACAGCAATGACAGCCTGTCCCGGCAAATGGCCGACCGCAATGGCCGGGCGCTGTTCGTGGCACTCAATGGCGATGCGCAGGTAAAGGCGGGTGGCCGCTACAAGATCGTGCGCTTCAGCGCCACAAGCGCACATTAGCTGTGACAAAGCGCGCTCATACGCACCGTATGTTTGGAAAGCGCGCCCACATTCCGAGTGTGGGCGCTGCAGTGGGGCGTGAGCAGCGGCACTATGCGCGGCGCCATTGTCCGGTGCGGGCGGCCCGCGATGATTCACTCGGCCTTGGACAAGGTCACTCGCAGGACTGTCTCACCCTCCGGATCGGTGCGCGGATGACCGTCGGCTGCCAGGCGTTCGATCGTGTGTAGCGATGCCGGCAGGCTTGGGCAGCGCTCGCGCAGAGCTGTCCACTGGCTCAGACTAATTTCTATGGAAAGCGGGCGACCATGACGCTTCGCTTTGAAACGCACGAAATCGCCGCTGACGCTGCGTGGCCGTAAACTTCTTACGATGAAAATACCGCTATCCATAAAACTATCGTTAACTGGCTCTCGTAAAGATAATGTTACGGCTTCGACAGTCTCATCATATCTGTGCGCGATAGCTTATATGTCATTGAATAAATCAAAGTTTATCGAGAGAACCCTGGCTCTTGCGGCCGCTACGCATGGAACGTAACTAATTGGATCATGGTCTCGATGGGGCTGCATCACTTGGCGTTTAAAGCAAGGCGCCCTTGTCACGGTCTGCCTAGCAATCGGAGCGACAGAGCAAGCGGGCCGCAGCCAGACATGGTTAATTCGTGTTATGTAATTCCTTGGGAAGCACCACGATGATCAGAGGTCCGGTCGCAACTTCGATCCATCGTCCGAGCGGGGTCAGACTCTCGTCGGCTCGCAGGGCATCGCTCACATCGGAGTGCTGACCGCTAAGCACAGTCCACTGAACAAGGCATGTAACGGCATGCACGCGAGTACCAGAATGGCAACCATCGAAGCGCATATGGTCGCCAACGACATATCTTTCAGCAGGCTGGCGGGTTATTGCAATCGAATTAGACATGCGATCAAGCTGCTATAGGCAACGCCTAGCGCAAACGATGTAATGGTCTCATCAACGCGTTTCATCGTGAGACAAGCTAAACCTGACTTTTCGGTTTCGTCGGGATTATGTTCACCAACTGAGATCGTTCCGGTGGTCAGCATAATCCAAACGCTCGGCACGCAAAAACGTCTCCACACAATCTGAAATAGCTCACTAGAAGAGATTAGACTTTTGTCGGGTTCATCCGATCGATCGCGTCATATCGCGAGGTGCGACGCCAAACATTGAACGTCATGTCGCGAGACTGCGACGGCGCGGCAGTCGCTTCATTGCGCATCAAAAAAGCGCGGCCGCGGCGCAACGATCTCGACCCGGCGTGCCTCATCCCAAACCTCCACCGCATAGGTGTGGCCGAGTCCGCGGGCGGCTTCGATGGCGCCCGCATCGTCATTGAGGTCGCACAGTTCTCCAGGTCCCCAAATGCGCCCCTCTGAACTCAGGCGAAACAGACGATAAATAGGCATATAAACTTCTTCTCGGAATTTCGCATGACGCGGACAGTTGCAGCCCCAGACAGCCTTACGGCATATCCTACACAGCAAGCCGACCGCTATTGCCTGGATTAGTGCGTGACACGTGATGAACTCACACAGGCCGGCGCCTGATCTTCCTTTTTTAACACCGCGAAACCCTGAGCGGCCAAGCCATCGCGGCAGAAGGATCTCAAGCCGTGTTAGCGCGGCGCGGCGCGGCGGAATGTCGTTTGAGCGCTAGAGATCTTCAATACAAAGTGTGTTGATCAATCAGTTGCCCGGACCATCGACCCGCCAGACACATTTTGAAGCGGAACATTTTTTCTCGCAAAACATTGTGCGGTTATGGACAGGTTCAGCGAAACTCTGGCCGCGGCCGAACTCGTGCGCCTGCAAGCGGAGCAGCGTCGAATACGGCAGCGTAGCGATAGATTACGTCTGCAGATCGATGCGATCCGCATCAAGCGCCGTGCTGAACAAGAGACAGAATTGGTAACCTCCTGAGGCGGCTCGAACGAGAATAGACCCGCGGCGGTCACGCCTCGACAGGTACGATATCGCACGTGCAGAGCTTGAATTAACGTCTCAGCGAGATGTCCGATGGCCGACAACCTGCGAAAGGCGCCGTGAAGCTCACGGTAAAGTGGTAGAGAAACTGCGCACACCGACCCCCAATGCAAGGCCACAAGGTCGCCGCATCCAACGACAATCCCGAGATTCTCGTGGAGACCAAGGCCGGAAAAGCAAGCGCCGCAAAGGCCGCCTGCTCTCCATAAGGATTAAGTTGCAACAATCTTTTCGGCTCGATTGCTTGGAACGGGTGAGCGCTCTGGAGGCAGCGATTTGAAAATATGAGATATTTGTGCCGACAATAAGCCATTGCATATCATTTAATAAATTGGTGACTTGTATTTCGATAGAGGGGCACTCCGACAGCTGACGGAGTGATTGGCCTGTCTGCCCCTATAACAGGTCGCTTGATCGCTCGATCATCTATGTCGGCTCTGAAAGCAAACTGGACCCGTCGGCACGTCTATCGATGGGTCTGTCTCGTGTTATGCACGCCGTGAAATTGGTTAAAGAGATTGCCTATTTGGACGCAATAGGCTTTTCTATCGTTGTCCCTTAGGGGGTTTCCCAACTTGCGGCCCGTCGAAGACCTTCGGCGGGCCATTTTTTGATATTCGCCTTCTTGATGCTTACGCGCGAGATCGGCGTCTGCGTGATGCCGTCTCGAGCCGTGAATGTAGGGAGCCGTGAATGTCGGAATATCGATGTTGCGTTTACATAAGAACTTGGCGGTGCATGCGCTCCGATGATGCGCAGTCAAATGGACCCGGGTAAGTCTCTTACGCCCCACGCATTTTTTGACCTTGATCGATCGGTTCGATCCGCTCGCGCGCGGCTGCCTCGATCGCCTTTCTTTCAAATCGCTCTGCCTCAGCGATGATACGCGGCTTTAGCCACGAGGGTGCTGCTCGAGCCAGATCGCGAGATCTCGATGCGCGCTTAAAATAGTAAGCAGCAGTTGGTTTCCACATTCAAGGCCTCGCGCTCAGCTCGACATCGTCACCGTTCAACGTTTGTCGCGCATTGTGTGTCCGCCTCGACCGCATGCGCTGTGAAGACGGTATTGCGAACGCGAGCTGGCCTTCTCGCAAGTCCTCCGAACGAAAGCGGCTCGTGGAAGGTTTCTTCATTGGTTTGCGGTTCACATTCTCGGATGCTCTTAGCGGCGACATCTCCTTCGAACGGCTCCGCGCCATCGTCTGGTGACCTCGCAACAATTGGGCATGGTGCATGACATCTGGACCACCGGGCCCAACATGGCGGCAATCTGAAAGATCACGAGGTCGCCGCACAGTGGTCTTGGTCGCGACATACCGTGCTATCGATAACGTAATCGACCACCTAAGCTCGTCCGTCGGGACGGCGAAGGGCGTGTGGCAGGATCTGTTCGTCATCCTGGCTGAAGCCGGTGGGCCGCCCGCCGAGGTCCTGATCAACAGCACGCATATGAAGGCGCATCGCTCGGAAGGTGGTGGAGAGGGGGGCGCTCCTCCAGACGATCGGCATCAGCCGCGGCGGCCGCAACAGCAAACTCCACGCGCTTACCGATCGCCAAGGTCGGCCGATCCGCTTCCTGATGACCGGTGGTGAGGTCGCTGGCTGCCACGCGGCCGATGTGCTGCTCGATGATCTCGCGCCGCGCACCATCGCGCTGGGCGACAAAGCCTATGACAGCAATGCGATCCTAATCGAGCGTCAGGGCGCTGTCCCCGACATCCCCTCCAAGGTCAACCGCCGCTGGAAAAGCTGCTTCTCGCGCTCGCTCTACAAGGGGCGCAACGCTGTCGAGCGCAGGTCTGCCGCCTCAAGGACTTCAGCCGCATCGCCACAGGCTACGACAAGCTCGCAACCAACTTCCTCGGCGCGATTTACCTCGTCCCGGGTAATCTTGGTTTTGCCGGGCCGGTTGATGCCCCAGTATCCGTAGCCGCAAAAGCCCCTTGCCCAGACGCTCGATGTGTCCCGCACCGTCGTGCGCGAGGCCCTCGTGCCTTCAGCCTGACGGCCTGCTCGCATCACGTCGGAGAGTCGGATCCTTCCTCACGCGAGTCCCATCGGCTCTGCTGGCGCCATGTGCCGTTCGATCAATTGCCCGCGCCGCTGGGACCTACGAAGTCCGGCTCATTCCGGACGCCGAGGCCGCACGGCTAGCTGCGTTGAGGTTCGGTTCTGCCGAGATGTCGGCGATTATAAAATGCCTCGACGCTCTCCGAAACGCTATCCTGTCGCGTGATGCGGCAGGTCGAGAGGATATGGCTTTGCACAAGGCGATCATGTCGCCACCGGCAACAAGGCTCTTGTTCTGTCCTTCGACATTTCTTGAGTATCGATATTGGCCGAGTGATGCGGGCCGGTGTCGATATCTCGCGCTCACGATCGCCAGAAGCGTGGCAGGCGATGATTATGGAACGTGTGGATATCGTCGAGGCTATCAGATTGCGAGATGGCGAGCGCGCCTTTCTGCCAAGCCGTTGGCATCTTTCCGAGGGCCGTCGGCGTTTGACGCCATAATAAACTGGTCGGCGAAAAATTTGTCTGACAGATTTGTAGCATCTTGCTAAACGTCTGCCAGGTCACCCATCGTCATCGGGGAAGTATCGCCCGGTCGCTCCTCTTTCGCTCACGCACGTCTTTTACAGAATTGCGCTTTGCCAGCGTCGGCATATGATCGCGCTATATCAGAGTGCGAGGCCGTCATGCGTCATCTTTTATGGTACTTAGCGGTCTTCACCGTGACTGGTTGTGGGCCCAGTGCACGAGAACGAGACCTCGAAGCCTCGCTGGGCGAAAGCCGTGCGCAGACCGCGGCCCTCCAAGAGAAACTTGAGGATGCGCGATTGGAAGCCATTGAGATGACGACTGCCGCGGAGGTTATGCGATCGCAGGTTGATAGGCTCGCGCGCGAGACCGTTCAGGACGTAGCGAATGACATTGATAAAGCCGCAATCGATGTCGAATCAGCCGCCAGTGATGTGGCGAGCGCCGTGGCCGAGCACGAAGTCAATTAATTAGCGCGCGAGCGCATGCCGCTTTGAGCTCGTTGCCTAACAAGTTTTCCATAGACCCGCAGATAATTTCGGCAGCCTCGCCACTGCGCGCACGCGATCAACGCTTGTCCTATCGGCCCGATCCCCACCGCCCTTGTGGCGGATTTGGCGTCCAGCGAGCATAGCCATCACTCACCAAAGCACATGCCACGCTAACCAAAGCTCAGGATATCCGCCTCCAACGGCATATAAGCGAGCCATTTAATTCTCGGCCGCTGCGCAGTAGGGACGGAGAATAATAGTGGCCACCGGGTGTCATGATCCGACGAGTTTTAGGTAACCCGGGGCAATGGATGCCTGTCTTCAATCCGCAGGTGTGCGCGCGTGTTCCGCAAGTGACCTGCCTACTTGAGTTAGACAGGTCACCTTTAAGCGGCACACGCCCGCTGACCCGGGCGAGACCTATCTAATGCTATTGAATGACCAAGCCCTTAAAGGCGGTCGCGGCGGTATCGGTTTTTATGGTGGCCGCCCACGAGGACAGGGGTCTGCACGCATTATACACCCCCGGCCCTGCCCCCCCATTTTCGCCCGTGTGCTAACGAGGCGGCTATTCTCAAATGACGAGGCGGTGAGAGGGCCATCGAATCCTTAAATCGGCGGGTGCCGATAGATAGGGGTTATTTGTCTAGCCTCGCAACGACCTTGCCCCCCCCAGCGAGGCGGGGGATCAGATGCAGGCACTCCGACAACCGTCTCCTATGCAGCTTGCCAAGACTGCCCCAGCGATGGCGTGACAGGCGGCTGGGTTGGTCCGAACCGCTCAGATCGCGCTGACGCCGACAGGGATGTTTCGGCTCACTTGAAGGCTCATCTCACACATTCGCCAGAAGTTGTGACAGCGGGTTGATGCCGCAGTCCCCCAGCGGGGCTGATTGACCTTTAACAACCTCAAGCAACGGCGAAATGGACGCCTACTGTTTATAACTGAGGCGTACCCAGCAGCCTATGGGAATGGCCCTAGACACACGCAGGTCTCTGGGGCCGAGCAGTAGACTGAGTGGTGGATTAGGCCAACGCGACCTGAGGCTGCCTACGACGACTGCGGACGGTTAGTCCAATGCCACCGAACCCAATCATCAGCATGGCCCAAGTCGAAGCCTCCGGAATAGCTTTGGGGACACCAAACCCCGACGTCGAGCCATTATTCTGCGCCGCCTGCCACCGGGCTACGAAGTCCGTGAGTGTCAAGGATGACTGAGA
This sequence comes from Sphingomonas crocodyli, assembly GCF_004005865.1. NCBI lineage: Bacteria > Pseudomonadati > Pseudomonadota > Alphaproteobacteria > Sphingomonadales > Sphingomonadaceae > Sphingomonas > Sphingomonas crocodyli. The sequence goes on from NZ_SACN01000003.1 coordinate 181,635, forward strand.
GGACGCGAAAGTGAGCGTGAAGCCGCCATTCACTTCGCCCAAGGCAACATTGATCCCGTTGTTTCCACCACCGTTACAGTTGGGACCGGCGTAGAAGCAGAGATCGTGGACCCCGAGACCGTTGAAGTTACCGCCGTTCTTCATTCCAGAAAAGGCCGTCCCTGTGGTCGCAAGCGTGTAGTTATCAACGCTCGTGTTGAAGCCGAAAGCTCCGAGGCGCGAGTTGGCGCTAGCACCGGTGGAGGTGTTTGCGATGTTATAGCTGAAGCTAAAGACCTTGTTGTTCGAGCTGGCCCCCAGAAAATTGAACGTGGCCTCGCCCTCAGCTCCACTTGAATTGGCACCCTGCGCAGCAAAGTCCACATTGAAAGAGAACGGGTCCGAAGCATCGAGAAAGATGGACGATCCCATGATCGACGATGTCGCCGCGCTGACGGGAGCGGACATCGATGCCGTTACGCTAGCTACAGCTCTGTGTGAATCCAATCACTTGTTAGATTAACGGATTAGAATCTTTTTTTGGGACGATTCCGCCGGAGCCCACCGTGAAAGCGCACGTTGGACGGGGATGGGTCGTCGACAGAATGCGCCATTTCATCACCAGGCTCGGGGTGTGGACAGCACATCCCGCGCCGTTCCTCGTTTTGGCGATATTCACCGTATCCTGGCTCCTCATCCAGCCCCTCGCGTTCGGCTGACGCGGCGCGGCGCCGAGGACAGCGTGGGTTAGTGACGCTCCTGATCGCGCGCGTCGCGGTTGGGCGATAGCGACACCTATGCGCCAGTCGCAGATGATGATGCATGGCGAGAGGAGATTGTGGCTAAGCCTAATCTCACCGTTGACACCTCGTCCCTGGGCGGCAAGCTTGCGACAAGGCGTCACACCTTTGCACTGTCTTGAAAGCACGCAGCGACGTGAGCGCTGCAATGATATCGGGGTGGGGAAGACTATGGATTTTGAGAACAAGGTCGCCATTGTGACCGGCGCCGGTGGCAAGCTCGGACGCGCCATTGCGACTGGCCTGGCACAGGGCGGGGCCAGGGTGTTGATAGCAGACGTGAAAGCGGATTTGCTGGAGGAGACCGCCGCTCTCATTCGCGAAGCTGGCGGAACGGTTGAGATCTTGGTCAGCGATCTGACCAAAAAGGATGGCTGCGTAGCCATTGTTGATGCGGCAGTCTCGGCCTTTGGCCGGCTCGACATCGTGGTCAATAATGCCGGCTATATCTCGTTCTCGCGCCTGGCTGCTGTGACCGCGGAGGACTGGGAGCGGACCTTTCAGGTCAACGTCCACGCGCCTTTCTTCATCATCCAGGCCGCCATGCCGCATCTGCTAAAGTCGCACGGCAACGTCGTGAATGTCGCGTCCAACGCGGCCTTTAAAGGGCAGGCCTACACGCCGGCCTATGGCGCCAGCAAGGCGGCTTTGGTCAACGCAACCAAGTCACTTGCACTCGAGTTCATTCATGAGCCGGTTCGCATCAATTGCGTGGCGCCGGGCGCCACCAACACCAACATGGGCACGAACACGGCCATCCCGCAGGACGTCGATTATGCGCTCGTTGGCCGATTGACGCCCCTGCGTCCGTTCGCCGAGCCCGAAGCGGTTGCCGAGGTCGTTTTGTTCGTCGCGTCCGATCGCGCCAGCGCGGTGCACGGCGCCACCTATCTGGCGGATATCGGCATGATGGCCGGCTGAAATCCCTACAACCGCAATGGTGGTATGCGCCCCGCTTGGCGGGGCGGGGGCGCTATCGACTTGTTCCGACCAGCGGACGCCGGGCCTTGCCCCGCGGCGTTCACTCACAAATCTCGAAAACCATCCCGAAATCCGTGGCGGCGAGGTGATCGACATCACGGCGCTGAGCGAAAGCCACGATGATCGTAGGATTTCGTCACGTCCGAAAACCGGACCATGGTTGGGACTAACATGCACCGATCCTCGACGAACTCCGGCAAGTCCGGTTCGGGCACGGGATCGACCGCCTGAGCGACGTCGAAACCAAAACCTATGTGGTCAGCAATCCGTCGCCGCCATCGAGGATTTACTAGCCCAGGCAGCGGCGGCGGTCCCGTACCAACGGTTGAATAAGCAAGTCACAAGCTGGCCGATCATATCTCTGTCACTGGCATCGGACGTTCCGTAACTCGATGCAGGTGGTGAACCCACGGGTCGGTCATGTAAATCAGAGCCACTTGCGGCCGAATGCGAAACGCCGCATCGCGCAGCGCGGCTTCGTTATCGCTCGTAACGGCCAGGTAGCTCAGGAAATGCTCCTAGCAAATGGTCGCCCGGGCGTCGCTCGCAGCTGCGAGTGAACTTGTGGGCGTCGACCGCGTCTCCCCATGCTTGTCCCTGGCGCCATCAAATGTGCCACATCAAGGTGGGGTCAGATCGCGACGCGCGCGCGGTGCTTTTCTATAGCGCCTATCAGTGTGTCGGAAAGTGGCAGATGGGTCTTATGTGCCGACCATGCCGTATCGAAGCGTTCAACCGTTTCGCGTGCGATAGCCAATATCGCAGTCTGGGCGACCTTGGCCTTGTCGGCCATTGCGGCAAGCTCGTCATAGGTGAAGCTCGCCCAAGCCTTGGAGCGCCGGAATTTGAGCGCGGCTTCGTCCTTGGGCAGATAAGGGATGGTCGACAGCAAGTCGTAAGCCGGCGACAGGACGGGGGTTCGACGGTCGGGATAGATCAGCGACCAGTTCTTCAAATGCATATCGCCATTGCCGATCAGCACACTGTAGGTCAGGCGACGGATAAACTGTTCGACACTGCGATCGTCGGTCTCAATGGCGAGTGCGGCGAGAATGGTGCGATAGCTTGCAGTGTCATATTTTGCTTCGGGGTAAACGCGATAGAATTGAGCGAAATCCTCAACATGCACTGGCCCGTCCGGGCTGCGATCGAAGCGCCGGATAGCGAGGGCGGTGCTACCATAATACGTGATGCCGGCGGGCAGACCGTCGATCTGATCGAGACGAACCAGTTCAATCTCGGGCACGTCGATTCCTATCAGCCCAGCAAGCGTCATGATCGCAAATTCATTCTCGGGCACATCCTCGAGGCGGGTCGACGGCAATTTGATGATCCATCCTCCACCCTCGCCTTGGGTCGGGATGGTAAGGCCGCCGCCCCTGCCCTCGTTTTTAAGCGCCGAGAATTTGAGCTGGACGCCTGCGAGCGAAAAGCGGAATTTGGGGTCGAAGGCTGCTGGCGCAGCACTCGCCGCTGCAAGTGTGGCGGCGGTATGGCCGTTGGCCGGGAGCGCGCGTACGGCACCCGGCAGATCGCCACCGAGTTCGCCTAGCAGCTGAAACTCGCGGGTGGCGTTGACCCCGGTGCGTCGCGCCAGGAAGTCGCGCAATGCGCCTTCGGGCAGCAAGTTTGAGAAGAAGGGCTGAAGCCGCGTCTGGAAGGCACGGTTGTCGGCTGTATAAAGCTCGCCGTAGCGGTCCTTGAACGCAAGGCTCAGTGTGTCGCGGTCTGTGTCAGCGGCATAAGCATCGTCGAAGGTGAAGATGCTGCGATCCCCTTCAAGCGCGGTGATCGTTCCAATCCGGCGGTCATGGAGGAGGATGTCGAGCGCGCGCAGCTCAGTCATCATCGTCATCCTCGAGGCTGTGCGCAGGAACCTGGCGCGGGGCGGTCATTCTCACGCCTTGACCCAGCGTCTTGCGCAAAGCACGCAGGCCTTTGTTGATCCGCTCGAGGGTCACGATGAGCTGGCGGCGGGTGATGTCGCCGTTCCTGAAGGCGTCGGCGATCTTCCGCGTTGGGGCGAGCGCGGTCTTCAGTATCTTGAAAGCGGCTGGATCGAAACGGTGCCCCTGGATCATCCGCAGCATTGTCTGAAATGTGAGAGCTTCGTCGAGATTTGGAAAGGCGGTCGTGAGCGATCGCGCTAATTGCTCGTGGACCGCGATGATCTCGCGAGCACGGCGCGTACTCTGCTCGCTATCGTCGGGTCCGCTTGCATGGATCAGCGCATCGACCGCCGGCAGCGCCTGGCGTGGTACCAGCTTGAGTTCGAGATCGAGCGCGCGTGCCATTTCGACCAAGCTCGACAGCTGCAGATCGACGCCGCCCTGCTCGATCTTGGAGATATGGCTTTGCGGCAACCCCACGCGCTCGCCGAGCGCGCGCTGTGTCAAACCCTTGCTGACGCGTCCCTTGCGAAGGGCATCGCCAAGTTCCCGGAGAAACGATAAAGATATCTGCTTAGGCATATAATGTGCAGAAATTATATGCCAAAATATATAATTACAAGCTAAGTTGTGAGGTGGCATATGCGAGAATGTATAAACTAACATTGATATATGCGATAACATATGCGGTTATCTCTCGAACGGGGCTATCTCGACCCTCTATCCAACTTCGGGATCGCATCACGCACTGACCGAATGCGGAAGCGTGTCGGGGCCTCGGGCGTCCGCAGGCAGATGGTGACAGGAGGAAGCGGAAAGGCTCAAAACTGACGCGCAACGATTGGAACGTCTGGCCGTGAGGGTCGCTTATGTCAGGAGCTACGCAGAGCGCTCATCAGGAGACATATCATGGATGAAGATCGGCAGAATGGCGAGAACCGCGCGACGATGGGTAGCGGCCGGGGTGGCCATGCTGCTGGTGGAAACCAGCAGGAACAGCAGCGGGAAGGCTCGGTCGGGCGCCAGCAGAACCAGCAGCGCGATCGCCAGGAGCAGCGCGAGCAGTCCGGCAATCCTGGTCTTGAGGAATCGAACCGCATCGATCTCGATGAGAACGGACGGCGCGATCAGCAGGCCTGATTGTCTGCAGACCGGCCAGTTCGTGCTGGCCGGTTAGTCTGCTATCACCTCGCACCCTTTTTACGGTAGCAATGCCTCGGATTATGATGGCCGAACCAGTCAAGATCGACATCCCGCACAAGCTTGGCCAAGCGGCTGCACGCAACCGCCTTGAAGCCGGTTTCGACAGGCTAACGTCTTTCGTCCCTGGCGGGCGGGTGACCGAACATGTCTGGGAAGACAACCGGCTGAGATTTACCGTCGAAGCCTTGGGGCAGCGGGTCTCCGCACGGCTGGATGTGCTCGATCAAGCGGTACACGCCGAGATCGACCTTCCGCCGACCCTGGCGCTATTCGCCTCCAGGATCAAAGGGGCTCTTGGCGAAGCCGGCACCCGTCTGCTGACGTAAAGTCCCCTTCGCGTTCGCCGCCGGCCGACCGCTCCCGCTCTCCCCGATCCCACAATCGATTCATCCTCGTGGTGGTGATACCCCCTCCCCGCCCCCGACAACTGCCGCCCGGGGCGCGGCTTGAGCTTGCCAGGACAGGGAAGGGCCGTGCCTTGTCCTGGCGATGACGGGTCGTGACAAGAGCTCGGGCACGGCCGGGCGCAGGCGCACGGCCAGCGTGACGGGTTGCGGCTCGCGCTCGCGCTACTCGCAGCTGGGGAAAAGAATTAGCGCCTGCTCGGCTAGGGCCGGTCATGGCGTATGAACCAAACCCGCCAGGCCCGATATGAGACGCTCCAGCCGCCCGGAAACGTCCCACGACCGTCCTGGCCCATTTGGCCATGCGTCTGTAACGTTGCCGACGATGAACTTACCGCTGCGTCGGCAAAAATCGGGCGGAGATCGTCGATATAGAGTTGTCGCGCTGTGGCGAGCATCCGCAGGTGTCGAGCAGGTCTGATTTGGCCAGCTGGACTAGCTGGTCAAAAGCAGCCGCGCGACGATCGCGGCATGTATCGCCGCCGGGGCGCACCCGCAGAGTGCGAGCGTGCGCACGGCGGCTGACGGACACCACCGTAATGAGAGGAACGCGCCTCGAAGGTCTTTGTTGGAGAGCTTTCAGACCACCCGGAGATCCCCATGAGCGATGGCCCCCTCAATCCCGGCGACGTCGCACCGCCCGGAACGCCCGGAACGGGCGAGGATATTTGTCCTTTATGTTCGGGCACTGGCGAAACCTACGGCGCCCGCTGCGATGAATGTGGCGGAACAGGCAAGGTGATCGAGGGCATCGGCGGCGCGTGAGGACCGCGGCGCTACCTCGCGGGCCCGTTGAGCTCTTTCGTAGAGCGCTTATCGCCCGGGTTGTCGGCATCTTCAATGACCAGGCGCGGGGCGAGGCACCGGTCGTTCGTTCAGACAATGCCATGTTCCCAACCTCGGCGGTCATCTGGCGCGTTCATGGCGATGTGACGACCATGATGATCGGCGGCGTGACGGCGCTCCTGCTCCAGATGCTGCATCCGGCCGCGTTGAGCGGCGTTTGGGACCATAGCAACTTTCGCAAAGACATGCTGGGCCGACTAAGGCGCACTGCGCGGTTTATTGCAGTCACCACATTCGGCGACCGTGATCTGGCGATGGAGGCGATCGCGCGGGTGCGGAGCATCCACGATAAGGTTGTCGGGGTCGCGCCCGGTGGCAGTCCGTACCGCGCGGCGGATCCGATGCTCCTCGCCTGGGTGCACGTTGCCGAGGCGACGTGTTTTTTGGCCGCCTGGCGGGCCTATGGCGAGCCTCAGATGTCGCTGGCTGATCAGGACGATTATTTCGCGCAAAGCGCCACCGTAGCGCGCGCTCTTGGCGCCGATCCCGTGCCCCAGAGCCGAAATGAGGCCGACGCGATATTATCTGATTTTAGGCCTATGCTTGGTGTCGACCATCGTACCCGTGAAGTCGCCCGGTTGATATTGCATCCCAAGCCTGCTCGCATCACCGACATGCCGGCTCAGGCGTTGCTGATGCGCGCGGCGATCGACCTACTGCCGCCATGGGCAAGGAAAATGCATGGGCTTTCACATTCGGGACTGACCGCTCCGTTGGTGCATGGTGGGACTAACGCTCTGGCCGAAACCCTACGATGGGCATTCGCCACGCCGCAAAACTTCTCCCGGTGACGTCGGTCGGAGTCCCCTTGTGCGACCGCCAGGCGCCGATGATCAGACGGTCTGAGGGGCGGCACCGCTCCGAACTGCCCATCGTTTCTCTGTACGAAAGGTCTGAGCTGGCGCTGCTCTCCTGCCGGCATATCGTTCCACGGTGCGGCTTGCGAACCGCACCGTGAGCCAATCTAGATCGAGAGGAAATCCACTTCAGTGCTGGCAACCTTGTTGATCAAGTTCGTGAAAAAGTTCTCGGCGACCACGGCGACGATCTCCACGATCTCGTTTTCGCCAAAGCCGGCTTCGCGAACCGCCGCAAGGTCTTCTGCCGAGACATTGCCTCGCTCTTTAGCCACTTACGCACGAAGGCCGCCTCCGCCTCCGCCTCCGCCGCCGCGGATCGAGGATCGACCGAGGTCCCGTTCCCGGCGAGGTCCCGGCTCAGCCTGGCGAAAGTGTAGATGGTGAAGCTATGGGCGGCGTCGCAATATTCGCAGCCGTTGACCGCCGCCACTGCAAGCGCGACGCGCTCGCGGGTCTTGAGGCCGAGCGCCTTGCTGAGGCCCTGGTTTAGCGCCACGTGGGCATCGATCACAGCAGGACTGTGGGACAGGACGCGGAAGAAATTGGGCACCCGGCCAAGCCTGGCCTCGATCGAACCCAGCGTGGCCTGCGATCCGTCGGGGGCAGCGACGGGCTCAGGAATGGAATCCTGCTTGTCTGCTGCAACGCAAATCCCGGAACGCGGTGCGCGCTACGGTGTTGTGCTTGAATGTCATGACGGGGGCGGCAATGCGCTTTCACATTAACGGCGATATCCGCGAAGCTGACGTCGATATTCGCACGTCGCTGCTCGACTTGCTGCGCGAGCACCTCGCGCTGCCCGGCACGAAGAAGGGCTGCAATCAGGGCGCCTGCGGTGCCTGCACCGTGCTGGTCGACGGCAACCGCATCAATTCCTGCCTCGCTCTGGCGGTGCAATATGAGGAGCGTGAGATCACGACCATCGAGGGGATAGGAACGGTCGACCAACTGGATGCTCTGCAGGCCATGTTTGTCGAACATGACGGTTTCCAGTGCGGTTACTGCACGCCCGGCCAGATCTGTTCGGCAATCGCGATGGCAGCCGAAGCCCAGAGGGGTCTGCCAAGCTTTGTCACCCCCGACCTCGCAGCGCAGGCGATAAGGCTCGACCATGATGAATTGCGCGAGCGGATGAGCGGCAATCTGTGCCGGTGCGGCGCCTATAACGGTATCATCGACGCGATCCGGGCGACCTTCGTCGAGGAGGTCGCGTAGTGGAAAGCTTTACCTTTGCTCGCGCGGCCGATGCCCGCGAGGCGATTGCGTTGGCCAGCAGCAGGTCTGAAACCCGCTATCTTGGCGGCGGCACCAACCTGGTGGACCTCATGCGCGAGACGATCGAGCGTCCGCGCACGCTGATCGACGTGACGGGATTGGCCAACGAGATCGCGGTGCGAGGCGATGGCGCGGTCGTCATTGGCGCTGCGGTCACGAATACCGCGCTGGCGGAACACCGGCACATCCGAACGCTCTATCCGGTGCTGTCGCGCGCGATCCTGGCCGGCGCATCGGCGCAAATCCGCAATATGGCCACTGTCGGGGGAAACCTGCTGCAACGCACACGCTGCTATTATTTCTACGACAATGAGGCCGCTGCCTGTAACAAGCGGGCGCCGGGGTCGGGCTGCGACGCGCGGGACGGGTTCAATCGGATCCACGCAATCCTCGGCGCCTCGCCGGCCTGCGTCGCCACCCATCCATCCGACATGTGCGTCGCGCTCTCGGCGCTCGATGCCATCGTCCATGTTGACGGTCCAAACGGGCCACGCACGATCCCGATGACCGATTTTCACCGTCTGCCGGAGGACCGACCCGACATCGAAACGATGCTCGAGACAGGTGAATTGATAACCGCGATCGAACTGCCCGCCGCGGCGATTGCGCGCCGATCGACCTACCGGAAGGTGCGCGACCGCGCCTCCTACGCATTTGCCTTGGTATCGGTCGCTGCGGCGATCGACGTTCAGGACGGGGTTGTCGCCGATGTCAGGCTGGCGCTGGGCGGGGTGGCGCATAAGCCCTGGCGAGCGCATCAGGTCGAGCGCCTGTTGGTCGGGCAGCCGGCGACGCACGCGGCCTTCCGCGTGGCTGCGGAGGCCGAGCTTGCCGATGCCGTTCCTCTCCGCGACAACGCGTTCAAGATCGAACTGGCGAGGCGGACCATCGCCGCCACGCTTGCGGACTTGGTGCCATGAGCATGATCGGTGATGCCAAGGCGGCGGTCAAAGGTGCGATCCAGGGCGCAATGCAAAAGGCCATCGCGGCCGCCCCCGATAGCTGGATGCCGGGCGGTACCCCCGACCCGCTGATCCGCGAGCAGCATGGTCACACGGGCAAACCGGTGTCTCGGATAGACGGGCCGCTCAAGGTCGCAGGTGCAGCCCCCTTCGCAGCCGAGTTTGCACTTGAGCAAATGACCTATGCGTCCGTCCTGTTCAGCACGGTCGCACGCGGTCGGATCGCAACGCTGGACACCGTGGCGGCCGAGCGGGCGCCGGGGGTCGTCCTGGTGATGACATATCACAATGCGCCGCGGATGAAGCCGATGCCGCTGTTCATGTCGACCTCAAAGGCTGGCGGGGGCAACGACCTGCCGATCCTGCAGGATCCTGAAATCCACTGGAATGGCCAGCCGATCGCGGTGGTGCTGGCCGAAAGCCAGGAACAGGCCGACTACGCCAAATCACTGATTGCGGTAACCTACGAGCGGGCCGACGCGATGACGAACTTCGCGGCGGCGAAAGCTGCGGGTACCGAGCCGGGCGAATTTCAGGGCGAGCCCCTGAAGCTCGAAATCGGCGACGCGGAAGCCGCGCTGGCGGCGGCGGCGCACCGGGTCGACCACGTCTACCGCACCCCGCGCCACAACCATAATCCGATCGAGCTGCACGCCGCGACCGTAACATGGGAGGGCGAGACGCTGCGGGTTCACGACGCGACGCAAGCGGTCGCGCATACCGCCTGGTCGCTTGCGCAGATCTTCGGCATCGATGAGAAGCAGGTGCGCGTCACCTCGCCGTTCGTCGGTGGCGGGTTTGGCAGCAAGACGCTCTGGGAGCATCAGGCTTTGGCTGCGGCGGCCAGCAAACTGGCCGGAAGGCCGGTGCGGATCGTATTGTCGCGCGAAGGCGTGCACCGCACGATCGGCGGGCGGGCGATGACCGAGCAGCGCGTCGCGATCGGCGCGCAGGCCGACGGCACCTTCGATGCCATCGTCCACACTGGTGCTATCACGATGAGCAGGCACAGCGCGACGCCTGAACCCTTCATCGTGCAGACCAAGAGCGCTTATGCCGCCGGCGCCTTCAAGCTCGATGTCGAACAGGCGTTTATCGACATGGTTGCCAATACATTCATGCGCGCGCCCGGCGAAGCGGTCGGAACCTTCGGGTTGGAGAGCGCGATCGACGAGCTGGCCGTCGCATTGGACATCGACCCTATCGAACTGCGCCTGAAAAACGAGCCGGCGCAGGACCCGACCACCGGCCTGCCCTTTTCGCAGCGGGCGGTGGAACAGGCGTTTCGGGATGGTGCGGCAAGGTTCGGCTGGGCCGACCGGCCAAAGGTGCCCGGCAGCCGGCGCGAGGGTGATTGGCTGATCGGGATGGGGGTCGCGACCGGCACCTATCCCTATTACCGAATGCCGGGCGGCGCTGCGCGGATCACGCTCGACCGCAATGGTCACGCGACGGTCGGCATCGCCGCGCACGAAATGGGAATGGGCACCGCCACCGCGCACACGCAGGTCACGGCGGACCGGCTGGGCCTGTCGCTCGACCAGGTGACCTTCAATTATGCCGACACCGACCTGCCCGGCGTGGTGCTTGCCGGCGGATCGCAGCAGACGGCGGCGATCGGCGCCGCGATCGTCGAGGCACAGCGCGAACTGTTCGCCGAATTGCTCACGCTTGCGGGCAACGATTCGTCGCTTGCCGGACTGAAACCGCACGATGTGTTCGGCACGCGCGGCGGCCTCGCCAAGCTGGACGAGCCCGACCGATACGAAAGCTACACGTCGATCCTCTCGCGCGCGCAGCGCGAAGCCGTCACCGTCGAAGCCACGCCGCCCGATCCGCTCGAACTGCAGCATTGGTCAATGCATTCGCACAGCGCAATTTTCGTTGAAGTGCGCGTCAACGCCGTCACTGGCGAGGTGCGGGTCTCCCGCATGCTCGGCTCTTTCGATTGTGGCCGCATCCTCAACCCAAAGACCGGAGCCAGTCAGTTCCGCGGCGGCATGATCATGGGATTGGGCCTGGCCTTGACCGAAGAGACGATGTTCGACGAGCGCACCGGGCGGATCATGAACCCGAGCCTCGCCGAATATCACGTGCCCGTGCACCTCGATGTTCCTGCGATCGAGGTGATGTGGACCGATATTCCCGACCCACGTTCCCCCATGGGCGCGCGAGGTATCGGGGAGATCGGCATTACCGGCGTTGGTGCCGCCGTGGCCAATGCCGTGTACAATGCGACGGGAAAGCGGATTCGTGAGCTACCAATAACCTTGGACAAGCTTTTCTAGTCTCCGGGATATTGGCGACGTGGCGCCCGAGAATGGAGGTAGCGGCTCGCCTCGAGCGGCCGGTCCGCCGCCTCATGCCCCGAACAAGCCCCCATCGGTGATCAGCAGGTCGATGTCGGGATGCGACTGGCTAAGCCGCATCGCGCTTGGGCCATTAAAGGCTTCGAAGGCATAGCCCGTTCCTCGGCTACTTCGACCACGAGCATCCTACGGTGGCTCGTCAGCGATAATCAGCACGCGGCCCTGCGCCAAATTGCCCGGTCGCGATCGCCGCCCGCCGTTCGACGAGGTCCAATGCCTCAACATCGCTCGCATCGACCATGGAGCAAGGAACATATAGGGGCGCTGTCGTGCCGAGACCCATTGCGGTTTCAACGCCGGCTTGTCGAGCCCGATCAGCCGCATGTTCATGTCCGCAGCCGGGCCGCAGAGGAAATCGAGCCCGTAGGTATTGGAGACCGGAGGCTATCCAGCGGTATGCCGCCCTGTGTCGCTATTTCGGCGGCGCTTGCATCTGCTGATAGGTACCGATGAGTTCACCTTTGGCAAGGACATGGCCCTTGACCGCCGCAAGCAGCATCTCACGATCGGCACCGGCTGGGACGTCCACCATCGTGTCGAGCGCAAGCAGCTGAACATGATAGTGGTGCGGCGGGTCGCCGACCGGCGGGCGCGGACCATAATAACCGGCCGACCCGCGGCTCGTGCGACCCTGCAAGACACCGTTGGGTTCAGTAAGCCTTGGCTGTTCCTGCAAGCCTTCGGGGAGCGCCGTCGTTGCAGCCGGGATATTCCACGCCAGCCAATGGACGAATGGCGTGATGGGATGCGCGTCCGGATCCTCCATGATCAGCGCATAGGAGACCGCACCGGGAACCGGGGTCCAGCTGAGTTGCGGGGACACGCCGTCGGCATATTCGCTCTGCTTGAGCGGAATGGGCCGACCGGCCGTGAAGTTCTGCGACATGATCCTCAGGCTGCCGCGGGCGGCGGTCTCAGGCCGGGCGCTGGCGAGGGGAACGCCGAGGCCAACGCTCGTCTGGCGCTGCATTTCGGTGACGGGCGCCGGGCTGTCGCCGGCGGCTCGCGCGCGACCGTTCTGATAGGCGATACGGTAGATGACACCATTGGCGTCATCGGCCATTAGCAGCGCGCCGTCCTTCGCAACCGCCAGGCCGACCGGTCGTGCGAAATGGGAGGTGCCGTTGTCGGTGAGGAAGCCCGTGACGAAGGGCTCGATCGCTGTTGGCTTGCCGCTGGCAAAGCGGATCCGAACGATCTCATAACCCGAAGGGGTTGCGCGGTTCCATGAACCCCGCATGGTCGCAAAGGCGTTGCCGTTGAACTCGGCCGGAAAGGCACCGGCGCTGTAGAAGACAAGCTGCATCGGGGCGGCATGGCCGGTGTAGCCGAGCACCATCGGTTCGCTCGTCGCCTTCCAGTCTTCCTTCGAAATGTCGCCTACGGGTGTGCTCTGCGGATAGATGCGGCCACTGGCATAGACATGCGGCCAGCCATATTTCTTGCCCTGCTCGATCCGGTTGAGCTCCTCGGGCTGGTCGTCATCGCCGAGGAAGTCGATGCCATGGTCAAGACCCCAAAGCGCGCCCGTGGCAGGATCCCAATCAAAGCCGATCGTGTTCCTGAGACCGCTGGCGAAAATCGTGCGGCTCTTGCCGTCGGGCGAGACACGCAAGATTGTGGCGTTCTCCGGGTTGCTCTCGTTGCAGGCGTTGCAGGTCGATCCCACGCTCAAATAGAGCATATTATCCGGACCCCATGCGATCGTTCGGTTGGCGTGCTGGCCGCTGTCGGGCAGGTCGCCGGCAAGCAGGGTCATTGGCCCGAGGCGCCCGTCGGTCAGGATGTCTGCAACGAACAGCTCTTTGACCGTCACCAGGTAAAGCTTGCCGTCATGGATCGCGAGGCCATGGGCTTGCGCGCGGTTGGCGACGGTGACGGGGGCGCCGTCGGCTTTGCCGTCGCCATCGGTGTCGCGAAGCAGCAGGACATCGCCCTGGTCCCGTCGGCTCAGATAGATGTCGCCATTGGCCGCGACCGCGAGGATGCGGGCGTTCTTGAGCCCCGTCGCGAAAGGCGCAACGGTGAACCCGGAAGGCACGTTGATTTGAGCGACGCGCTCGGGAGTCGCCGGAACCTTGGCCGGCTTGTTGATCGCGGTAGAAATCGCGACCCGCGTGCCGTCGCCCTGCTGGGCTGATCCGGCGCTTGAGAAGGCAAGGCCGAGCGCGGCACTCGCGAGGAAAATGGTCGGGCGAACGGCCAAGATGCACCTCATCAGGAAAAGCGTTTGAAGACGGCCGCCGGCATCGCCGGCGGCCTGAGCGATCACATCGCCATGAGTTGGTGGATATGGTGCTCGACGACAGGAACGATCTTCGCCGCCGCGGCCTTGAGCGGCGGCGAAGTCCCTTCGGCCGCATAGGCCTCGTGGACGTTAAGTGCCTGCCCGTGCGCCGCCTTTTGTTCGGCAATGTAGCGCGCGTCGCGCGCCGGTCCCCGTTCAGCCTGGAGCTGCGCGATCAGCTCGTTCTGAAGCGAGGTCAGCATGGGCGGGGCGATCTTGACCTTCGCCTTGGCCGCTGCGGCCTTCAGGTCTGCTGTGCTCCTCGAATGATGGTCGATCATCATCTCGGCAAAGCTGCGGACCTTGGGATCCTGGCTCGTTGCCAGAACGAGCTTGCTCGACTGGATTTCGTAGAGGTCGCTCGCGCCCGCCGTCTTCACATAATCGACGGGCGGCATAACCTGTGCGACCACGGGCGCGGCGGCGAAGGCGAGCGCGCAGAGCGCGCCATGGATAATCTTCATGACCTCGACTCCTCGCGATCAGTTGGACAGAGCGGACTTGAGACGCGACACCGCCCAGGCTTGCGCGTCATAGGCACCGCGCACAACGGTCCCCATGCCGAAGAATTCGTGGGTGACACCATCGAAGCTTCTCTGCTCGACGCGCACACCCGCCTGTTTAAGCGCCGTCGTCAGCGTTTCGCCGTCCGAGCGCAGCGGATCTATCTTGGCGTTGACGATCGTAACCGGCGGCAGGCCCTTCAGATTGGCCTGAACCAGGTTGATGCGCGGGTCCTGCATGTCGGCAGATGTCTTCGCGTAATAATAGCCGAACCACTTCAACATCGCGCCGTTGAGAGGCCTGGCGCCAGTCGAATCCTTGCGCGACGGCAAGTCCATCCGACTGTCGGCGATCGGATAGACCGCCAGGACGTGCAGCGGCTTGGGCAGGCTATTGTCCCGAGCATGGATCGCGGTCGCGACCGCAAGGTTACCGCCCGCGCTTTCGCCGGCTAACGCGATCCTGCGCGCATCGGCATTCCAAGTGGGCGCGCTCTGCACGACCCAGCGATAAGCCGCAGCAGCATCGTCATGCTGCGCGGGGAATTTGGCTTCGGGCGCATGGCGATATTCCACCGAGACGACGATCGCGTTGAGCTGCTTTGCGAGCAGGCGCGGGGTCGCGTCATAGGTGTTGACGTCGGCGATCACCCATCCGCCGCCATGATAATAGATCACGATCGGGAGACTTGCGTCGGCAGGGGCGGCCGCCGGGCGATAGATCCGCGCATATTGCATCGGGTCAGCGCCGTAGGGCAGATCCCTGGTCGTGACCGCAGGATCGGGAGCGGTCGACAGACCCTTTTTGCGCATCACTGCCATCGTCGCATCCGAGGCGCTGGGCTGAAGCCGGGCCTCGAGGGGCGTGAGCCTTTCAATCGGTTTGGGTCCAAGCGCCGCGTGGGCGTCGAGAACGGCCTGCATATCGGCCGCGGGCTGTTCGGGAATTGCCATCGAGGGGGCCGGCGGCGGCGGTGGAGCTGCGTTGGAAGAGGCAGAAGACTGCGCGAGCGCGGCCGTGCTCAGCGCGAGCCCGATCGCGCTGACGGACATGATATGGATTTTCACGAAATGCTCCCTGTTCGCCGCCGCCCACGCGATGAACAGCGCGCGATGATCACAGTTCCTTGGAAAAAACCTTTGCTGATTTAAGTTAGGTTGAAAGCCTTTAAGCCGGCCGATTGTTCACCAACGCAGGATGAAGAGCTTTCACTCTGATGTTGATGTTCGCGCAAAGATTTGAAGATAGCATCCAACGAGACTCAAGCGAGCGGCGAACACATTCGCAGTCGTCAACCTTCACTGCCGGCAGACACATCTGCTTTTCGCCCCGGTCGGCCATTCGAACCGGAAAGCTCAGGCTAAAGGCACCAAGGCGATCCGGGGTCGTGCTAGGCCCGAAGTTCTCGAAGAAATCCCCGCGCGCTCGACGACAGCGGCTTCGTCCTCACCGGTGAGGCGGCGAGCGCGGATTCGGCTTACGGCACTTCGCATCCCGGCATCTTCGCTGTCGGCGACGTTCGCTCAGGCTCCGTCAAGCGCGTCGCTTCCGCCGTAGGGGAAGGATCGGTCGTCATTTCCAAGGTATGGAGCTTTCTTAATCCTTGAAGTTGCAACCGCTCCGTTGTCAGCAAAGCGCCCCAAAGTCAGTCGTTCAGATGGCCCCCGGCTCATCTTAAAGTCGCCATTTTTTCGGCAAGCGCCGATTGGCATGGTGGCTGGATATCATCATGATCCTGCGACTGCGCTTGGTGATGCAAGGGCAGTGGCGATGACCGAGCAAAGGCATCCCACCTAGGTCATGCGCGATGAGAGTGGTCGATCCGCTCCCGCGTCCAGCCATCAACTATAGCGCGGAGATCGCGCAGCAAGGGGTGATAGTTCGTCTGCGCGGTGCCGTAACTGAGATTGAACGCATAATTGAAGTCAGAAGCGTTTCTGCCCGCCAAATGCTGAAGCATCGTCTCAAGCTTGTCGAAGCCTTTTACCAATCGTGCTTCCGGCGAGCGGGCCCCAGCATAATCGTCCCACAGGTTCAGCATTTCCCCGCTGATGTCGTCCGGAAGCAACGCGCAGAGCTTAGCCATGTCGCGGCGCTCGCGTTCGTTACGATCCGGATCCAGATGCTGCTCGGTCGCCGGTGTGTCTCCATGGATCGCTTCACCCAGGTCATGGACGACGGCAAGCTTGAGAAGTCGAGCGATGTCATGGTCCGCCAGATCGCGCTCAAATGCCATAATCATCAAACACAGCCGCCAGCTGTGTTCCGCAGTGCTTTCGGATCGCCCTTGCGCCGTACGTCCGCTTCGCAGCGTATCCTTTAGTCTCTCCGCCGACTGGAGAAAGGCGATGATCGCCGTCAGCCGCTGGGTCTTATCCAAGATGTCGTTCACGCGCTCGCCTTCCAATTCACGACTTGATAGCTTTGGTCGCCAGCAGGCTGGACATAGGCACCTCAAACGCGTCCTCGGCTACGGCTTCGATCAGCCAAAGCGACAAGTTTAGATACAACAGCCGAGCCCCGGCAGCGGAGCTACGCCGTCAACGCGGCACGGAGAACGAATATATTATGCGTGTTGAGCGAGCGTGGTCGTTACCCGTCCAACGCGCCCATCTGCGAGCGGAATTGTCTCGCAGCGCACCGTGCTCGACCGCACTGGAACATCGTGGCTAAGGTTATCGCCTGTCCGGAAGGTCAATGCCTTGAACGGACGTTCGAACCAACCGTCATCGGCAAGCCGGGCCTCCGCTTCGGCAATCTCGGGGCTGGCATAGCGCCACAGCGATGTGCCTAAATACCGATCAACCCCACCCGCGAATACCGCTGCTCGTGCAGGAGAAGCCGCAAGCAGGATATGTGTCGCGTCGCATACCAGGTGTACCGCAAGCGTCGATGTCGAGATGAGCCGTTTCATGGCCATGTCGCCATTGTTATTCGCATGCGCCGCGATCAACGTCGCAATTTTCTCACGATGATGCTCGTCCGGAGCATGAGTACCGCCCTCCCATCGCGAGATGCTGCCCTGCGAAACGCACAGCAATTCAGCGACATGCGCTTGTTTAATGCCGTTCAGGCGGCGAAAGCGCAGCAGCGAACGCCCAATCGGAAGATCATGAACCACACTGCCATTCTAACTGTAACGAAGCACGGGCTCCAGTCATGGCAGCAGATGATGCCGCGCCGCATAAGCATGCGTTCGGTTCAGCAGCTAAGCATTTGGCTAACCGCTTCTAGCAAGTCTCTCGCGAATATGATCGTCGCGCGACAACCTAGGCTTTCCCGGAAACTTTAAAGCGGTCGTCGGCAATCCGTGCCGCAGTCGCAGGTCTGGCAGCACCAAACATGCAGCAACGCGCGCCGATATCGGTCATTTCCTTTGCACCGACATCAATGTCGGCGCAATCGATGCGCTGGCGGGCATGAGCCCGTTAAAGCGGGTCGCTAGTCCCGACTAGATAGCCGGGCTGGTGGGGTCTATCGTGGGCAGCGAAGCCGGCTTCATGACGGGTGCCAGCCTTACGATCGACAGCGGCTTCACTCTTTGACCAGTCTCGCGCATCTTCGTATGACATCAGGTCATGTCAAAGGCGCGCCAGCTAGCGCCCATACAGGGTCATTTACGCCAGCTGAGCTGTATCCCAGAGGCGGATGTTCTGGATATTTGTCCGCCGACTGGATTGGACACCAATTTGCTATGATCGGGCACATGGCTATTCTGTGCCAATGCCCCGGACAAACAAGACCTCGGCGGCTTCCTCGCGCATCGGGGTAGCGAAGCCTGGACCGAAGCCCCGTCTGACGAAGGAAGAGATCGTCGCGGAAGCCTGCAGGCTTCTGAGCGGAAGTTCAGGCGAGCTTACGATGGCAAAGCTCGCCGCGAGCCTGAACGTCGGCGTGATGTCGCTCTATCGATATTATCCAAGCCGAGAATCGCTTCTCGATGCTGTGGCAGAGCATTTCATCGGCTTGTGGCAAGCGCCGGCAATCGAAGGGCGGCCCTGGCAGGATATCGTTTTCGATTGGTTGAAAGAAACGCAGCGACTTTGGGACGAGCACCCGGAGGCGCTGAGAGTCATCTTCTGGAATAGCCCCCAATCAGCTTCCTGGATCCGTGTCTGGCTTGTTCCGCTTGCCAGGATGTTCAAATCCCGCGGTGTGGAGCTGGACGCGCTCGCATTCGCCCTTAACTGGCTGGGCACCTCTGCGGTTGCGGTGATCGTGATGGAAGCCAATCATCCGGCACAGGCAGCTGTCGATGCCAACCTCGCAGCGGGTGGCCTCTCGAGTGATGACCGAAAGCTCTCTTCCGATCTGACGCGGCGAATGGCCGCCATTGATCGCACCTCGGTGCGGCGCTTCAACTATGAAAACATCGTCGCGGGGCTCGAGCGCCTGCTTGAGATGCCATCTCAGCCCTGAACCTGTCCGCTAAATCCTAATTACGAAGCAGGCGGAAATTCTGCCCCGTGGCGATCCCCGCTTGAAACTGCGTATCTAATACGCTATTAGCGATTCTGGGGATCGAGAAGTGATCAGTGCCTGTGGGATTGATGATTGGGAGCGTGATTTCCGGAAGGCTAAATGTTTATTTCTGCGTAACTGTTGCGCAGATGCTGCTTTTCCGCGCTCATTATTCGCCATCTCGCGCAGAGATGAAATGGTGAGGATTTAAATGAAAGATATTGCAGGGACCGAGCTCCTTGAGCCCGGGAATATTGATAATCCATATCCTTTTTATCGCCGCCTGTATGATCAACCGGTATGGCGCGTGCCCGATACTGACGTGGCGGTCATCAGCTCGTTTGCGATGATCGACGAAGCGGTGCGACGCGTGGAAGATTTTTCCTCCAACATGAATGCACTGCTCTATAAGGATGCACGCGGTCTGCCCGCACGTCTGCCCTTTGGCAGTGCCGGCGTCCAGGTGCTTGCGACCGCTGATCCGCCGCTCCACGGCGCGCACAAAAAGGCGATTTTTCCCGAGTTCGTCGGTCGGCGCATGACGGCGCTGGAGCCGGAAGTCGTCGAGATTGCCCGCGCTCGCATACGTCGGGCCATGGATCTGGGTACCGCAGATTTCATGGCGGAGATTGGCGGGATGGTGCCGATCTCGATCATCAGCAAATTGATCGGGTTCGAGGATGCCGACCTGCAGGTCCTGCTCCAGGCTGCCTATGATTCCACCTCTATCCTCGGCGCTACCCTCACGATGGAGGAGCTGGTGGCCAACATCTCGAAGTCGAACGAGGTTGGCGCGTGGATCGCGGGCCAGCTCCACGCGGCCTCGCCAGACCGGGAAGACATACTGGGTTCAATCGCGCGATCCGTTCGTGACGGTGTCCTGCAGCAGCATGAGGCGATCATCTTCCTGCACACGATGCTGAGCGCGGGGGGAGAATCCACCTCGAGCCTTCTGGGCAACGCCGCGCGCATGCTCGCCGAGGATCAAGAGTTGCAGCAGCGTCTGCGCGAAGCGCCCAGCCTCATCCCAAAGTTCATCGAGGAAGCGCTTCGTCTCGAGTCTCCCTTCCGCCATCATCTGCGTTCTGTGCCGCATGATACCCAGCTAGGGGGTGTCGACATTCCCTCCGGCACAACAGTCCTGATGATGTGGGGTGCTGCCAATCGCGATCCCGCAGAGCATTTGGACCCCAACAGGATCGACCTTGATCGCAAGCGTGGTCAGGTCGCCTTTGGTCGCGGCATCCACACCTGTGTGGGCGCGCCTTTGGCGAAGCTCGAAGCACGTGTCGTTTTCGAGGAATTACTGGCGGCCACGACAAACATTTCACTTCCTAACGGTGCCCAACCGAAATGGGAAAGTAGCCTCATGGTTCGGCGGCACGAGACGCTCCCGATGGTGTTTGCATGAAGACCCGCGCCGCCGTCGCGTTCGAGTCGAAGAAGCCGCTCGAGATCGTCGAAGTCGATCTCGAAGGCCCCAAGGCAGGCGAAGTTCTGGTCGAGATCATGGCGACCGGCATCTGCCACACCGACGCCTATACGCTCGACGGGTTCGACAGCGAAGGCATCTTTCCGTCGATCCTGGGCCATGAGGGCGCGGGCGTGGTGCGCGAGGTGGGTGCGGGCGTGACCAGCGTGAAGCCCGGCGATCACGTCATCCCGCTCTACACCCCCGAATGCCGCCAGTGTAAGTCGTGCCTTTCGGGCAAGACCAACCTGTGCACCGCGATCCGCGCGACGCAAGGAGCCGGGCTGATGCCCGACGGCACGAGCCGCTTCAGCTATAAGGGGCAGCCGATCTTTCATTATATGGGCTGCTCGACCTTCTCCAACTTCACCGTCCTGCCCGAAATCGCGGTGGCGAAGATCCGCGAGGACGCGCCGTTCCAGTCGAGCTGCTATATCGGCTGCGGCGTGACCACCGGGGTCGGCGCGGTCGTGAACACCGCTAAGGTGCAGGTGGGCGACAATGTCGTCGTCTTCGGCCTGGGCGGCATCGGCCTGAACGTGATCCAGGGTGCGCGGCTCGCGGGCGCCGCCAAGATAATCGGCGTCGACATCAACCCCGATCGTGAGGAATGGGGCCGCAAGTTCGGCATGACCGACTTCCTCAACAGCCGCGGCATGAGCCGTGAGGAGGTCGTCGCCAAGATCGTGCTGATGACCGATGGCGGCGCGGACTACACCTTCGACGCGACCGGCAACACCGATGTCATGCGGACCGCGCTGGAGGCATGCCACCGCGGCTGGGGCACCAGCATCATCATCGGCGTGGCCGAAGCGGGTAAGGAAATCTCCACCCGCCCGTTCCAGCTCGTCACCGGCCGCAACTGGCGCGGGACGGCGTTCGGCGGCGCCAAGGGCCGCACCGACGTGCCCAAGATCGTCGACATGTACATGACCGGCAAGATCGAGATCGATCCGATGATCACCCACGTCATGGGCCTCGAAGAGATCAACACCGCCTTCGATCTGATGCGCGAGGGCAAGTCGATCCGCTCGGTGGTCGTTTACTGACATGCGGACCGTCGAAACCTCGATCACCATTGATGCGCCCGCGCAGACAATATGGGCCATCCTTGATGAACTCGATGCCTATGCCGAATGGAACAAGGTCATCCCGCGGATCGCGGGGCTGACCACGGTCGGGCAGACACTTTCCGCCGACATCGCGTTCACCGGAATGCCGCCAAACCCGTTCTCGCCGACGATCATGCGCGTCGTTGGTGCCCGCGAGCTGCGTTGGTTCACCGAGGTGCCCGGTGAGCATGGTTATCGCGCAGAGCATGTTTTCAAGCTGTCTCCGCTTGGCCCGACCCAGACGCGGCTCGATCACAGCGAGTCCTTCGAAGGCCCTCTGACTGAAATGCTTTGGCCGATGATGGATGGCCTGGGTCGGCGCGATTACGAACAGATGAACCTCGATCTCAAAGAGCGCGCAGAACAGCTCGCGAGAGCTCGCGTCAGGCTTCACCCGGCCTTGGACGGTCGGCGCGATGAAGGCCCCAGGGCGGGGCGCCGCTATCTCCAATGTCACTGCGACACGGATCCGGTTCTGGTCCAGATCGAAGGTCCGGTCGAGCACACACATTTGTGCGGTTGCAGTCAGTGCTGGAAACCGCAAGGCGCTTTGCTCGCTCTCACGGCCGTGGTTGCGAGCGACCTCCACTCCGTCACCGCGAACCACGACAAGCTTTCGATTGTCGACACCGCCGCGAACATCCAGCGGTACGCCTGCTCTGGATGCGGTGTTCATATGATCGGCCTTGTCGCCGATCCTAATCATCACTTCTTTGGCCTGGCGTTCCTACATCCGGAGCTTGCCGGAGACATCGCGGCGCCAAGAATCGAATGGGCCGGCTTCATCTCGTCTCTGATCAGTTCCGGCACGTCACCCCGTCAGCTGGCGGCGGTTCGCCGAGCACTCACCGGCACAGGGATCGAAATTTACGACATGTTCTCGCCGGAGATCATGGATCTCATCGCCTGGCACGGCGTGAAGCTACGGTCGGCCGAAGCAGCAAAAAGCGCAGCCCGCCAAAGCGGCCGCACATAAGTTTTTGTGGAGAGGCGGCAAAGACCGCCCAGGGAGAGGAAGGGACTATGAAAGGCATGGCATATAATCGCAGGCGCTCGTTAATCCGTCTGGCGCTCGTCGCAGGGTCGGCTCTAGGCGCTCCGCCCCTCGCGGCTCAAAGCCTCGGCAGCCAGGAAGTATCCGGTGTCGAGGAGATCATCGTCACCGCCCAAAAGCGCGAGCAGAACCTCCAGACGGTGCCGATCTCAATCACCGCGCTGACCCAGGATTCGATCAAAGCCAACCGCATTCAGGACGTGCGCGATCTGAACGCCATCGCACCTAATCTGACCGTGCGTCTCTCGGGTGGTGGTGCGCAAATCCCGAACTTCACCTTGCGCGGAATTCTCACGAGCGGCACCGCGGCCGGGACCGACAAGGGCGTCGCCGTCTATCTCGACGGCGTTTACATGCAGAGTGTCGTGGGCGGCGTCTTTGACTTTGCGGACATCGAGCGGATCGAGGTGCTCAAGGGGCCGCAGGGGACATTGTTCGGCCGAAATGCGACCGGTGGCGCGATCAGCATCACGACCCGCAACCCGACGGGTGTGTTCAGCGCCCGCCAGGAACTCAGCTACGGCAATTACAACGCATTGCGTAGCAAGACGCGCGTAGACCTCCCGCAAGTCGGCCCTTTCAGCGCGACAGTGACTTATCTTCACTCTGAAAAACGGGGTGACATCCGCAACTCCGGCGCCGGTACGGTCTGGAATTATGGCCCTGCAACCGGAGGCACTCTGGGACGTCGAGTTTCGCCGAAATATCTCGGTAGCGACAATGTCGAGGCGGTGAGCGCTGCTCTAAAAACTGACCTCATCGATGACGTCACGCTGCTCTACAAGTTCGACTATTCCGAAAACAACTTCACCCCGAACGCCATCGGGATCGATTACTTGCCAGCCGGCACGATCGCCAGCGCGCTGTATAACGCCAGCCCGAACCCCAAGACTCCCATCGCCAAGAAGCGACCTGATGCGGTCAACAACGCCTATACAAAGGCGGCCCGGCTCTACACCTTTGGCCATAATTTTACCGCCAGCTGGCAGGCGACGGATGAGCTGACGTTCAAGAACATCTTCGCCTATCGCAAGACTAAGCTGAGCAACACCGCCCAGCAGCTCGACGGCCTGGGTGGCCTCGTGAACAGCCCGGTGAACTTCGCTTCGTTGGGCACTCCAGCCTTCCTGCCGGCGTCGTTCCTGTCGAGCAATCCGGCGCTGCGGTTCGCGCCCACCACGGCGCCCTATGCTATCGTCACAACGGACTCGTCGAACAACGAGCATCAATGGAGCAACGAGTTCCAGGTCAACGTGAACACTGACTGGTTCCAGGTCACGGCGGGCGTCCTCTACTTCCGCGACACGATCGTCACGGGCGGCCCGAGCAACGTCTTCAATTCGCTGGTGCTGACCGCGGTCAACGGCCAGCAAACCACGTCGAACGGGACACCGTTCGTCATTCCGGGCAACCCCGGCTATATCCCCAACCGCGTCACCGCTGTGTCGAAAGCCGCCTTTGTGCAGCCCGAGTTTCACCTGACCGACCGCCTTGACCTGGTGCTTGGCGCGCGTATCACCAAAGATCGCAAGCGGGGCTACGAGACCCTGCCTGACCAGACGCTGTCGAGAACTCCAACAACCCCGCCGGGCGCGATCGTATCGCCGATCCGGTACCGGGACTCGGAACAGACCTTCATGGCAGGCCTTAATTTCCGACCTGCCGACAACATTCTCACTTACGTCAAATATGCTGACGGCTACATTTCGGGTGGTCAGCTTGCGACGATCACGTTCAAGCCCGAGCGAGCCTATTCGTACGAAGGCGGCATCAAGGCTGACCTGTTCGACCGTCGCTTCCGGTCGAACCTCGCTGTCTTCCATGTCGATTATAAGGCGATGCAGTACACCACTTCCGGGCTATTAACGGGTGTCGCAAGTTCCGCGCCCTTCGCTCAGGCGGTTGTGTCATCCGCAGACGGAAAAGCTACCGGCTTCGAATGGGAAAATACCGTCGTCCCGGTCAATGGGCTCACCCTCACCGCCAACGTTGGATATACGGACTTCAAGTTCGAGCGCGGCACCATTTTCCCGGGCTTCGTCCTTCAGTCCGGGGCGCCCGGCTATCAGCCGTTTCAACGCCCGAAGTGGACCGGGAGCCTCGCCGCCCAATATGATAGCGCCGAGCTGGTCGCCGGCGGGCACCTATCGATCCGGGCCGACGCCAATTTCCGCAGCAAGATCCTGATGACCTCGGACATTGCGCCAGGCAGTGGTCCGACGGCCCAGGCCAGCCAGGCGCTCATCGATTCCGCGACGACGCCATTTCAGTGGATCGTGAACGGTCGTGCCGGGCTGATCGGCATGGAGGTCGGCGGGACGAAGCTCGACCTCGGAATCTGGGGACGCAACATCTTCGATAACCGCAACATCACCCAATATATCGGTTTCGACCTGGGGCCGATCGGCTCTGTCGGGTCGGTCATTTACGAGCGCGCTCGCACCTACGGTGTCGACCTGACCATAGCCCTTTAAGTTCTCTCCACTGGCCGCGCCCCCACCTTCCCGGGCGCGGCCATTTTTCTGTAGCGGTTAAGCTGCAGGGCATCGGCAACGCGCCCCAACACTGGACGTAGCGGGTAGTCTGTTGGCTTCCTGAAAGCGGGCAGTTCGCTTTCATAGCGGTCGGCTGGCTTCACAGACCTATCGGACGTTTGGTGAACCGACGGCGGAGATAGTCGCTTGCCGTGCGACCAGCTTCCAGCCTTCGGTCCGTTTTGCCCATATGTCAGTGAAGGGTCGAGTTACTTGCTGGCCGGCCCCCGGCCCTTTGATCGGGACCATCGTATCGTAACCCATGACCACCGTTATCTCGGGCTTCTGGCTAACGAAGGTGATGTGTTTTCGGAAATCTTTATATTCTAGGAAGTCCCGTTCCATCACAGCAATAACTTGGTCGCGGTTCAGCACCTCGTTGTTGGGCGAGTTGACGACGAAGTCCTCGGCCCAGACGGATTTAACACCATCCGCATCGTGCGACATGATCGCCTTGCCTAATCGGCCATAGGCCACGCCGATTTCTGGCGGCACGGAGACGCCCGGCGTGGGCTGGCTGATCGCCGGCGTCGTCACGGCGGCAAGCGCCAGGGCGAAATACTTCCAGTTCATGGTGGCGTGTCCTGCTGGTGATGATGCGAAACCTGCCGTCCGGTACGATCATGTGCAACGGTATCGTTAGAGCCAACGCGAGCAAGGGGTTTTTGGTCGTGATCGGAGCAGGAGCGGTCGAGCGGCAACGCGCCGCAAGATCGGCCATTCAGCTGGGAGTTCGTCAGTGCCAGAACCTGCCGTTTACCGCGGCAGCGCCTAGCGGTAAAAAGCTGAATGCCCCTGTTTTATTTCGACATCGACGATGGCCAAATGTCGGGGATTTGAGTGGACAGGAATTGCCAGATCTGGAAGCCGCGCGGGCGAGAGCACTGGAGCTTGCGAACGTCGCTCTGGCAAGTCCGCTAGGCGCCTGGCACGATCGCCGGTGGACACTCCATGTCTACGATATGATGGGCCTGCCACTCTTCAAGATTGCTATCGACGTGCATACGGGACTTCGGATCGAGATCGGCGCCTAGTCAGCTTTACGCCTCAATTTCGGCCGTCCACGGAGGTTACTGCTGATCCTAAAAGCTGAAACGAAGACGTGTGATTACGACGCGATCTCCGATAAGTCAGGTGGGAGCCAAGCGTTTCCCAAGCGCATTGCTGAACATCGCGACGAAGCTGCTTTGCTTTTATAGCCGAGATTGGCAACGCCGGCTGCATGGAGGTAGCTGACGCGCAATAGCCGATGATAGCCCATTAATGGGCTGGTGCTCTTCCGGCATAGACCACCCTATCCAGAACACGGTCACCAAAACCGACATTACCCACCGCCGAACGCGTCTACGGCGGCGGTCTCCAAAGCCGACACCCATTCAGGTTGACGACAAGGCCATCGCGTTGGATGAAACATGCCATTCGTCAGAATGGAAGTGTGCCCATGCCCGTCGTCTCGCGTGCCGCTATCCTGGTCGAGCCGGGAAAACCGTTGGTGATCGACGAGATCGAAGTCGCTGATCCGGGTACGACCGACATTCTTATCCGTCTCGACGCGGCCAGCCTTTGCCATTCGGACCTGAGCTATATCGAGGGCAAGTTCCGGCACAGCCTTCCCGCGATCTTCGGCCATGAAGGGATAGGCGAGGTCTTACAGATCGGCGCCGACGTCACATCAGCTGCCGTCGGCGATATCGTGGTTCCCTTCCTGGTGCCCGATTGCGGCGAATGCGTCTTCTGCCGTTCGGGCAAGACCAATATGTGCGCGCAGATGGGCCGATCCTATCGCCCCGATTTCCCCACCTGGTTCCGCTGGCAGGGGAAGAACGTGCCCGGCTTCATGGCGCTCGGTACATTTTCCGAATATCTCGTCGTGCCGCAGGATCAGGTGCAGAAGGTCAATCCGGCGGCCGATCGCGCGACGGCGTCGTGCATCGGCTGCGGGGTGACGACCGGCGTGGGCGCGGCGCTGATCGCCGCGAAAGTCGATCCCGGCTCAAGCGTGGTGGTGATCGGGCTTGGCGGTGTCGGTCTCAGCACGGTTCAGGGCGCGAAGATCGCCGGCGCCAAGACGATCATCGCGGTGGACGTCATGCCCGGAAAGGAAGCCGCGGCACGCGCGATGGGAGCGACACATTTCGTCAACGGGTCCGGCGGCGACGTTGCGCAGGCAGTGCAAACATTGACGGGCATCGGGGCCGATTATGCGTTCGACTGCGTCGGCAGCCCTACGGTGTTCGAACAGGCGCTGGCCTGTCTCAGCAAAGGCGGCTGGTCGAAGATGATCACCGTCGGCATGATCCCGGACGATCGGCCGGTGCCGGTGACGTGGAGCCAGATGCTCGGCCGCAACTGGCACAATACGATGATGGGCGGCGCGAAGCGGCAGGATGTCGCGACCTATGTCGACTGGTTCGTCAGCGGTAAGCTCGACCTAGCCGAGATGGTGTCGCAGGAAATTACCCTCGATCAGATCAACGAGGGGTTCGCGATGATGAAGAAAGGCGAGACCAACCGCGCCGTCATCCGATACCGTTGAGGGCTCTGGCGGCCGGCACCGACGCACGATAGGCTCCCGCGCAAAGATAAAGGGGATGTCGATATGCACGGGCTGATGCAGCACGGCGACTTGGCGATTATCGATATGCTGAAGTTCGCAGCGACCGCGCATCCGCGGCGTGAGATCGTGTCACGCAATGTCGATGAAACGCTGTGGCGCTATGATTATGCAGTCTGCTTTGCCCGTTGCGCGAAGGCGGCCCACGCTTTTGCGCAGCTCGGGATCGCACCGGGCGACCGCCTGACATCGCTCGCGTGGAACAATCACCGCCATTTCGAGCTCTTCTTTGCGGTGCCTGGCATCGGTGCCGTCCTGCACACGGCCAACCCCAGGCTGCCCGACGGGCAACTCGCCTACACGATTAACGAAGCGGGTTCGCGCATCCTGCTGGCCGATCTCAACATGATCCCGATCATCGAGCGGGTAAAGCCGCTCCTGAATACGGTCGAGCGGATCATATTGCTGACGCCTCCCGATCGTGCGGGGCAATGGGAAAGCTATGAGGCGCTGATCGCCGACCAGCCCGATGTCTACCCGTGGCCCAGGATCGAGGAGAACAAAGCGGCTTTCCTCTGCTTCACCTCCGGAACGACGGGCGATCCCAAGGGCGTACTCTATTCGCACCGATCGGTCGTGCTGCACGCATTTGCGGCCGGGCTAACCGGTGCGCTGGGCTTTTCGGCATTCGACGTCGTGCTGCCGTGTCAGTCGCTCTATCATGCGACCGCCTGGGGGCTGCCCTTTTGCGGGGCGATCAACGGGACCAAGTTCGTGCTGCCCTGCGACCGGATGGATGGCGCGTCGCTACAGGAACTGATCGAGAGCGAAGGGGTCACCTTCACCGGTGGCGTGCCGACGATCTGGACGACTTATCTCGATCATCTGCAACGCACCGGCGGCAGCGTTCACCGGCTGCGGCGTGTGATCATCGGCGGATCGGCGGTGCCGCGCGACATGGCGATCGCCTTCGACAAGCTGGGCGTGGAGGTTCAGCAGATCTGGGGCATGACCGAAACGAGCCCGCTGGGTGTCGTCTCCGCCCCCACGCCCGATCTCGACGAACTGGGCGTCGAGGGTGCCAAGGACCAGATCTGGACCCGGCAGGGGCGCATGCTGTTTGGCATCGAGATCGAGATATTCGGCGAGGATGGGCAGCCATTGCCGCATGACGGCGAAGTTTCGGGCACGCTCAAGGTGCGTGGTCCCTGGGTGGTCGAGCGCTACTATAAGCATGCTGAGGATGCGTGTGACGCCGATGGCTGGTTCGATACGGGAGACATCGCGACGATCGACCGGTTCGGTTTCATGCGGATCACCGACCGCAAGAAGGACGTCATCAAGTCGGGTGGCGAGTGGATCAGCTCGATCGATCTCGAGAACATCGCGGCGGGCTTCCCCGGCGTGAAAGTGGCCGCGGTCGCGGGGGTCTATCATCCGAAGTGGGAAGAGCGGCCGATCATGCTGATCGAGGCGCATGACGGCGCCGACATTTCGGTTGATGCCATGCGCGATTGGCTGTCATCGCGCATCGCGAAATGGTGGATGCCGGATCGCATCATCTGCGCGCCGGTGCCGCTGACCGCGACCGGCAAGATCGACAAGAAGGCGATCCGCACGGCTTATGCCGGCCTGTTGAAGGACTGATCAACGGTTCCCCGCTGGAGAGAAGCGATGACAATCGATGCCGATGTGGCCGCCACGCTGGAAATGTTGAAACTCGCACCCGTGCCCGGGCCGGAGATCGAGATGGCGACCTTCCGCGCGATGATGGCGGCAGGCAATGCGGCGCGCGGCGAGCCCTTCTCGATCACGCGGGTCCAGGATGTGCGCTTCCCCGGCATGGACGGCGATGTGCCCGCGCGTTTCTACGCAAACGGTGCCCCTGACGCGCCCCTGCTGCTCTATTTCCACGGCGGGGGCTGGTCCTTCTGCAATCTCGATACGCATGACGATTTCTGCCGCAGGCTCAGCGCATTGCTCGGCTGGAGCCTGTTGTCGGTCGACTATCGGCTGGCGCCCGAGCATCCCTATCCGGCTGCCTTTGACGATTGCTGGTCGGCGCTCGAATGGGTCAATGGCGACGGCACCGAAGCGTTGGGCATCACGCCGACGGCAATCGTGGTCGGGGGCGACAGCGCGGGCGGCAATATCGCGGCCGGCATGTGCATCGCCGCAATCGAGCGGGATGGCCCACGGATCGACCACCAACTGCTCCTCTATCCCGCGCTCGATCCCCGGCTGCAAACCGAATCCATCCGCACGAACGGGCGCGATTATTATTTGACCGAGGGTTCGCTGCGCCATCTGTGGGGCCTGTATCTGGGCGGACGCGATGCGGATGTCTATGCTGCCCCGGCCTTCCACGACGATCTGAGCCGGCTTCCGCCTGCGACCATCGTCACCGCCGAATATGATCCGCTGCGTGACGAGGCGCGCGATTATGCCGCGCGGCTCGAAGCCGCGGGCGTGCCGGTTGCCTATCGCTGCATCGAAGGCACGATCCACGGCTTTGCGCAGATGCCCAACCTTGCCTCCCAGCAGAAGCTGATGGCTTTCCTGAAGGGCGAACTGACGGAATTGCTCATTCGCTGACGATGATTGTTCGGGGTCTGCCGCTGAGGGGCAGACCCCGAACAAGGATCGATCAGGCCATCTCGGCGGGTGCTTTGTAGGTCACATCGAACGCGCCTTCGAACCCCGCGTCGATCACCTGGTCGCAAATCTGCCGATAGGATGGCAGCCCGCCCAGGTAGCACATGAACTGCACCGGTTTGCCGGGGATGTTCGCCCCCATGTACCAGCTGTTCCCGCGCATATAGAGGCTGTTTTCGGCTAACCCCGCCACCTTGGCCGCCCACGCGGACTGCGCGTCGGCATTGGCCTCGAGCGCCTCAATATCGTGATCGCGGGCATAAGTGAACGCCCGCACCAGCCATTCGACATTGGCTTCGATCGTGGCGATCACGTTCGAGATCGCGGTCGGCCCGCTCGGCCCCGTGATCATGAACATGTTCGGGAAGCCATGCACGGCCATGCCCAGGAAGCAGTCCGCCGACTGGGCCCATACGTCGCGCAGCAATCGGCCGTCGCGCCCATATATATCGACCGACGATAGCGCGCCCGTAAAGGCATCGAAACCCGTCGCCAGGATCAGCATGTCGAGCGGATAGGTCGCGCTTTCGGTACGGACACCCTCGGCAGTCACGTCGCGGATCGGATCGACCTTGAGATCGACGAGGTGGACGTTGGGCTTGTTATAAACCGCGTGATAGCCGGTATCGAGCGCGACGCGCCGGCTGCCGATCGGATAGCCGCGCGGTTTCAGCGCTTCGGCCACGGCCTGATCCTCGACGATCACGTTGATCTCGCCGCGCACATAATCGGCGACCTGATCATTGGCTTCGATCGTCATCATATGATCGGGGAAGGCGCCCAGCATCGAAAATCCGCCGCGCGCCCACGCCTGATCGAAGTTCGCGCGCCGCTCCTCATCGTTCATCTCGAACGTCTTGCGCGTGCCGGGCGTCGCCTTCAGCCCGGCATAGCTTGCCCGCGCGTCGCGGCGCCGATCGGGATAGATCGCCTTGGCCTCATCCATTTTCTCGGGCGAGATCGGGGCGTTGCGCGCGGGGACGGAGAACGTCGGGGTCCGCTGAAAGACAAACAGCTCGCCCGCCTTTTCGGCGACAGCGGTGATCGCCTGGATGCCCGACGATCCGGTGCCGATCACACCCACGCGCTTGCCTGCAAACGACACGTCCTCGTGCGGCCAGCGCGATGTGAAATAGGTCTCGCCCGCAAAATCGCCGAGACCGGGGATTGCGGGATCCTTCGGCACCGCCAGGCACCCCGTTGCCATGACGACGAACTGCGCCGTCAGGCTGTCGCCCTTGTCGGTACGGATCGTCCAGCGCGCGACCGCCTCGTCATAGTCGGCGCCGACCATTGCCATGTTGAAGGTGAAGTAGGGCCGGACGCCCAGCCGATCCGCCACGAAATGAGCATAGCGCAGGATTTCCGGCTGAGCCGCGTAGCGCTCCGTCCAAGTCCACTCCTGATCGATCTCCGGCGAGAGTAGGAATAGTCGAAGCTTTCGACGTCGCAGCGCGCGCCCGGATAGCGATTCCAATACCAGGTCCCGCCGAAATCCCCCGCTTTGTCGATCGCGCGGACATCGAAGCCCGCATTCCGCAACGTGTGAACCATGTAGATCCCGGCAAAGCCGCCGCCTACGACGACGACATCGAGGTCGGATACGTCTCCCGCGCCTTTCATCTGTCCCTCCATAACCCATTCTGATTTTGGAGCAGGATCAACGACACGGCTCAAAAAGCAAGGGGGCTCTGGGATGGAGCGACCGGATCGGACGGGATGTATTTAGCGGGCAGGAACGCGCCTCATGACCGGTCATTCGTGCCGCTAATCCTATGCCTGAAAGCAGACATGTCGATCCGGGATAGCGCTAGGTCAGAAGTTCGCGGAAGAACGCCCTGATGTCGTCGATCATCAGGTCCGGTACCTCCATGGGCGCGAAATGCCCGCCCGTGTGGGCGACGTTCCAGCGCTGGAGATTGTAATAACGCTCGGCCCAGCGGCGCGGCTGCGGCATCACATCCTCGGCGAATTGCAGCACTCCCACCGGCGCCTCGACCACAGGCACGCGATCGTGGACCGGCCCCGCATTGCCGGGCCGCGCTTCGTAATAATAGCGGGCCGAACTGACATAGGTTTCGGTGAGCCAGTACAGCATCACCGTATCCAGCAGATCGTCCTTGCTGAACACCGTCTCCAGCCCGTCACGGACATCTGCCCAGGCGTAACGCTTTTCAACCAGCCATGCGGCCAGGCCGACCGGTGAGTCATTCAGCGCGAAGGCCGGCGTCTGCGGGCGGGTGCGCTGGATCTGCATATAGCCGTTTCCGTCCTGCATGAACGTCTGCGTCTTCGCGCCCCAGGCATATTCGTGCGGCTCGAAATCCGACGGTTCGGGATAAGGCGGCTTGATCGGCGCGATGAAGTGGAGGTGTGCGCCGATCACGCGATCGGGATAGGCATGGCCCAGCATCGCCGAGATCATCGCGCCGAAATCCCCGCCCTGCGTCGCGAAGCGTTCGTAGCCGAGCCGGTCCATCAGCTTCACCCACAGATGCGCCGTCTCGAAGAAGTTGACGCCTGGCCGGTCGAGCGGGCTCGAAAAGGTGAAGCCGGGCAGCGACGGCACGATCACGTCGAACGCATCGGCCGGATCGCCACCCACTCCGGCGGGGTCGGCCAGCGGCCCGATGATCTCGCGCATGTCCCAGAACGTCCACGGCCAGCCGTGGTTTAGGATCAGCGGGGTCGGGTTTGAGCCCTTGCCCCTCACATGGATGAAATGGATCGGCACGCCGTCGATAGTGGTTCGGAACTGCGGCAGCGCGTTCATCTTCGCTTCTTGCGCGCGCCAGTCATAGGTGTTGAGCCAATAGTCAGTCAGCTCGCGCATATAGGCCAGGTTGGCGCCCGCCTGCCACGCGCCGTTGTCGCCAATCTCGCGCGGCCAGCGGGTGCGAAGCAGCCTTTCGCGCAGGTCGCCCAGTTGCGCGTCGGTCGCCGCGATCGTGAACGGCTCGATCCTGTCGTCCATCGTCCCCTCCTCCTCATTTTATTCTCGGTGGTCAGCGTTCCTCGCGCAGGAAGCGACCGAACAGCATCGTCGCCACGGCCAGCCGGTCACGCGATGTCTGATCGTCGCCATGCCGGGCGCGGTGGGTCAGGGCATGACCGAGTTCTGCCAGCGTCGCCTGCGCCCATGCCAGTCGGAAGCCTTCGCCCGGTTGCAGGGCGCGTTCGAAGGCGATGAACTGTTCGGCAAAGCACCGCATCATCGTCGCGCCGAACCGCGCGGTTGCCTGTGGTGTTCCCGGCTGCATGCCCACCGCCATGATCAGCTCGGCAGGCGCCGGCTCGGACGTCACGAAGTCGGCGAAATCCGCGACCCAGGCGCCGATCTCCGTATCGGACGGCGCAGGCCCCGGCAGCCGCCGGATGACATCGCAGACGTCGATGACGTAGTTTTCGCCGATCGCCTCCAGGATCTGCTCCTTGTCCGCGAAGTGCGTGTAGAGCGTCGACCGCCGGATCTCGGCCGCATTGGCGATCTGGTCCATTGTCGCCGCCGCATACCCAACCGTCGCGAACAGCCTATTGGCAGCCTTGCAGATCTGCTCGCGCGTCATAGCGCGCCGCGCCGCGCCGCGATCCTCGCCGCGCCGTGGCGCCCGTAAAAGCGCGGCTTTGCTGTCGGGACCGTCACCGCTCATATCGCACCCCTAACGATAAATGGACATATTGTCCATTATTGTATATAGATCGCGCCGACGCTGGATGGACTCGCCTGGGAGCGACCCCGATGACCGATCTAAAACTGCGCAAGATCCCTTTCGTATTCGATGATGTGGCCTTCATCTGGAATCCCCAGGATCCGGGCTTTTCGGTGATGATGAACAAGATCTCGTTCCTCGCTGTCGGGTTTGAGAAGTATATCTGCCGCGCTGTGCAGGATGCCGAAGCGCGGATCACGGATCCGGCGGTGCTGGCGGAGGCCAAAGCCTTCCGTGCGCAGGAAAGCATCCATTCGCTTGCGCACAAGAAACATCTCAAGGCGCTGATTCGCCGCTATCCTGGCCTGCAGGAGACGCTCGACAAGGTCGTTGCCTCGTATGACGAGCTGTACGAAGCGCATCCGCTCGAATTCCACCTCGGCTATGTCGGCGGTCTCGAAAGTGTGTTCACGCCCTTTTTCAAGCTGCTGATCGATCACCGCGACAAGCTGTTCGCTGGAGGCGACACGCGCGTCGCCTCGCTGATGCTCTGGCATTTCTGCGAAGAGATCGAGCATCGCAGTTCGGGCCTGATCATCTACGATCATGTCGTTGGCCGCTATCTCTACCGCATTGCCAATTACCGCCGATATATGGCGCATTCGGGCGGGCTGTTCAAAATGATGGGCGAGGAATTCGTCCGCCATATCGACGATGTCCCGGCCGATATCCTCCTGCGCAACAAGAGCGATCAGACGCTGCCGTTCAAGGCACGGATGCAGTCGCTGGCGGGCGTGCTCGCCGCGCAATTGCCCTGGCACGATCCGGTCCATGAGGCGCTGCCAGACTATTTCGCCGAATGGACCGGGCGCTATGATCGGGGCGAGGACATGACCCGCACTTATGGCGCGACATTGCAGGCTGCTTGAACACATTCAAATCGAGAGCTGTCTCCTATGGACATCCGACCAGAGGGATCTTCGACGCGGGTACCCAATCTCGCGCGCATCACTATCGCGCCAATCTTCCTTTTCATCGGCATGATCCATTTGCTGCGCCCCGGGTTCTTTGCGGCGATGATGCCACCCTCGATACCTGCGCCGCACGCGGTGATCATCGCGACCGGTCTCGCTGAATTAGCAGGTGCTATCGGATTGTTCCTGCCGCGTACCCGGTCGATCGCAGGGGTGATGCTCGCCCTCTACGCTGTTTGCGTTTACCCGGTGGACATCAATCACGCGGTGCACGACCTATCCACCGGGACGGGCGCGGGATGGCTTTACCACTATCCTCGCTTGTTCGCGCAGCCCTTGATCTGCTGGTGGGCGCTTGTTGCAGGAAAGGTGGGCTTCTCACTGCACCGATGAGGCAGCAATGCGCCCTACATCGGTCCCTCAGCGAAGCGATTCTCTGTTCCAAGGACCGCCGTTCGTCGTGCCAATCGACCGCTTGAGTTGGCCGCGATCGATGTCGCGACAGCTCACGTGAGTTTTATAACAGCGCCGCCTCAGAAAGGCGGCGGCGCACTTTTCATAAGAGATCGAGATGATGTCCCTGGTTCAACATGACGCGATCCAACCCTTGCGGCTTGCCGTGCCGCAACAGCAGCTCGACGACCTCGCGGCACGGCTGGATATGACACGCTGGCCCGATCGCGAAACTGGCGAAGGCTGGTTCCAGGGGGTGCCGCTCGACGAGATGAAAGCGCTCTGCAACCATTGGCGCCACCATTATGACTGGCGGCGGTGCGAAGCCGAGATCAATCGCCGAGGTTCGTCGACCACCACGATTGACGGCTTGGCGATCCATTTCCTCCATATCCGCTCGGCCGAGCCCAGCGCGACGCCCCTCCTGCTCACCCACGGCTGGCCCGGATCGATCGTCGAGTTCCTCAAGGTAATCGACGCGCTCGCAGATCCCGTGCGCCACGGCGGCGAGGCCGCGGACGCCTTTCACCTCGTGATCCCGAGCATCCCGGGATACGGTTTTTCCGACAAGCCGCGCGAGCGCGGCTGGAATATCGAGCGCATCGCGCGCGCCTGGGCGGTCCTTATGGAGCGGCTTGGTTATGCCGAC
Source organism: Sphingomonas crocodyli (assembly GCF_004005865.1). NCBI lineage: Bacteria > Pseudomonadati > Pseudomonadota > Alphaproteobacteria > Sphingomonadales > Sphingomonadaceae > Sphingomonas > Sphingomonas crocodyli. The sequence continues at coordinate 217,561 of NZ_SACN01000003.1, forward strand.
TATATCGCTCAGGGCGGTGACTGGGGCGCGGGGATTTCGCAGGCGATGGGCGCGCAGGCGCCTGCCGGGCTCGCCGCGATCCATCTCAATCTGCCGCTCGGCTTCCCGAGCGAAGCCGAGCGCGGCGCGCTCGACCCGGCCGAGACCGCGGTCATAGCGCAATTCACCGACCATCAGCTCTACAACCGTGCCTATTCGGAGGTGCAGCGGACGAAGCCGCAGTCGCTCGGCTACGGTCTTGCCGACAGCCCGGTGGCGCAGGCGGCCTGGATCTACGAGAAATTTTTTCTGTGGACCGACTGCGGCGGCCATCCGACCCATGTGCTGCATTATGATGAAATCCTCGACAACATCATGCTCTACTGGCTGACCAACAGCGGCACGAGCGCGGCGCGGCTCTATCATGAGAGTTCGACCAATTTCGCGGGCCACCAGGTCACTATCCCGGTGGGCGTGTCGAGTTTCCCGAAAGAGATATTGCGCTCGACGCGCAAATGGACCGAGCGGCTCTATCCGCGCTTCGTCAGCTGGACCGAGCCGGCGCGCGGCGGCCATTTCGCGGCGTTCGAACAGCCTGACCTGTTCGTCGACGAGCTGCGCCGCTTCCGCACCGCGCTGGCGACGCACCTGTCGTAACCTTCCCGTATCAGGAGATGATCTTGAGACACTTCACCGTGACGATCGCCCTTTGCCTCGCCGCTGCGCCGCTGGCCGCCGCGACGTCCGCGCCAAAGCCGATCATGGGCGACTGGATCACCGACGGCGGTAAATCGATTGTGCGGATCCAAGGCTGCGGCGCCAACATGTGCGGGCGCATCGTCAAGATCCTGAAACCCGATCCGGCGGCGCCCAAGACTGACACCAACAATCCCGATCCGGCGCTGCGCGCCCGGCCGCTGGCAGCGCTTCAGATCCTGACCGATTTCGTCCCCGATAGCGCGAAGTGGATCGGCTCGATCTACGATCCCCGATCGGGTCGGACCTACAAGAGCAAGGCGAGCCTGCTCCCCGACAACACGCTCCAGGTCGAAGGCTGCATCGCCTTCTTCTGTCAGGGCCAGGTCTGGACCCGCGCCCCCTCATGATGAGCGCGATGTTACGGCGCGATCTCCGCGCAAATGGCCGGGATAGTCGAGCGCAACGTCGGCATTAGGTCGCCGCAAAGGCAATGCGGGTGTAAGTGGTGGCATCACCTGAGATGCCGCCCGACATCGTATGGCTGCTGCTGATGGGGGGCTCCCCCAATCGATGGTGCAAAGCGGCAGCTACGCGCCCCATATCGGTCGTTCGATTGCCGCTCTAGCCCGCCTGAAAGCAGACATTCGAGATCGTTGATTTCGCGCTCGCTGGCCCGACTACCAAATTATCGATCCTTGGAATGCGACAGTGCGCGCAGCTTGCGCATCCGCGAGGTTGAGTTCGGAGACAGTGCGCGAACGTTCGATGTCCTTTCTTCCGAAGGAAAGATCATCGAGCGATCCTGCGCTGTTTGGTTTCCTCGCTGCGCATCGGCGCTTTCCGCCGGAGCATAGATACCTAGCTCCCGACGCAGCCGGCCAATCCGGTCCAATTTCCGCACAGGCATGGTCGCTGCTTCCTCATGGAGAAATCGTGGCGATCTGCCAGCGGTCACATTCTGAGCACTTACCTCCTAGAATATTGAGAGTCTGCGACCGCAAATCAGGAACAGAAATATTCCCTCACTTTTAATCTGAAAGGACGCGAGCCCGTCGGAGGGTTGAGTATCGGAGTTAGTCGCCTACGGGCCTGATCCATCACGCTTGACAACTTTTCCCGCCACAGCATGATGGCCGGCAATGGGGGTGGCGATCCCCCCACGAGGCGTCAGCCGAAGCATCGCGTCCCGATTGTCATCAAGGACGCCTTATGCCTGCCTATAACGCCATTGCGGCCAGCAAGCTCGACCGCCTCGTCGGCACCCCTGCCGCCCCTTTGATCATCGATCTGCGCGATCAGCCGCGTGAGATCATCCCCGGATCGATCCCGCGATCCCCCGACAATGCGCTCGACTGGGCCGATCCGGTCGATCAGCCGATCCTGCTGGTCGATGCCGACGGCGCCGGGCCGGCCGCCGCGGTCGCCGCCCTGCTGCGCAGCGACGGGCGGGCGGCTGAGATCCTCGACGGCGGGTTCGAAGCGTGGCGAAGTGCGGGCGGGATAACCGTCTGCCTCGATCACCTGCCGCCGCGCCACGACGATGGCGGCACATGGTGGGTGACGCGCGCGCGGCCGAAGATCGATCGCATCGCTTGCCCCTGGCTGATCCGCCGCTTCGTCGATCCCCAGGCGCGCTTCCTCTACGTCTCGCCCGGCGACGTGCTGAGCGTTGCGGTGTCGCAGGGGGCGGAGCCGTTCGACCTGTCCGACGACCGTGTTTTCTGGAGCCACCGCGACGGGCGCTGCACCTTCGACCTGATGATCGAGGCGTTCGGGCTCGACACGCATGAGCCGCTGACCCGGCTCGCCGCGATCGTGCGCGGGGCGGACACCGACACACTCGATATCGCGCCCGAGGCGGCGGGACTGCTCGCCATCTCGCTGGGCCTGTCGCGCAGCTTCAGCGACGATCATGCGCAGCTCGAAGCGGGCATGGCCGTCTATGACGCGCTCTACCGCTGGTCCCGCGATGCGCAGGGCGAAAAGCACGACTGGACATCGCACCAGCCCGCCCGCGCGCGTTCGTAAGGGGCGGTCATGGCTGACATCGAAAGGGGCGCCACCGCGCCCGCACGCCCCGCGCCGGTGACGTGGGGCCAAGCCTTCTGGGTCTGGCTGCGGATCGCCCTGCTCTCCTTCGGCGGCCCCGCCGGGCAGATCGCGGTTATGCACCGCATCCTGGTCGAGGAGAAACGCTGGATCGGGGAGCATCGCTTCCTCCATGCTCTCAATTACTGCATGCTCCTGCCCGGCCCGGAGGCGCAGCAGCTGGCGACCTATATCGGCTGGCTGATGCACCGGACGAAGGGCGGCGTGATCGCGGGCACCCTGTTCGTCCTGCCCGGCGCGATCGCGATCATGGCGCTGAGCTGGATCTACGTCCTTTTCGGGCAAATCGGCATCGTCTCGGCGCTGTTCTTCGGGCTGAAGGCGGCGGTTCTTGCGGTGGTGGTGCAGGCGGTCCTGCGGATCGGCGGTCGCGCGCTGAAGACGATGGCGTCGCGTATGCTCGCGGCGGCGGCCTTCGTCCTGATCTTCTTCGTCGGGGCACCCTTCCCGCTGATCGTGCTGGGTGCGGGCCTGATCGGCTGGCTGGCGGGTCGACGGGGAGCAGGATTGTTCGCGGGCGGCAGCGGGCATGGTCCTGCGGGCGGCGAGATCGTGCCGGACGCCGAAACCCTGCTGGGCGAGGAATTGCCCGACCATGCCAATCCGTCGTGGCGCGAAACCGCACGGACCGCGATCGTCTGGCTCGCTTTGTGGCTGATCCCGGTCGCCGCGCTGATCGCGCTGCTCGGCCCCGACGACGTGTTTAGTCGGATCGCCACCTTCTTCTCGAAAATGGCGATGGTGACGTTCGGCGGCGCCTATGCGGTGCTGGCCTATGTCGCGCAGCAGGCGGTCGATCATTATGGCTGGCTGGGGCCGAAAGAGATGCTCGATGGCCTCGGCATGGCGGAGACGACGCCAGGGCCGCTGATCATGGTGCTCCAGTTCGTAGGCTTCCTCGGCGCCTATCGCGATCCGGGCGCGCTGTCGCCGCTGGTGGCGGGGACGCTGGGCGGGTTACTGGCGACCTGGGTGACGTTCATGCCCTGCTTCGCTTGGATTTTCCTAGGCGCGCCCTTCGTCGAACGGTTGCGCGGCAATGCCGCCATCGCCGCCGCCCTCTCCGCGATCACGGCGGCAGTGGTCGGCGTGGTGCTGAACCTCGCCATGTGGTTCGCGCTGCATACGCTGTTCCGTGAGACCGCGCCGCTCGCACTGGGGCCGATCCGCTTCGACGCGCCGGTGCTGGAGAGCCTCGATCCCGCCGCCTTCGTCCTCTCGCTGGGTGCGCTCCATGCGATCTTCGTGCTGAGGTGGAGCGTGATCGCCACCCTTGCCGTCACGTCGGTCGCGGGCGTCGCGCTCCACTTTGTCGACTTGTTGAATATTTGAAGGGAGTGAGGCGGCTATAGACCGCCGGTCATGATGCAGGCAGCCTTGCGCCCCATTATCGGCCGTTTAGCCTGGCTCGGTGCGTGCTCAAAACCTGCCGTCCATTGATCTTAGGAAAAGCCGACATTGGTGAGCCGCTTACATCGGGATAAGTCGATGGCTCTTGCCCGCGGGCAACTAATCGGGCATTCCCGATCTATGGATCAGGACTTGGCAATTGCTGCGCTCGCGGCTCTGGCACACTCAACCCGGCTCAACGCCTTCCGCTTGCTTGTTCGGCACGAGCCGGACGGTTTGCCGACAGGTGCGCTGGTCGAGGCAAGTGGGCTAACGCAAAGCACCTTCTCAACCCATCTTGCTGTGCTTGCTAAAGCCGGGCTGGTGATCGCCGAGCGGCAGGGCCGACAGCAGATCCAGCGCGCCAACATTGACATGCTTCGCGCCTTGATGACCTTCCTTGCCAAGGATTGCTGTCAGGGCCGCGCCGAACTCTGCGAGCCCTTGCTCGCCGACCTCGCCTGCTGCTGAAGGACCGGCCGTGACCGAAATCGTCATCTACCATAATCCGGACTGCGGAACGTCGCGCAACGCGCTCGAGCTGATCCGCAATAGCGGCGTCGAGCCCCACGTGATCGAGTACCTGAAGACGCCGCCATCGCGCGCCCTGCTCGTCGAGATGATCGAACGCGCCGGAATGACGCCCCGCGATCTGCTCCGGGAGAAGGGCACGCCCTACGCCGAGCTTGGCCTCGACGATCAAACCCTGAGCGACGAGGCGCTGATCGACGCGATGCTGGAACATCCGATCCTCATCAACCGACCGCTCATCGTGACTCCGCTCGGTGTGAAACTATGCCGTCCGTCCGAAGCGGTGCTCCACATTCTGCCGGACGCGCAACGCGGCGCCTTCGCCAAAGAAGACGGCGAACAGGTCGTCGACGCAGCCGGCCAGCGTGTCAGCGGGACGTGATCCGCCAAGCCCTCCTGTCCGAGGCGCTCGGCAGCCTCATCCTCTTCGCGACGGTCATCGGCTCGGGCATCATGGCTGAGCGACTGGCCACGGGAACGTCGCCATCGCGCTGCTCGGGAACACATTGGCGACCGGTGCGATGCTGTTTGTGCTGATCACCATGCTCGGTCCGGTCTCCGGAGCGCATCTCAATCCGGCTGTCACACTCGTCATGCGCCTGCGCGGCCACGTCAGCACCAGGGTGACTATCAGCTATGTCCTCGCCCAGCTGATCGGTGGCGTTCTCGGCGTCTGGCTCGCCCACCTGATGTTCGACGTCCCGGTTCTGCAGCTGTCGCGTAAGATCCGCATCGGCCCCGGCCAATGGATCGGTGAGGCGGTTGCTACCTTCGGCATCATCGTGACGATCCTCGGCACGGCGAGGATGCGGCCCGAAAGCATCCCGGCTAGCGTCGCGCTCTACATCACGGCCGCCTACTGGTTTACCTCGTCGACCAGCTTCGCCAACCCCGCGATCACCATCGCACGGTCGTTTAGCGACAGCTTCGCCGGCATCGCCCCCGCATGCGTGCCCGGATTCATCGCGGCGCAGATCCTTGGAGCCTTGGCATCGCACTTCGCTGCCGATCTCCTATTCACCGAGAAACCGAAAGGCACCGCATGAACCGCGTCCGCGCCCTATCCAGTCCCAAATATCTGCCGGCGCTCGACCGATCCTTCGTCATCGACCGGCCTGCGTTGGGTCTTGGTGCCGACCAGCCACCGCCACGCATCCTGCTGCTCTACGGTTCCCTCCGCCAGCGCTCCTTTTCGCGCCTCTGCGTCGAGGAGGCGGCCCGTTTGCTCCAGTTATTCGGCGCCGAGACCCGGATTTTCGATCCGTCTGACCTGCCGCTGCCTGAACAAGCGGCGGGCGACGACCACCCCGCCGTGCACGAGCTGCGCGAGCTCTCCCTGTGGAGCGAAGGGCATGTGTGGTGCAGCCCCGAGCGGCATGGCCAGATCACTGGCGTCATGAAGGCTCAGATCGACCACCTACCGTTGGCGATGGGCGGTATGCGCCCAACTCAAGGCCGCACACTCGCCGTCATGCAGGTGTCGGCCGGGTCGCAGTCCTTCAACAGCGTCAATACGCTACGCCTGCTCGGACGCTGGATGCGAATGTTCACGATCCCCAACCAGAGTTCGGTCGCCATGGCCTATAAGGAGTTTGGTGATGACGATCGGATGCGGCCTTCCAGCTATTATGAGCGGATCGTCGACGTGATGGAGGAACTCGTACGGATGACCGTGCTGATGCGCCCGCACGTCGAACAGCTCGTCGACCGCTACTCGGAGCGCAAGGAGGCCGGCATCCCGGCGATGCGCGAGGACCATTCGGCAGTCGCCATCGGACGTTAGATTGACGCTCTGGGCGACGGGTAACAGCGATGGCAGTAACGCGCCCCTAATCAGCCGTTCAGCCAGACTTCGCGCATGCCCGAAATCGGTCGTTAGGGTCCGCGGAGAGACGTTGGAAGAAAGCTTCACCCAGACGATTGAATCTGTAGCCCCGCTCGGGGCTTAGTGCAGCGATATGATCCCATCAACCGCAAGCCATTCGCGCGGCTGAACCATTTGATCGTGCGCGATCCGTACCGAATGGAGAGCGGCATCAATTTCCCTGCGCCAAAAGTCGAGAAAATCGAACAGGACGGGAAAGTCGGGCGCCAGATCATATTGCTGCCAGACGAAAAGCTGCAGCAGCGATGGAGCATCGGGTCGATGGAAATGAATTTCCGCCGTGGTCAGGCCATAGCCCTGAAGCTGCCTGAGAAATGTGTGATCGACCATTTCAATGGACACTTGGCTCATCGGCTGGCCGACTTGATGGCAAAGCGAAGTGGATCCGAATGACCATAGTAGGCGGGCCGGGTGGAGCTCCGTCAGTCTTGGATTGGGTCGATTTACCCTGTCGTGCGCGCCGAATGGCATGATCTACTTCGGGTTCGTGGCTCGGTCCCGCGCGGCGCGTTGCGAAAAAGATGACAGGTTTGGGTTCGGGCTGCGACACGCCATCCTCCTTTCGTTGGTCGCTTCGCGATCATGTCGATCGCAAGGAAAATCTGGGCTGCGTCGGCCGATCCGTCAAGACTCTGCGATGTGCCTTGTCATGGAGATTGGCACTCTATCATGCCGAGTGCCAAAATTTTTCGTTCCCTGTCTTGAACGGAAAATCGACCCGCATTAGCTGGCACCCGCCTGCTGCAAAAAGGGCCAGCAGGCGCGATTCAACCTGTTTTGCAAACGGAGGTTATGCATGCATTTCCGCCCCTTGCACGACCGTGTGGTCGTCCGCCGCGTCGAAGCCGAGGAGAAGACCTCGGGCGGCATCATCATTCCTAACAACGCCAGAGAGAAGCCGCAGGAGGGAGAGGTCGTCGCCGTCGGTACCGGCGTGCGCGACGAGCATGGCCAGCTGGTCGAACTGGCTGTGAAGGCCGGTGACCACATCCTGTTCGGCAAATGGTCCGGAACCGAGGTCAAGATCAACGGCGAGGACCTGCTCATCATGAAAGAGAGCGACATCCTCGGCGTGATCGAAACCGTGGCCAATCTCAGGCAGGCGGCCTGACCCCACCATCAGTCAGGAATGAAAGGAGTTTAGCCCTCATGGCTGCGAAGGAAGTCAAATTCGCTTCGGATGCGCGCGACCGCATGCTGCGCGGCGTCGACACTCTCGCCAATGCGGTGAAGGTCACCCTGGGCCCCAAAGGCCGCAACGTGGTCATCGAGAAGAGCTTCGGCGCTCCGCGCATCACCAAGGACGGCGTCACCGTCGCCAAGGAGATCGAACTTGCCGATAAGTTCGAGAATATGGGCGCGCAGATGTTGCGCGAGGTCGCGAATAAGCAGAATGACAAGGCGGGTGACGGCACGACGACCGCGACCGTTCTCGCCCAGGCCATCGTGCGCGAAGGCTCGAAGGCCGTCGCGGCGGGAATGAACCCGATGGACCTCAAGCGCGGGATCGATCTGGCGGTCGGTGCCGTTATCAGGGATCTCGAAGCCCACGCCAAGAAGGTCAGCGCGAACAGCGAGATTGCGCAGGTCGCGACGATCTCGGCCAACGGCGATGCCGAAGTCGGCAGCATCCTTGCCGAGGCAATGGAAAAGGTCGGCAATGAAGGCGTGATTACGGTCGAGGAGGCCAAGAGCCTGCAGACCGAACTCGAGACGGTCGACGGTATGCAGTTCGATCGAGGCTATTTGTCGCCTTATTTCATCACCAATGCCGAAAAGCTCAAAGTCGAGCTCGACGAGCCCTTCATCCTCCTTCACGAAAAGAAGCTTGCCAATTTGCAGCCCATGGTCCCCCTCCTCGAGAAGGTGGTTCAGTCGGGTCGCCCGCTTCTGATCATCGCCGAGGACGTCGAAGGGGAAGCTCTGGCGACACTGGTCGTTAACAAGCTGCGAGGCGGTCTCAAGGTGGCTGCTGTCAAGGCGCCGGGCTTCGGCGATCGCCGCAAGGCGATGCTTGAAGATATCGCCATTCTGACCGGCGGGGAGGTGGTCAGCGAAGAGCTTGGCACCAAGCTTGAGAATGTCACGATCGATATGCTCGGCCGCGCGAAGAAGGTCACGATCGACAAGGATAATAGCACGATCATCGATGGCGTCGGTGTCAAAGCCGATATCGATAACCGGGTCGCGCAACTGCGTCAGCAGATCGATAGCACGACCAGTGACTATGATCGCGAGAAGCTTCAGGAGCGACTGGCCAAGCTTGCAGGGGGCGTCGCCGTCATCCGCGTCGGCGGCGCGACCGAGGTTGAGGTCAAAGAAAAGAAGGATCGCGTCGACGATGCTCTCCATGCCACCCGCGCAGCCGTCGAAGAGGGTATCCTGCCTGGTGGGGGCATTTCTCTGCTACGGGCGCTCAAGGCGCTCGACGGGCTGAAAGCCGCCAATGATGATCAGCAGTCGGGCATCGATATCATCCGGCGCGCTCTGCGCGCGCCGGCCCGGCAGATCGCTGAAAATGCTGGCGAGGACGGATCCTACATCGTCGGAAAGCTGCTCGAATCCTCCGATTATAGCTGGGGCTTCAACGCGGCGACCGGCGAATATGGCGACCTCGTCCAGGCCGGCGTGATCGATCCGGCAAAGGTGGTGCGCACCGCGCTGCAGGATGCAGCCTCGGTAGCGTCGCTTCTCATTACGACCGAGGCGCTCGTTGCCGAAGCGCCGAAGGACGAGAAGTCCGGCTCAGCTGTGCCGGCCGAATATTAAGATGGCAGGGATGCCGGGGTCACGCGGCTCCGGCATCCTCTCAGCCCTTCATCTTCAAACATAGATGCGGCGCACGGCAGGCGAAGGTGCCGTATGTCCACATCTCCCTATCCGAGGTCAGTTCGTGGAGCACGAAGCGAAGAAGGACGCCGCCTATATCCGGCGCGCGGTGGAGCTGGCGGATCTGAATGCGGTCAAGCTGGCGATGTTCCACATCACCCGTGACGAAGCGTTCGCGGCTCTCCCCGTCGGCGCCAAGATGAGTCCCGAGCAGAAGGCATGGCTTGCCGACAAGGCGGCTGCGTGGCTCGAAAAGAATGCCGGTCCCGCCAATCTGGAAGAGCCGGCCGAAGCCGATCTGCGCCGGATGATGGACATGGTCACCGGCATTCCGAACGGCGAGATGGAGTTCAACCTCCGCCGCGACCTGACCGGGTTCAAGGAATTCCCGTATATGGTCGATTGGACCAACGGGAAGCCGGAGATCCCCGAAGGCTTCAAGGTTGCGGTGATCGGCAGCGGCTTCGCGGGCATCGGCACCGGCGTCCAGCTCGACAATCTCGGCATCCCCTACACGGTGTACGAGCGCCGCAAGGACCCGGGCGGCGTGTGGAACATCAACCGCTATCCCGACGTCCGCGTCGACACGATCTCGATCACCTACGAATTCCTGTTCGAACGCGATCACGAATGGTCCGAATATTTCGGCCGCGGCGCCGAGGTGCGCGAATATCTGCGCAAGGTGTCGAAGAAGCGCGGCGTGTTCGACAAGACCCGCTTCGAACATGACCTGAAGAAGGCCACCTGGGACGACGATCGCAACGTGTGGAAGCTCGAATTCGACACGCCCGATGGCGTGCTGAAGGAAGATGCCAATGCGATCATCTCGTGCGCCGGCCTGTTCGCGACCCCGAAGGTCGTCGACTGGGAAGGGCAGGAGAACTTCAAGGGCGAGATCGTCCACACCGCCTTGTGGAAGGACGATGTCGACCTGAAGGGCAAGAAGATCGCGACGGTCGGCCAGGGGTCGACCGGCATCCAGATGCTCGGTGCGCTCGCCCGCGAAGGCAGCCAGGTCACCGTCTTCCAGCGCACCGCGCAGTGGATGATGCCGCGTGAGAAATATGGCGAGGCGATGGAGCCCGAAGTGCAGTGGCTCGTCCACAATCTTCCCGGCTACTGGAACTGGTGGCGCTACAGCGCGACGTCGGGTCTGTTCGAAACGCACGGCCTGATGCAGGTCGATCCCGAATGGCAGGCCAAAGGCGGCATCGTCAGCGAGGCGAACGACCAGATCCGCAGGGATCTGACCGCCTATATGAGCCACCAGCTCGGCGGGCGGCAGGATCTGATCGACAAGGTCATGCCCGATTACGCGCCCTTTTCGCGCCGTCCGATCGTCGACAATGGCTGGTACAAGGCGCTGACCCAGCCGAACGTCGAACTGGTCACCACGCCGATCAAGCGGCTCGTGCCCGAAGGCATCGAGACCGCGGACGGCAAGATCTACGAGGCCGACTTGTTCGTCACCGCGACCGGCTTCGATGTCGTCAAATATCTGTGGCCGGCCCGCTATATCGGCAAGGACGGTGTCGACCTCCACCAGAAGTGGGACGAGGGTGATGGCCCGCGCGCTTATGTCGGCATGATGAACCCGGGCTTCCCGAACCTGTGGACGCTCTACGGCCCGAACTCGCAGCCGGTGTCGGGCGGCCCCGCCCAGCCGGTGTGGTTCGCGATCTGGTGCTCCTATGCGACCCAGTGCATCATCAAGATGCTCGAGACCGGGCACGCCCAGGTCGACGTCAAGCAGGACGCGTTCGATCGCTACAATGCCGAGCTGGACGAGGAAGCGAGCAAGCTCATCTCGATGAATGAGGTCGGCGGCGTCGGTAAGAACTACTACGTCAATACCGAGCACATGCGCCTGCAGGTGAACTCGCCCTTCTACGCACCTTATTATCACAAGCTGTGCAGCACGCCTGTGTGGGACGATCTGACGGTAAGCGGCCAATTGACGCCGCGCGGCACTCGGCCAGACTGAAAGGCCCACGTCAGTTAAAAAGCGGTTGAAGTTTTAGGCGGGGCGCAGGCCCCGCCCGCTCAGGCCGCCGCCTTCTCGCGCTCGAACACGAAGCCGCGATAATTGTCGGCAGCGATCTCGTCGCACTTGGTCTTATAGAAGCCCAGGCCACCCTGGTAGACGAGCACCGAACGCGGCTTGCCCGGGATGTTCGTGCCCAGATACCAGTTCTGGTCGTCGTGGATGCGCAGCGCCCGCGAATAGGTTTCGGCGGCGTGCATCGCCCATTCGTTCTGCGCCGCCTCGGTCGTGTCGATCTCGACCGCGTCGATCTTGCGCATATGCTCGAGAACGCCGGCGATCCACTGGACGTGCTGGTCAATCGAGAAGATCACGTTGGCAAGAACGCCCGGGCTGCTCGGGCCGGTGATCGTAAACAGGTTCGGGAAGCCGGCGACGGCCAGGCCCATATAGGTGTGCGGGCCATCCTTCCACGCTTCGCGCAATTCCAGCCCGTCCTTGCCGGTAATGTTCATCGACAGAAGCGGCCCGGTGACGGCGTCATATCCGGTCGCGACGACGAGCATGTCGAGTTCGTGGAACGTGCCGCTCTTCAGCTTCACGCCCGTATCGGTGATCTCGACGATCGGATCCTCGGTGATGTCGACCAGCGTCACGTTGGGCTGGTTGAAGATCTGGTAATAGCCGGTGTCGATGATGATGCGGCGGGTACCGATATAGGTGCCCTGCTTGGGGCACAGGCGCTCGGCCGTGACCGGATCCTTGACCGTCTGGCGGATCTTGTTGCGGACGAAGTCCGACACTTCCTGCGCGGTTTCGGCATTGGTTGACACGTCGGCATAGACGCCGACGAGCGCCGCCGTCCCCGATGCCCAGCACTTCTCCATATTGGCGAGGCGCTGTTCGGGCGTGTGCTCCGCCGCCGTCATCGCGAAGGGGGTTCCGACATCAGACCAGGTCGCGGCAAAACTGTTGCGCTGCCATTCGCGGTGCGCGGGATAGATCGCCTTGCGCTTCGCGATCTCCTCGTCCGACAGCGGCGGCGTGAGGCACGGCAGGCTGTATTGCGCGGTCCGCTGCAGCACGTAGAGATGCTCGGCTTCCTTGGCGATCGCGGTCGACGCCTGGACCCCGGTCGATCCGGTGCCCAGCACGGCGATGCGCTTGCCCTTCAGCGCCACCTTGTCACGCGGCCAGCGGCCGGTGTGATAAAGCTCGCCCTTGAAGCTCTTGATGCCTGGAATATCGGGCAGGTTCGGTTCGGACAGGGCACCCGCGCCGCTGATGAAGAAGCGCGCTTCATAGGTGTCGCCGGTGTCGGTGCCGACCGTCCAGGTCTTGCTGTCTTCGTTCCAGTCGGCCTTGTTCACCGACGCGTTGAACTTGATATCGCGGCGCAGATCGTGGCGATCGGCGAGGTGGAGCGCGTAGGTCAGGATTTCGGGCTGGGCGGCGTAACGCTCGGTCCAGTTCCATTCCTGATCGAGTTCGTCGTCCCACGGCACCGAATAGTCCATCGACGGCACGTCGCAGCGCGCGCCCGGATAGCGGTTCCAGTACCAAGTGCCGCCAACGTCGCTGCCGCGTTCGATCACCAGCGCGCTCAGACCCATCTCACGCAGCTTGACCAGCATGTGCATGCCCGCAAAGCCTGCGCCGACCACGATCGCATCGAAACGTTGCATCTTTCATCCCTAATCGTTGATCATCACTCTCATACAGCCTTCGCCTCAGTCCGCGCCGACGGGTGATCGACCCCTACCCCGCCGGCCCGCCATCACGTCGGCGATGAGGCGGCCCGAGCAAAGTAAATAGTGGCCTGCCGCTACCGTCTTTCCAGTCGGGAAATGGAACCCGGGCCGACCGCTCGGGACGATCGCGATCGTGGCTATCGCTCACGCTGTGCCGACCTGCGAAGAGGTGCCGGGCGTCGACACCAGAATGATGCTGGCGCAGATGCGGGGCGATGAGCCAATCGGGCGGTCGGCGACGGACAGGCGCGCTGCGAGGCGAACGGTCCGTTACCCTATCAACATCGGTCATTGGACTATGAACTACAGCCAAGGGCCGGCGACGTTTGCGCGTCGCCGGCGGTTGGATCAGGCTTCAGCCTGCTGCTTGATCTGCGGAAGACGACCGCCGTCGTTTGCCGGGGCACCGATCTCGATCTTGCGCGGCTTCATCGCCTCCGGAATTTCGCGCTTCAGCGCTATAGTCAGCAAACCATTTTCGAAGGTCGCCGACCGCACCTCGATAAAGTCTGCAAGCTGGAACCGTCGCTCGAACGGCCGGGCGGCGATGCCCCGGTGAAGATAGCGCTCGCTCGTGCCGGCCTCGTCGCGCTTGCGCCCAACGACGACCAGCTGATTCTGCTCCGCGGTAATTTCGACCTCGTCCGGTGAAAAGCCAGCCAGGGCCAGCGTGATCCGGAAGCTGTCATTATCGATTTTTTCGAGATCGAAAGGCGGATACGGATCGCCCAACTCGTTGCGCACATTTCCCTCGAGCATATCGAAAAGGCGGTCAAAGCCGACAGTCGAGCGGCGATAAGGTGCAAAATCAAAATTGGTTCTCACAGTCAAATCCTCCGATGAGCAATCTGAGCATGAAAAGCGCTGGAAAGAGCCAGCGCCCTCTCGCGACCGAGCCCTTTCGGCACCCGGCGGCGGCGAGATAATTTCGCTTTTCAGCAGGTCAAGATCCGCTCTCCTGTCTCCTGCAGATTTTTTGGCGGATCGTGGATCTCATATTGGTAGCTAGGCCCCGCACGACGAAGGTGATTCTCCCGCTCGCTGCTCAATCGATAGCTGGTGCGGAGGGCGCCGCGTGAAAACCCTATCTTTCGCACCGGCTGCGCCAAGCACCGAGGCAAGCTTGTTGCGCGCATATTCTCCGCGCCGGAGGTCGAGCATGCTCACCCCATGCTGATCCTCGCGCAATGATCCCCAGATCCTCGCTTGGGTAGATCACAGTTTGGCGTGCGCTGACACATCCAGTCTCCGCTCGGCGCCATGATGGCATCCAAGAAACGATGGTCCGCCTTCACCTGTGTCCGTCTGAAAGCTGCCAGTCGGAAATCGGCCCCTTTCCGGCCATTCTTCTTGCATGACGTTTGGCAGCGAGGCATGGGCCTCACATGGCTGACATCAATCGACGGCTGCAGGAAAAAATTGCCCAGCTACCCGAGTGGCTTCGGCAGGATCTGACCTCAAAAGATGAAGCCATCCGCACGCGTGCCGAAGATGCGCTAGCCGCCATCTTGAGCGCGACTTTGAAAGACCTCCCGCCCGTCTGACAGCATATGCTGGACAAGATCAGCCGGTTACCACTTTCTTCATTTCCGAAATCCGGCCGAGGCAGACCTCCTGCACCGCCGCGCCCAAATCCTCAATCCGTTCGGCTAGCCAGCTGAGCTCTTCTGCGGTGATCCGGTAATGCTTGGAGTATCGCGCCTTCACGTACGCCTCTTTGAGCTTCTCGAACATTGCTCGCTCACGCCGTCCGGCTGGCCAAACGTCGACAAGTCGTGAGTTTACGCGTTCAGCTTGCGAGCGCAAGAAACCCAAATTGTGAACGTGAGGCGTGTAAAAAGTACAAACGAGGAGGACACAATGGTAAAGACGTTCTGCCGCTTGATGTAAGATGAAGGCTGGCTCCTTTGTTCTTCCTTGGGTGACCAGCGAGCGAGCGGTGTTTAGGTAGACAATGCCACTTGGAAACCATTCGTCGTAGTATTCTTGCGCCATAGCCAGCGCCTGCTCTGGCGTCTTGGGGCGAGGCTCGTGAAGCTCAGTGTCATCCGATTGATAGAGAGCAATCCCGTCGCGGGCGACGTCCATGAAGAAGTAGCGGCCGTGGGCGAGACCGTCATTCACCTCCTGAAGGGTGTGCACGATCAGATTGACCGGCGTGCGCAGCGTTTTCGTGACCGACACCTCGCGGATGAGCCTCTCGTCGAGCTTCGACCAATAGGTGACACGGTCGGTCAGCCTCTTGTCGTTGACGATCACGAGGAGGTCGTAATCCGACTGATAGCCCTTGGCCGTGTGGGGCTCGTCGACCCAACCACCGCGCGCGTAGCTTCCGTACAAGATGACCTTAAGCACCCTGCCCTTCTTGCGCCAGCCTGCTTTCGCTTCGCCGAGCGCGTCGTCAAACTCCTCGAACAGGATCTGGACGACCCGCTCGAGTTCACGCTGCTTGGCTGCAGGAAGATGATCGAGGTCGGTCTTCATGGAAACAGCCTAGCAAGCCGGACTCGTAGCGTCATCCCGCCGATTTCAGCGCCGCCGGCCACGATCGCGTACCTTGGTGATTTCGGGATGTTGGGCCTTGGCCGTCGGGCGCCCGGCAGGCGGTCCTTCGCGTTCCCGGGTTTGCGGAAGTACGAGCTCCTCCTCGCCACCGGATCGCGGCCTCGTGCGGGCCACCTCGAAGCGCCGCCCTTTGTCGAGCGACGCGATAATCGCCTCCTGCAGACGCGCGCCGACGACCGCCGCGCCGACCGGATCCTGCTTCATATAGGCTGCGGCGAGCGCTCTGGCGGCGACTAACTGCGATTGGGCTCCCCGCAGTTCCGGGTCGCGCGCGCGGTCCTGAGGGCTCAATCGGCGGAAGCGATTTCCCAGGCTCTCACGAGCCTCTTCGGACTGCCGGCTGCTTTCCGTGGCTCGCTCACGGACAGGCAGCGCGATCCAGCGACGCCGGGCTCCCCTTCCTGGTTCTGCCGGCTCCTGTCGCAGGACAATTTCGTCGCCGATTGTCACCTTGGCCTGCGCAAGCGCCTGGGGAAGCGCCGCCCCCCACGCACGGCTGGTGCTGCCGTCTGCGAGGCGAAGATCGACCACCGGGCTCGGGCGGCGGCCGGGCTTGTTCTGGTAGACCGCCTCCCCGATCGCGGTCACCACACCCTGTACCCCTTTGCGAAAATCAGTCTCGGGTCCGTCAGCCTGCCGGCGATATGCGGGGCGACGGTCGGCGGACAAAAGCTCGTCATGGACCGCGCCGCGTGCCGGTATCGCGGCGCGCGGACGATCGACAATGATCCCTCGCCTCTCTGCTTCACGCTCGACCAGACGCTGGAAACTTGCCGAGCCTTCGACGCGGATACGGTCCCAGCCGCGGTGGGCGGCGATCTCGACCAGATCACGAACCACCGCCTCGCTCTGTCCGGTCTGGATCAGGCGGTTTCCCAGGTCTCGGATCGCAGGTTTTCTGTCGCGCGCCGCCTCGAACAGGTGCCAGTCGCGCCTGAGACCACGCTCCTCGGCAAAATAGCGCGCGGCAACCGTGGGCGGCAGATCGCCTTTGCGTTGCGAACAGATTTTCCCCTGCGGATCCGGCTGGACCGCATTGCCGTCGATGTGATCATCAGTTTCGCTCATGATCGTCGCCTCCGCTCGCCAGTTCCACGATGCCGAGCTGCTGCGCGATTGTGGCACAGACGATCTGCGTCGCGCGGTCGCCATCGATCCGGTCGGTCTCGATCAGTTCGACCACATCGGCATTGAGATCGTCGGCGTTGATTAACAGCTGCCTGTCGCCGGCCATGATATCGGGACTCATCTCTTCCTCCCTGCGCGTCGCCGCCACGCCGTCGGAGACATTTTTCCCTTCCACAAAACGGGGGATCGGCTTGAGATCGCGTGGCGCCAGAACCGGCGCGTCAGCCAGCCTTCGCGTGAAGTCCGCGCGCTGATAATAAAGGATCTTGCTCGCCCGGATCGGTGGAATGCCGCCGCGCAGGATCAGCATGTCGCCGCGCGGCATCTGCATCAGCTCCTGCGGCAGCATCAGCGCGCGGCGCTGGTCCGATTCCGATTGCGAGCGGTTGGCGATGAGGCCGTGGATCGTCCGGCTCTTCGAGATCGCCTTGATCGTATAATAACCGAGCCGCTCCGACAGATCGTTGGCGACGCGAAGCTCCTTGGGGGTAAACGCGATCTCGACCCCGCAATTGGTGACGATCGTCTCGGCTTCGTCGGGACCATAGAGCGCGCGCAACTGCGCGCGGCTCTGGATGACGAGGAGCAACCTCAGACCATAGGTCGCGATATAGGCGATGCTGCTCGCGATCGTGGTCGCGCGGCCGAGACGCGCAAACTCGTCGAGCAGGACGAGGACCTCGACCGGCGCGCGGGCCACCGCATGCTCGCGCGTGTTGAGGTCGACCAGCTGCTGGAAGAACAGATTGTAGAGCGGTGCGATCCGGTCGAGATTGTCGGGCGACACCCCCAGATAGATCGACAGCCGCCGCCGGCGCAGATCGCGCAGGTCGAAATCGCTCTCGGAGGTTGCATCATCGACATAGGGGTTGAGCCAGAGATTAAGCCGGCTGGTGATCGTCTGCTTGATCGAGGCGAACGTGTTGTCCGACGCCGAAGTGAAGTCCGTGATCGCGCTCGCGCACGCGGCCGACAAAGGTGCCCCGGCCTCGTCGCGCTCGCGTAGCAGCCGGGGAAGCCGCACCTTGGGGTCGCCATTGGTGAGCTGGCGGTAGATCTCGCCGATCGTGAACGGCAGGTCGGCGGTCGCCGCGACCACCCCGCCGATACCGATGAACCCGATCCGCGAGGCGTCGATCCAGAAGGGGTCTCCTCGCTCGGGCGACGGGAACAGCATCACCGCGACCTTCTGGAGCTCGTTGATGACCTCGATCGGGTTATCGCGGTCGATATAACCAAGCGGATTATAGCGCGCGGTCCGGCATCCCGGGTCGAGCGGGTCGAACAGCAAGACCTGCTGGCCCTGGCGCGCGCGGAAGCCCGCGGTCAGGTCCCAATTCTCCTTCTTCACATCGAGGACCACGACCGAATCCTTCCAGTTGAGGAGGTTCGGGATGACGACGCCGACGCCCTTGCCGCTGCGGGTCGGCGCCTCGAGCAGAACATGCTCGCTGCCGCCGAAGATGAGGTAGCGCCCGCTTTTGCGTCCCAGCAGGATGCCGGTCGTGGACCTGAGGCCCTCGCGCCTGAGCTCGGTCTCGCGCGCGAAGCGGGCGTCGCCGTGGAGCGACGCGCGGCGCCGCACGAGCATTCCAACGCCGATCGCCGCCGCTGCCCCCGAGAGCATCATTCCGCGCATCAGCCAGCCGCGCACGGTCGGGTCGGCGCGATAATGGTAGAAAAAGGCCGGCACCCGCTCGATCCGCATGTTCGGGCTAATCTGGCCCAGCCCGAACAGGGCGACCAGCGCGCCGGCGGCAAGGATCGCGAGCACCAGCACGATGGCGCCGGCCAGTGCGAGCGCGAGCTTAGCCCTGGGCGCGGCTTGACCGAACAGGGTCATAATAGACCTCCGTCATCCGGTAGCGGGCAGGCTCGCCATCGCGCGGCTCGAACCGACGCAGCTGGACGACGATATCGACGAGCGTGTGGAGCATGCCCCTGATGTCGTCGCGTGCCAGATCGCGCCCGCCCTCCGATTCCTTGACCAGCAAGGTCAGCTGTTCGAACGCCGCGGCAGCCGAGTTGGCGTGCACCGTCGTGATCGAGCCGGGATGGCCCGAATTGACGTTGCGCAGATAGAAGAAGGCCGTGCCGTCGCGCAGCTCCTGAAGAAGGATACGATCGGGGCGCATCCTGAGCGCGCTTTCGAGGAGCGCCTTGGCTCCGACCTTCGCCAGCCCCTGCCCGTCCTTGGCATAGGTCATATGGACGACATTACGGTGCGGGACGGTCAGCTCGCGCGTATCCTCGATCGTGAGGATGCGCTCGTGCGCCGGGATATGTTGGATGAGGCTTTTGCTGAAAGACGTCTTGCCCGAACCGGTCGCCCCGCTGACCAGGATGTTTTTGCGCCCCTCGACAGCGAGCGCGAAGAAGTCGAGCCAGAGCCCCTTATCGCGCAGGGAGAGCAGTTCCTCGTCGAGCGCGGGTAGCGCCTCGCATGCTATGCGCGTCGCCTCGAACAGACCGCTCGCGGCATAGTCTTCGAGCGATTTGTCGACTGTCGAAGGTTTGCGGATCGTGAGCGACACCGTCTCCGCGGGAACGACGGGCGGCACGACGATCTGGACGCGCTCGCCGCCCGGAAGGATCGTCGAACAGATCGGGCTGGTATCAGCAATGTCCTGGCGGGTTACCGCCGCGGCGCTGCGCGCCAACGTCATCAGCCAGTCGCTATCGAGCTCGGCGCTCTTGATCCAGTCCCAGCCGGTCGCCATCTCTATGCCGATCTCGAACGGCCGGTTGATGACCAGCTCGCTCACTCCCTCGCGCGCGAGTAGCGGCTGTAGCGGAGCCAGATGGTGGCGCAGCAGCGATGTGTCTGACGCGCGCATCTTAACGCTTCAATCGCAGGCCATAAACGTGGGCAAAGTCGAAATCCTGCGCGACGAAGATGCCGACGTCCTCGCCCTGATTCTTGCGCAGCACGGGCTTGATGCCGACGCTGTTCTGTAGCGCCACCCCGGCGGCATCGCTGGGCACCTGGGTCGTGTTCGATCCGCGATCGGCCAGCGCCTGACCCGCCACCTGCATGCCGTCGTCGATCAGCGAGAGCAGAAGCGCACCACCGAACCGATCCCAGAAATGGCTGTCGATGGTGCCGGGCACACCGCTGCGCCCGAGCGCATCCGACGCGGGCGAGGCCAGATCGATCGCAACGCCGCTCGGCGTAACCGCGCGCGTCCATAGGATGAAGAGCCGGTTCTGACCTTGCGAGATCCCGCCGCGATATTCGCCGAGCACCCGTGTGCCCTTCTCCATGACGATGACATTGCCATTATCGGAGAAGATGTCGCGCGGGATCGTGCAACTCGTATAACCGGGCTGGGTCGAGTTGATCGCGCTCTGGAGCACGCACGGCAGCAAGGTGCCGGCGGTGACCAATGTATCGCGATCGCCGAGCATCGAGGCACGCGCTATTTTGACGGAAGACTGGCGCCGGAGGCGGTCGAGATCGGTCGCGTCGCCCTCTGCGGATACTGGCGAGGATGAAGGAGGTTCGCCGGGTCTGTCGCCTTGCCTGTCATGGGCCTGACCGCCGCCGAAGGCGATCAGGGGTGCGCGACGTTTCGCGTCGGCCATGATCTGACCGGCCGAACGTTGCGGCGTGCGATCGTCCTGAGATGCTTCCGAACCCGATGGCGTGATCGCCGGTACCTGCGGGTTCGACGCAATAACGTCGCTCAACTGCGGCGCGCGCCCATTTGCCTCCCCTGCGACAAGTCGGGGATCGGCGGCGTCGTGGGCCATCACCTGCGCATAATCGACGACCGCCTTGACCGGGGTCGCTTCGGCGCGCTTTTCGGCCTGAGTGCGGCCATCCCCCCTGCCCGGCCCCGATTGGGTGATGAAGAACACGCCCACCACGGCGGCGACGGCCGCAAAGGCCCCGCCCCGCATAAGATTGGTGCGCGTATTGTCCCCGATCGAACCGATCGCGCCGCGATCGATGTCGGCGACTGCCGGGGTCGCATCGCGCGTCGGCGCGGATGTTCCGGCCACGTCGCGCTGCCGTTCCCCCGCCATCATCGCGGCTCCTGCTTGAGGGAGCGGTCGACATCGGGGGATGCCGTCGCAGTGTGATGGTCGATCCCGTACGTTGCCGGCCCCTCATTGTAGATGCACAGCACGATCCGGCCGCGTCGCAGGCGAAACTCGCGCGCGATCTGGTGAATGACGACGAAATCGTCGCGGACGTCGTAAGGGACGAGGCTCTCGCTGCCGTCGGGAGCCACCACGAAGATCGCGGGCAACTCCTGGCGATTTGGAAAGCGCAGGACCGTGAACTGCCCGTTATCCGAGACCTCGGAGGGCTGGAGCGCGCTCGCGCCCTGCACCGTGTAAGCCATATTCCTTGGGCCGGTTACCGCGCCGTGGTCGAGCGCGAGCCGGATCGCGCCGCGCTCGAGCGCGACGAGCTTCTGCGCTTGCACGAGTGCCGCGCGGCGTGCCTCATCCTGCGGATAGCGGAAGCCGATCTGGAAGAAGGTGTTCGGCGTTGCGACCGAAATGCCCCCCGAGCGCGCGACCAGTTCGAATTGATAGTTGCGGACTTCGCCCTCGCGCCGTGTGGTCACGATGAGATTGGTGGGCCCCGCCCGCTCGCGCGGCTTGATGAAGAGGATGTTGCCAGCCGGAGCAACCTCCCACGATATCGTATCACCCAGCGCCACATGGGCGATCTCTTCGCCAGGGCCGAACAGCACCTGGGTCGCGCTGCGGAACGTGCCGACCACGCGGTAGACTTGGGCCGGATTATAATTGACCCAGGTAATCCGCGGATCCGCGGTGCCAGGGTGCGGCGTCTCGGCCGAAAAGACCGGCGTGCTGGCCGCGATCAGCAGCGCGATGACAAAAGGGCGGATCATTGGATTGCCTCGGGGTCGGCCCGGTAGCTCGAAACCTGGAAACCAAGCGGATTGCGGAAGCGATCGCCTTCCGCCATCGGCGCGGCACTGTAGCTAAAGCTGATCGTCGCGATCCAGTTGGTGGAGACCGCGTCGCCCAGATCGGGCTGCACCATTCGGGTGAAGCGGACCTGCGCGATCTTGGGATTAACGAAGGTGATGCTGCGGACCGTGACCTGCGCCGAGGCTCGCGCGCCGAACATCGTCTGGGGGCTGGCGGGGTTGGTCGCGTCAAAGGCGCGCTGCCAGCGTGCCTGCTCGTTGGGATCCGACAGGATGGCGACGCTGTTGAAATTCTCGCGTGCCGCCGCCGGGATCCACCCCTCGCGGGCGCGCACATATTGAGCGAGGAAGAATTTCGAGACGGCCTCATCGTAGCTGAGCGGCTTTTCGCCCGTGATCGCGGTCGCGACCTGGGTGGCACCCGTTGTGCGATCGACGGTGATCACGAACGGCTCGACCGTCTTGAGCGGTGCCAGCGCGACGACAGCCGCCACCGCCGCGGTCGCAAGCGTGCCAGCAATGCCGGCCACGATCCACGCAAGTTTGCGCGACCGGTAGGCTGACCGGATGCGGTCCTGGTCCCAGCTACGCGCTTCGGCGAAGTAGCGCTCGAGGTCGCGCGACGGGATGCCCTCGGCCATCGCGCCGCTCAACAGCTTGGATAGTGTTGCGAACGCGTCCGCCCCACTCCCCTCTTCGCAGGGAGATACGCCGCGACGGGTTTGCCGGCTTGGGGCGGCATCGTCACGGCGGGCCTGGGTGCACCTGGTAGCACGCTCCCATACGGATTGGCATCGCGTCGCTCGCCGCCATCACAACGTGGCAGCTTGGGCTTTTCCGCCGACCAGGCCGGAGCGGTCGCACTCGACGCGCCAAACGCCATCAGGGCCAGAATAAGGAAAGGCTTTCGCATCCTAGCGCTCCTGCGGTTTGATGCTGTTGACACTGGAAGCGGGTTTTTGCCCTGCCGCCCAGCGTGCCAGGCGATAGATCCGCCCGGCATCGGCGCCCATGTCGCGCTTGATGCCGCCGCCGCCCCGACCGGTCAGGATAGCTTGCCGCGCGAAATCGGCGGCCCCGGCCGCTGCTCCGCCGGCAATGCCCGCCGCGATCGACGGCGCCTGAAAGAAGAAAATGCTCCCCAGCAGCACATAGATGTCGAAGATGATCGAGCCGAACACCGGATCCTGGGCGGCTGTGGCGCTGGCCTCCGCCGCGCTTCCCAGACTCATCACGAGCCCGGTCATCGCCGCGATGATCCCGATCAGGAGAATATAGTTGAATGCCTGGTTGAGGAACCCGACGAACAAGCCCCGTGTGCTGTTGAAGAGGGTTAGCGCGATGAAGATCGGCCCGAGCGATACGATGATCGCCAAGGCCAGCTTGGCGAAGATGGTGATCGCGAAGCCGATCGTGGCTGCAAGGCCGGTCAGAAGCCAGACAAGAAGCCCCGCCGCATAAATAACAAGCTTATATGGGTTCAGCGGTGCGAAGGTCCGACTATATCGGTCGAGCTTTTGAGTTATGCTATCACTTCGCAGAAAAAAGCTGTCAAATGTTCCGCCTGCGTTTTCTACCGATTCTCCCGATATAGCTGTGGTGATCGCGTTCGGAGCATCCACGGATAGAGGTTGAACTATCCATGCATTATATCCGGCGCTACTGACAGCGACCCAGACAAGGGATAGTTTAAGGATGCGATAGAACCACTCGCGCCACGGTTCGTCGATCAACCCTCGAAGAACGGCGTAGCCCACAAACACCAAGTAGATTGCCAGCCCGACGCCGAGTGGTTGCCGAACTTCATCGATCACCTGAGGAAGGCGGTCGCTGAGGAAATCAGAAAGCGTCGCGTCGAGGCTTCCGTATGCGATGCTGAAAAAGTCCATCGCCATTTTCACCGCCTGCCGAGCGATTGCTCGAGATCGGCGCTGCGCTGAGACTCTTGCGCGGCAATGCAGCCTAACATGTCCTCTTGGCTCTGATCCTGAGCACAGAGCTGGAGCATTTTCGCTCGCGCGTCCGGATGCGCATCATAATATAATGAATTATGCGGCGGAGCCGGCGTTCGCGAACATCCTGACAGGTATGCTATTAGCATAACCAACAACGTTGCTTCCCTCCCAGCGAGCATCTCAACGGCTCCCACCTAAACTTGCTTCGAGGTCACGGCTTCGGCGCGCATCATCCGCCCGCAGATCGAGCTCCTGCTGGGCGGCCCGGCGCAGCGCGATGGCCTCGAGTTTGTTCTGGTCGTTCTGGATGTGCGCGGTTTCGACCGCGATCCGCGCCTGGAGGTCGGCGACCGCTTTCGCATCAGTAGCGACATCGAGCCTTTGCCGCAGATCTTCGAGCCCCTCGGTTCGCCGGGTTGAGACATCGAAGGCGGTATCCGCGATCGCCGCGGCGGTCGCGCTCTTGCGGCCGGCCGCCTCAAGCGCGGCGCGATAGGCGCTGTCGACCTCGGTCGGGATGGTCGCACCCGGGTCAAGATCGGCGTCGCGCAGGATGCGCTCGGCACGCGCACTCAAATCCCCGCCGCCGCCGTCGCCTTTGACCAGCTTGTCGATGTCGCGTGCCTCGGGCGGGAGCAGGTTGCGCACCGCATCGAGGTTGAGCACCGCGCCATAGCTGTTGACGTCGGTCAGCCGGTTCATGCTCGCATAGAGACGCTGCGCTTCGGTGAGCTGCTCACGGCCCTGCTCGATCAGCGACAATGTGTTGCGCACGGTCGCAAGCGTCTGCGCATAGGTCGACGCGTCGAACACGGCCATGCCCTGGCCAGGCGCCTGCGATCCGGTACCGAGCAAAACTGTCGCTATCACCAGTCCGATTGGTTTCACCCCACATCTCCTCGGTGGAGGCCGCGCGCGCGGCGCAGCCGTTGGAACTCGGGCAACCAGGCCGTCGGGTCGTCGCCCGCTGCGGCGCGCGCGGCCTCGAGGATCGGAAGCGTCTCGCTGCGTCCCGACAGCAGCGCCAGCGCGTCGTCCATGCCGCCCAGATCGAGCTCGACCACGATCGCGTCGTGCCCCTGCTTGACCAGGAACCGGCGGCTCTCGGGCTGCAGCTCCTCCCGGATCAGGCGAAACTCGGCGGCGGTAAGCCCCAGCCCATCGATATAGTCCTCGGCGCGGCCGCGCGGATTTGGCAGCAATATCTGGGTGGCGACCTGCTCGATGATCGCGCTCGCGATCGGGGAGCTTATGGCTTCGGCTGGGCTCTGCGTGCCCAGCACGAGGAAGGCGTTGCGTTTGCGGAACGTGCGCAACCCGTCCTGGGCAAAGGCGCGGAACGCCTCATCACCCAGTGCCTTCCAGAACTCGTCGACATCGATCACGGTGCGCGCCGCGCGATCGGCCTGCGCCTCCTCGCCGAGCAGCGCGTCGATGCGGTGAAACATATAGGCCATCAGGGGGCCGCGGATCTCGGCATTGTCGAGAAAGTCGGTCATGTCGAAGCCGACGAAGCGCGCGTCGAAGCCGAGCGTGTCCTCGTCATTGTCGAACACCCATCCCAGCGCCCCGCCCGCGCACCAGCGCTCGAGCCTCGCGCCGATACCGGCGGCGTCGCTCTGCCCGAGCACCGCGCGCAGCGCGGTCAGCGTGCGCGCGGGCGCCGGCAGTCGCGACAGCGCCGCCAGCCCCTCGTCGATCATCCTATCCTCGGCAGGGGTGAGCATCCCCTCGCTCGCGGCAACCAGCATCCGCACGAAGCGGCGCGCGAAAGCGCGGTCGGCCGGGGTGGCGGCGAGCGCCTTCAAGGGCGCGAAGCCCGTCGGCGCGCCGTTGGCGAGCGCCAGATAGGTGCCCCCGCTCGCGCGCACGAAGATCTCGGCTCCGCGATCCTTGTCGATGAAGATCTGCCGGGACGCGAGCTTTTCCAGCTGCGCCATCAGGAAGTTCTGGATGACGGTCTTGCCGCTCCCCGACGGGCCCACGATCAGCGTGTGGCCGACATCGTCCTTGTGGAAGTTGAAATAATAAGGCGATCCCGCGCTCGTCTTGAGCAAAGCCACCGCCTGTCCCCAGTGATTGCCGCGCGCGCGCCCGGCGGGATAGGTGTGGAAGGGCGACAAGGCCGCGAAATTGCGCGACGTGATCGCGGCCGGCCGCGATCGCCACGCGAAATTGCCCGGAAGCTGCGACCAGTAGGCGGCCTCGAGCGCCGGTCCCTCGCGCGCGGCGACCATGCCGGCATCGGCAAGCGCTGCGCGCGCGTGGGACATATGGTCGTTGAGCGCGCGCAGCGTGGGCGCAAACAGCGCCAGCGAGAAGTGGTGATCGCCCAGCACGAAGCGATTGCTCGCCAGATCGTCAGCCGCATAGGACAGCTGGTCGGCCTGGCTCTCGGCCACATCCTCGGTCGAATACATCTGGTTCTGTCGGCGCCGGAAGCGCTCAGCGGCGGCCGCCTTGCCGAGAAAAGTGAAGGACTGGCTGACGATGAGCGGGCACGCCAGCCGCAGCAGCCCGGCCAGCTGCGCGGGCCGTGTGGCGGCCGGATATTCGCGGATGCCGAACATGCCGGCAAAGCTCGATCGGTCCGCCGACCGGATCTCGATCACCTCGGCCCCGAAAATCGCGCGCGAACTGTAGAGCGCCGATCCCAGATGCCCCGCGACCAGGGGCACGGGCAGCCGTCGGCCGGTCATCACCTGCTCGAGCATTTCGAGCGGTTCGGAAAAGGCCAGTCCGTGCCGCTCATACACGCCAAGCCGCCGCGGTCGGCACGCTGCAAGCAGCTTTTCAAAGTCACGCGCCTTTTCCTCGATCCGGCGCACCGCATCGGGATCGGTCTCGGCCGATGTCGCAGCCGCGCGCGACAGCCGGCGCATCAGGTCGGCGACCTGATCGGCGCCGCCGGCCGCCGGCCGCATCACCAAGGTCACGAACAGCTCGTTGAGGAAGAGTGGCCGCGCCCCGATCCGGTCACGATAGGCAGCGTCGAGCGCCCGCGCGAAATCCGAACGGAATTGCCCGCCAGGATATTGATCGTCGACGCGCCTGATGTGGTGGGTCCACACCGCGAGCCGCTCGTCGGCGAGATTGCGCCACAGCGCGTTGAGCTTTTCGTGCCAGGCGTTGAGATCCTGCGGGTCGCTCGTCTCGAACGCGACCCCGTCGAGCTGGAAGCTGATCATCAGGCTGCGATCGTCGAGCGCGATGATGTGCCGGTCGACGTGGCGGGCAAACGGGAGGAAGCGCGTCGGATCCTGTTCGCGGCGCAGCACTGCGCGCGCCGCCTTTTCGGATCTCAGGGCCATCATCGGGCGAACCCCGCGCGACGCGTGCCCGCGGTCGGGAGCGGGGAATAGGAGCTTCCACCCCAGACCGCGCGATTGCGGCAGCGCGCCTTGGTGCCGATCCACAGCATCATCAGCCGAAAGGCATTGGGATCATGCCGCACGACCAGCCGCGCCGCCGCGAAGGCCGCGACGCCAAAACCGGCCGCATAGAGCGGATTGCCCGAGACCAGCAGCATCAGCACGCCCGCAAACGCGATCGGAAGGGCGGCCTCGAGCGGCGCGCCGAGCCACATCGCCGGGCGCGTGACCGCGAGGAACAATATGTCCTCGACCAGCGGCTCGGACAGGCCACGCATCGCTCAGGCGCCGCCCGTGATCTGGTCGACGATCCAACCCGCGCTGAACACGATGAAGATGCCGATGATGACGGTGACGAACAGATTGAGCGATGCGCGCCCGGTGAAGAACATGAAGCCGACGATGATCACCGCGATGGTCGCGACGGTCTTGGCAAAGCTCCCCTGGAGCCAGTCGAGGATATTTTGCGCCATCGATGTGATGCCATCGGTGCCTTGCGCGAAGGCGGCATCGGGCACGATCAGACCCAGCATCACGATCGCGCCAAGCCACAGCATCGTCCGATCAGCAGGCCTGAGCGAGCGCAGTGCGGATGCGGCGTGTCTCATTGTGAGCCTCCAAAGACGATGAGCGGTGAGTGCGAACTGCGGGCGAACACGTCCCAGCTGGCCGCTAAAGGCTCAGCCTCGCGCGCCGGCGCCGGCAGATCCGCGAGCGGGGGCGGGCTCAGCGACGCCGGCGGCGTGACATAAGATAGCGGTTCGGCCGCCGGCGCATCGAGCGCGGGCACGATCCGGCGCGCCGCGCGATAGACCCGCCCGACATAGCCGTTGGCGAAGCCGCGCCGATCATTGCCGCTATTATAGCGCGAGAGCGCACGCCCCAGCGGGTCAGCACCGCCGGCACGCGAGGTCGCGGCAAAAGCATCTCCCAGCACGCGTGCCGCGGCGGCGAAATTCTCGCAGGCGTCAAACGCGTCCTCGACGCTCAGCCCGAGCCAGCCGAGGTTGCGGCTGTTGATCTGCGCGATCCCCAGGTCGACGCTATAGCCCTTCGCGATCAGCGCCCGCGCGATGCGCGCCGCCTCGGCCTCGCTGGTCGCGCGCGGCGCCGCAGGTCCGCGATTGACCCCGATCGCGAGCGTGTCGAGCTCGCTCTCGGCATGAGCGACCGACAGCAGGGTCTCGGGCGCGACCGTCGGGGCGCACTGGAAGGCGAGCGCCGCGGCTGCCGAGATCGACAGCATCATGCGCGCCGCTTCCCGAGCGGGCGCCAGGCAGGGGACCGATCGGGCATGGCGTACGACAGCGCGGCTTCCGCCCCGATCGTCGTTCCGGTAATGCCGATATGGGTGACGTCCATGTCAAGCTCCGAATGTCAAATGGACCATAACATGGTTTATTTGACATGATCAAGACGCGCGCGAATTGGCGCAGCCGGGACGCGCACAGGGCTTTTTTCGGACAATAATTTCGAATCAGCTCAGTGCGATATCGCGCCGGTCGTCATGGGTCGCGGTCCCCGACGGGGGGTTTTCCATGTGAAAGCACGAATGACCTCACACAGCGTCTCAACATCGCGTGCGCTCGCACAGCCATCTGCGTCTGTTCCCGGTCCGATCCCGCATTCGAACATGTTTCTGTAACAATCGCGGCAGCTTGGCTGCGCTTGTTCGAGTCATTTCGGGTGCTTTTCCGCGTGAAAGCACGAATCTGGCGGCGGGTTTCCCGCACGAAAGCACGAATCAGAATGCTTTGCCGGTCTTAACCAATCGCGGACATTGCCGATTGGCGGAACTCCGCCCGCCCCGGCCCTGCGGACCCGATCCGCCCAGCCGGTCAGCGGGCGCTGCCCGTCGCAACGCTAAAGGATCCGCTATGCCGATCATCGCCTGTCGTCGCCAGCCGACCCTGCGCATGACGCCGCAGCCGGGCCCTTCTGTTCGCCGCCGCGCCGGATCGGCCGGCATGGTCCCCTGCCCTCACCCGGTCTCCCGGGCGGCGGCGCGGCATGATCAACCCAAGGAAAGGACGGTCGTGGCCCGATAAAAGGAAACCCGGCACGAAGGCCGGGCATCCCAGATAGGCTCTAAGAGGCACGCGCCGGCAAGCGCGAACCGTCGTCTCGAAGCGACTGCCTTCATAGCCCGTCTGACCATCGTGATCAAGGATGCGCGCTTCGCGCCACGGAGACTTTTTGCCCGGTGACGGCCTTCGCAATGGAGGACGTGATGACGGCGCTTACCCTGAGCGAAGCGATGACGATCGTCATCGGCAATGCCCGAAAGCCCGGCCGCGCGCATAGCGGGCTGCATCGTACGCGACAGCCGGTGCTGCGTGGCAGCCTCGAGGCCGGGACCTTCGAGGACAGTTTCTTCCGCGTGCCCGGCAAGGGCGAAGCTGACCGGCTGCTCAAGGCGGTCAAGGCTTACGCCGTCGAAGGAAAGCGCGCCGCCCGCGCGGCGCGTGCCGAGGGGCGTCCCCTGGATCCCGCCGAGCGCGCTGCCACGACCCTCACGCTGGGCGCGGTCGAGGTCATGGAACGGCTGCTCGTCTACTGGCGCACCTGCAAAGGCGCGGTCTATCCGTCCTATGACAAGCTCGCGCATGACACCGGCCTTGGCCGCGCGACGATCGCGCGCGCGCTCAAGCAACTCGTCGCCGCGGGGTTTCTGATGTGCCAGAGGCGCTTCGTGCGCGTCGAGGATGCGGCCCCCGGACCCCGCCGCAAGCAGACGTCCAACGCCTATTGCCCGGTCTTCGCCCAGAAGCTCGTATCCGCGCTGCCGCGCTGGATGCGGCCGATCCCCGTTCCCGACGATCAGCTCCAGCGCGAAGCGGACCGCCTGACCGAAACCGCCACGATGCTCCAGAGCCTTAATGCCCGCGACTATGCCAAAGCGGTCGTCGGCGGCGATCTGGGCGCTATGCTGGCCCGCCTCGGCGCCGCGCTCGATCAGCACTGGGAGCGTGAGTCTCAAAAGAATACGCCACCGCTCCACGAGTCTATTAAACAAGCACCAAGTGAGTTGGCCTAGTCGGCCAACGCGTCACGCCTAACGGCCCCCCAAGCCCGAAGCCAACCCGAGCAAACCTCACCCGAGACTCCCCACAAGTGCGGGACGCCCCGGCTATGCCGGTGCGATGCTCCCCGATGGGAGCAAGCGATTTGGGCAGCGCTCAAAGGCTCGACCGCAGCCCGTCCGACAGCGTTTGGTGGGCCTGGTCGCGATCACAAAGCCGGTTCCGGGGTTTTCCAAGTCAAATCCCGATCACCGGCAAGGCCAGGCGAATCACGCCCGGTTTTCCATGTGAAAGCACGATCGATCGGGCGTCCGAGGGGCCAATCGCGTGCGAGGAGGCAGGCCAAAGCCCCGCTTTTCGGGCGCTGTGCCCGGCTTTGACGATTCCAGCGAGCGGCCCGCGACTAATCTTCGTGCTTTTACCCGGAAAACCCCCGCCTCGTCGGCCCAGGGGTGGACATGCCGATCCGCACACCACAAGCTTGGCGTCGAGACTCAGGCGAGGACCATGATGGACGCGGTGTCCCTCAATCAAGGCGATCTTTTCAAGCTGGACAGTCCGCTATTTGGCGACGTCCAGGGCGAACAGACCGTGGCTGAGTTTCCCTTCTTTGCGTTGGCCAAGAAGAAACAGATGAAGCCGATGATCTTCGAATCGGACGATGTCCGGATCCAGATCAATCCCGGCAGCGACGGTATCGCCACGATCTACGACAAAGAGATCCTGCTCTACATCGCCAGCCTCATGGTCGAGCGGATGGAGCGCGGCGAAAAAGTCGAGCAGTGCCTCACCTTCACAGCCAACGATCTGTTCCGCGTGACCGACACAAACGCCTCGGCGCGGTCCTATTCATCGTTGCGCGCCTCGCTCCAGCGGCTGCAGGGCACCCAGATCATCACCAATGTCGAGACCGGCGGCGAGGGCCATGAGGGCGCCTTCTCGTGGGTGCTCAAATATGAGATCAAGCATACCCGCGACCGCAATGGCGAACGCCGGGTCAAGGCGATCGAGGTCATGGTCTGCGACTGGCTGTATCGGGCGATCCTGACCGACCGCCGGATCGCCGCCTATCATCTCGATTTCTTCAAGCTCGGTCCGATCGAGCGCCGGCTCTACGAACTGGCGATGTTCAATTGCCAGGACGGCAACGGCTATATCATCGGGATCGAAGCGCTCGCCGCCCGGGTCGGATGCTCGACCGACGGACGCGGTCTCGAATATTTCAAGAAGGAGCTTCGGCGGATTTCGGACAGCGACACGCTGCCCGAATATTTCCTCGAGATCATCGAGGAGAAGCTCCCCTCCCCCAAAGGCGGGCGTCCACGCCTCGAAACCTCGATCCGCTTCGATGCTCGTCCCGATGCCGCCCGCCGGCGCAAGCTCATCCATAAGCGCGGCGACGACGCGGCCTGACGATAGGCCCAGGCGTGACGGGGGATCGGATCAGCCAGAAGATCGGCTATGCGCGTAGTGGCGGCCTCGGCCTCAGCCTCGAGGCGCAACGCATCGCGCTCGCCCAGGCCGGCTGCGATCCGATCTTTGTCGAAGTCGCCGATTCCGGTGACCGCGGCCAGGCTTACACAGCGCGCGAACAGGCGCTTGACGCGCTGCGAAGCGGTGGATCGCTCTTTCTCACCAGCCTCGACCGCCTTGGCCACAGTCTGGTCGACATCGCTGCCCTCATCGAGCGCATATTCGATATCGGCGCCGAGCTGCGCGTCCTCGACGACGGCCTCGACACCAGCAATCAGGACGGAGCGCGGCCGACCCTTATGGCGCTCGCACGGGCTCAAAGTGCGTTGGTGAGCGAGCGCGCGCACGACAGCCTCGCCCGGCGCCGCGACGAGGGAAATGCGCTCGGACCCCCGCGCCGGCTGCGCGACGAGCATTGGCCCGAGATCGAAGCCCTGATCGCGGCTGAGATATCGGTCGCCGACATCGCGCAGCGTTTCGGTGTGACACGTCAGACGCTGTGGAACTTCCGTCGCAGAATGGAGCGTGCGGCCGCCAATATCGCGTCCGAGCCGCCGGCAGACGGCTAGCGGGTCACGGTGCGTGTTCGGACTGGAACCCCTAAACCCTCGAAGTGGCGACATAGCGGTTGCGAAGTGCCCGCTAGGATAGCGCGATAAGGCGGGCGGTGTCGCCGCTCTTCGTCTCGATGGCGTTGGTCCCTCGGCGAGGACTTTGGTGAACAGCCGAATATCTGGCAAAAGCCACCGGCAGGGACCGAAAGTGGCGCGAGCCACCGTCTCGGCGAGTTCGCCGTGATCGTAAGCGAATATCGCCGCCTATTCTCGTCCGCGTGAGACATTCCCGGCAGATCGCGGTGCTCCACTTCGGAAGGATCGGCAAAGGCCTGCTGGCTCTGATGCTCGCGAGCAGAACGAACTTAGCGGCCGGCGGCAAGGTTGGAGGGGAGGATACCCACGGCGAATTGTTCGTAGATGCTGACGGAGTTCCCTATGCCTGATCGATCCCCCGATGCCGCGACCCGTGCCCGCTCGATCGTCGAAGCCCTGGGTGGAACCTGGCATGGAACGCGCGGCGACTGCCGGTGCCCGGCCCATGCCGACAGATCGCCGTCGTTATCGGTGCGGCTCGGCGATCGCGCGATCCTGTTCCACTGCTTCGCGGGCTGTTCCACCGAAGACGTCATGGCCGAGCTTCGCCGTCAGCGTCTCCATGATCATGCCGCGCTCCCGATGCCGGTCCTGCCGCGCGGACCCGACCGGACGAGCCTTGCGCGACAGCTCTGGCGCGAGAGCGTGCCGATCGCCGGCACCCCCGCACAGGACTATCTGCGGCTTCGCGGCCTGGAGGACCGGTCTGGAAAACTGCGCTACAATCCCGCCACCATCCTCGGCGCCGGCGCGGCGCGCCGCGCGCTTCCCGCGATGATCGCCGCGGTCGAAAGCGAGCTCGGCATTATCGCCGTCCAGCGCACGTTCCTCGACCTGGAGGATTTGCTTCACAAACCGATCCGCAAGGCCAAGCGCGCGCTCGGCCTGCTAGGGCAAGGGGCGATCCGTCTCGCCGAACCCGAGGACGAACTCGGACTGGCCGAAGGCGTCGAGGATGCACTCTCCGCCATGTCATGGTTTGGAACGCCGACATGGGCGCTCGGGGGTGTCGAGCGCCTCGCCCTCGTCGCGATCCCGGAACACGTCCGACGGATCATCGTCTACGCCGATCATGGTGCCCCGGCCGCACGTTGCTACGCGCGGGCTTTGCCCCACCTGGAGGCGGGCGGCCGCGAGGTCGTTCGAAGACTGGCATCGGCTCGCGAAGACTGGAATGATGCCTGGCGCAGGCATCTGACTGAGACGCTTGCGGCGACCGCGATCGGAAATATCGGGTAGACATCTGTCCGACTTCTCATTGTATACCGCCGGCCGCGCGCTATCCGGCCGACGGCGAAACAGGAGCGCTCGCATGAGCACCAATGTCTTGATCAACCATGTGACGCTCGAAGCTGGCTGCGCACAGTTCGATCATATCGCGGCGATCGCTGATCTCACCGACACGGCTCGCTCGGAATGGTCAGACGTCGACGGACCCCAGAGCGGCGTCGGCGAGAGCTACTGGTATATCCATGAGGCGCGCGGATTAACCGCGTATGTCTCGAATGATCAGCAATTTGTTTCGCTCGAAATCTGCAATGATGCGAGCGACGTCGTCGCTACTGCCGAAATCGATCTGAACCAGTTCGAATGAGGTTAGCCATGGTTGGGTTCGCGAGTCTCGCTTGGCTCGTCTGACGAGCGAGCCCAATGATCGCGGCACTCTTCGACGGACGGCTTCCTTCCCCTTCCGGTAAGCGCTGCAAGCTGGTCGCCACCCATCGTCCTGACGGTCGTCAAACGGGATTCGGCCGCGTTTTGCTCATCCGCCCAAAAGCATCGACATCACCCGACACGTTAAGTTGCCGTGATCCGGCTTGCCGGTTCGCCGTTCTCTGATCGCGCGCACACGCGAACAAGAGGAGAGGTTTCCTTCGGTTGGAGTGGCCGGGTGATGGTGCCCGGCGGACCACAGGAGGTCGCAATGACTATCCCCACTCCTCACCGGCGCCCCGATAGCAGCAAGCCCCCGACCTCGGAGCGCAGGTCGTCATCCTGAGACCGACCGATCTGCCGGCGAGGTGAAATCGCCCATCGTCGCGAAGCTTCAGGGGTAATCCGAGCCGCACCT
Organism: Sphingomonas crocodyli; assembly: GCF_004005865.1. Classification (NCBI taxonomy): domain Bacteria; kingdom Pseudomonadati; phylum Pseudomonadota; class Alphaproteobacteria; order Sphingomonadales; family Sphingomonadaceae; genus Sphingomonas; species Sphingomonas crocodyli. The sequence goes on from NZ_SACN01000003.1 coordinate 251,866, forward strand.
TTGGCGATCTGACGCCGCGGCGCCTCGCTGCCCCCTCCCCTTTCAAATCTACGGCACGCGCCCATCGCGCGCGGCCGCGTGGAGTCACGTCCATGGCACATTTCCAGATCTTGTACCCGCACTCGGCAACCGAGTGGCGGGCGATAACGGCCGACTCCTGGCTGGCGTCGGCTTGCGACAGGCAATGCCTGTGGGCCTCGTTCGAGGAGGCCGAAACCGCCAGGCGCAAGCTGCTCGAACGGTCGCCCGCAACCCCGCTGCGTATTGGCCTGGCCGACGCCGAACCGGGCGATCTCGACTGGCAGACGCGCGAAAAATTGCGCTTTGTCGACGGCACCTACGCGGCGACGCCCTGGCACGACGAAGACTGGTATCAGGCTCGCCACGACGCGCATTTCTGCCATGTCTCGACCGAGCAGGCGGGCAAGATCGCCTTCACCGAGAACGCCGCCAAGGGGCAGGCCGATCGCCAGCTGGTGATGTCGCCCGGCCGCTATCTGCATCGGTTCTTTTCCGACCATCTCGACAACAATGCGGTCGAAACGTGGTGCGCCCGGCTCTCGGTGCAACTCGAGGAGAATGTCCTCAGGATCACCCAGGATGCCGATGAGATCGAGGATGTCTATGTCGGAGGGCCCGCAAGCTGCATGGCGCATGGTGCCGATGACTTCGACAGCTGGTGCCATCCAACGCGCGTCTATGCCGGGCCCGACACCGCGCTCGCCTATATCGGTGCGCGCAATGACGCCAAGGCCCGCTGCGTGGTCTGGCCGGGCCGGCAAATCTACACCAACATCTATGGTGACGTCTCGCGTCTGCGGCTCCTGCTCGAAAATGCCGGCTATGCGCAGGGGAGCCTCAACGGCGCGCGCGTCCGGCGGATCATGGACGGCGAGGATTTCGTCGTGCCCTATATCGACGCCGGCGGCGACCTCGACGATGACGGCGACTTTCTTGTCATCGGCCACGGCGGCATTTGCTCCGAGAACACCAACGGGCTCGGCCATCGCGCGTGGTATTGTCCGCGCTGCGATAGTGACGCCAGCCCGTACGAGGAGGTGTATCGAACCGACGGCGGCTCGGAGACCTGGTGCGCCAGCTGCTTCGACAACCACACCGTCTATTGCGACCATAATGGCCGCTCCTATAGCGACGAGGAAAGTTTCGTCACGGTCTACGCCGATACTGGCGAGTGCACCGTCATCGAGGAAGACGCCGAGAGCTTCGGCGCTGTCTATCTTGAGGATCGCAGCGAATGGTGGGCGTCGGTCTGCTGCCGTCAGTGCGACGCCTCCGGTGCGTGGTTCCACGCCGAGGATCTTACCGAATATCATGACGAATGGCTGTCCGAGGCCTTTCTGCCCAAGCCGTTCGACGATGATGATCCCGATCTCGCTCAGGCGCATGTGCAGGCCTATCGACGGCTCCAGAGCTACGGCGACCAGGCCGTCCATGACAAGCCGGAGACCTCCGTGCCTGATGGTCTTGCCGATCGGATAGTACCGGGCGCGCCCGCGCGTGCGCGGCACCCGGCATGTGCTGGTCTTCCCACCTTCGTACTGGTGCCCGCAGACCGTGTCGCACCCCATGCGGGAGTATGATCGCATGGCCAATTCTGATGTTGCGGGCCGCCAGGGCCTGCTCGAAATCCTGTCGTGGGCGCGTCCCCACGACAGCGCCGTCGAACGCGCCTTCTGCCGCGAATATCTCGATCCTGTCCCCGGCATGATCTCGGACGGCTTCGGCAACCGGATCGTTACGATCGGCACGCGGCCGCGTGTCCTGTGGAGTTGTCACATCGACACCGTTGCGGCCCGCGGCCGACAGCAGGACGTCAAGATAGACGCGCATGGGATAGTGAGCCTGTGCAAGGGCAAGCCCGGTATGTCGCTCGGCGCCGATGACGGTGCCGGGCTCTGGATCATGCTCAATATGATCGCAGCCGGCCGGCCGGGTCTTTATGTCTTTCATCGCGGCGAGGAGCGAGGCTGTCTCGGCTCGCGATGGATCCGGCGCAATACGCCCGGACTGCTGCGTGATATCGACGCGGCCATCGCTTTCGATCGCGCCGGCCGCGAGGATGTGATCACGCATCAAAGCTATGGTCGCACCTGTTCGGACGCCTTCGCGATCAGCCTGGCCGGCGCGCTTAACCGGCTGAACCCCAACTTTCGTTACGCACCCGATGATAGCGGTGTCTTTACCGATACCAATGAATATGCGGACCTCGTTCCCGAATGCACCAACCTGTCGGTCGGCTATCGCGGACAACATGGTCCCACAGAAACGCTCGACATTCGTCACTGCGAGAAATTGCTCGCCGCGATGCTCAGGCTCGATCCGGCGCGGCTTGTGATCGAGCGCGATCCGACAATCCGGGAGGCTGAGAACTGGGGCTATTATGACCGCGCACGGTCCGATCTGGGCAATTTTGCCGACGCGGTCGCCGACCATCCTTTGCTCGCCGCGCGGATGCTCGAGGAGTGCGGCGTGGCCTACGAGGACTTCCAGTTGATGGCGTGGGACGAGGATATGGACGACAGTTCGGGTTATCGACCGCTCGCGGCATCGTGACCCGAGCTCTTCTGCGTCCGGCGGTCGTGGATCGCGCTTCGTGGCTCTTCATCCGCCGGCGCCAGCGCTGTCCTGCCGGTGCGATGGGATACGATTCGCCATCAGGCAAAAGCGCTCCAGCAGTCGACCTGACCGCGGCTTTCGGTTGCGCGTAATCGCGCTGAAATCTAGCGTCATTGCGGCAGGCGCACGCCGACTGGTCGGGCAATCGCGAGCCAGGGGACAATCTTATGGATGTCCGAGACTATTGGAGACCATCATGGCTGACCGCGCCCCCGTGGCAATCCGCATCGGCGGGATGTTGCGCTTAGCGCTTCTTCCCGCCTTTCTCGACGCCATCGAGGCGGAGGGCGCGTTGGCGGACTGGGATGGCGCGCGGATCACGCAGGCGCATCTTGACGCAGGAACGCCCCTCTATCTCGTCCGCGACGACGTCGATGGCGGTCGGTTCGAAGCGCTCGAGACCTTCTGCAAGGCAAACGCTCTGCCGTTCGCGCGCTGGCGAGGCGGTAATCCGGGCGCCTTCGACCCCGAACGGCTCGTCTTCGACGGCGCATGCGAGCGTGTTTTCGATGTCAACGAAGAGAACAGCGAAATCCTGGTCCCGGCCAGCCTGATCCGAGAGCTCGGCACGACCGAGGCGTTGCTCGAGCATCTGGCGGCCGGCGAATTTGCGGTGCCCGCTCTCAGGATCGTGCCCGCCGACGACTGAGGACGCGCCGATCAGCCGGACGCGACGTGCCTGACCGCCGGAGGATGTCGCACTGGCCGGCCGCGCGGTCCCGACAACCCGCGTCGGGCGGGCCGTGTTGCCGCGGTGCGGCTGCCCGCCCCACCCCGCCCGGCGCGGGTTCCCCTCGGCCCGGCCTCGGTGTCAGGCCCGCTCATGCGGTCGGCCAAGGAGGTGCGCATCCGGCGGACAGGCCGCCGGTCTCGTACCCAAAGGATCGGCATCATGACCACCTCGCTCGCTGCGGCCCTGTCCGCCCTCGAACTCGGCCATCTCGAACCCCGGGCACAGGACCTGGTCGGGATGGCCCCGCCCCCGTCCGAAGCGCTCGACCAGACCGTCTGCGCGATCTGGAGCGACCTGTTCGCCACGCTCAGCAACAGCTCGCTCGAACGCGACATCGAGGATCTCGCCTGGAACATGGTCAATATCTTCCACCGGATCGCTCAGCGTAAGCAGGCGACCGTTGACCGCCTTGCCGACGACATACGCCTGCTGGTCGCCGAGCAGGACGGCTCCGAGGTCGCGGCCACCGATCTGGAGGACAAGATCGACCTCGCCAGGAAGATTGAGGAATCGGCAGGCGCGTTCGAGCGCATGCGCGACACCGCCGCCCGGCATTATCTGCGCGAGACCGGCCGATCGTGGATTCCGGCGAGCGGCAACCGTATCTCGCTCGGGGTCACCTCGGCGGTTGTCGACGGACGGGCGTTCCTGCGCGCGCGTCGCGACAAGATCCGCGATGCCAATATCGTGCACGGGACCCCGGTGGTGTTCGCAGGCGGACGGCTCAGCTTCGCGTCGGACGCCGACGGCAGGAGCTTCGCCGATCATCTCCTGACCACGCTCAATGGCGTCCGGGACCGGGTTGGCGACATGTATCTGGTCCACGGCGGCGACATGAAGGGTGTCGACCGGCTTGCTGCCTCGTGGGCCGAGCAGAACGGCATTCAGCAGGTGCGCTTCGGGCTTGACGCCAAGCTGGGCGAGCGCGCGGGATTTCGGCGCAACGAGCAGATGCTGTCGCTCGATCCTCGCTACGTGATCGCTTTTCAGGGCAATGGCGTGCTCGAGCGTCTCGTGATCGAGGCGAAGAAGCGTGGGATCACGGTCGTCGATCGTCGGGGACCGCTCGGCACGCCGCCGTCCGCGGCGCACTGATCGCAGATGGTCGGGCGGATTGCCGCTCGACCAAACCCTGCTCCGAAAGAGGGAATCAACTCGCCGGTGAGAGAACGGTCCGCTTCGTGCCCCCTCCCCCCGCCCCGCTTTGTTCGACCGACAGGCGTTCGCCGATGCCATCCGGGCGCAGCCTAGGGTCGGACGTCTTGCCCGGCAGCCTCGTCGCTGCGGCGTGAGATCCTGCTTCAGGAATCGCATTGCTGCCCGTACAGTCCGTTCGGCCTTGCCTTCGGCGGTGACACACCCGATGCCATCATCATGGCGCGTTGCGGTTTCCTGGCTCTTGTCGCTCTTTCCCTCCTTGCGATCCCGCTGCCCGTCCGAGCGGTCGAGACTCAAGGAATTGCGCGGGCGGTCGATGGCGATACCCTCGTGCTCGGTCGACTGCGCATTCGCCTCTGGGGCATCGATGCACCCGAAAGAGCGCAGATCTGCCAGACGATCAGCCACACGAACTGGCCTTGTGGAGCGAAGGCTCGAACGGCGTTAGCTGGCCTGATCGCCAGGCGGCCCGTTGCCTGCCGCTCGCACGGTCGCGACGACTATGGTCGGATGGTCGCGTCCTGCACGGTCGGTGGCCACGATATCGGGGGCTGGCTCGTCCTCCAGGGTTGGGCACTCGACTATCCGCGCTACTCCGGTGGCGCCCATGCCGCCCTCGAGCGGACAGCGCGGGCGGCTCGCCGTAACATCTGGGCAGGCACGATGCTGGCGCCATCCAAATGGCGCCAGCAGCAGCGCCAGCGCATGGCGGTTGGAACACGAGCCGGCGCGTGTCCCTTCAAGGGCAATATCGGCGCTGCAGGCAAGCGGATCGTCCATGTGCCGGGGCAGCGCGATTATGCCGCCGTCAAAATCGATCCGGTGCGCGGCGAACGCTGGTTCTGCTCGCTGGGCGAGGCACAGGCGGCGGGCTGGCGTCCAGCGGTCCGTTAACTTCCTGTTATCGCGTCAGAACGACCTGGCTGCGAGCCTGTTCGTCCTGCGAAGCCGCATATCCCCCCGCTCGCGTCTATTACGTTCGCAGGCCCGCCGGTTCCTCCCTTCCCGGCGGCGGCTTGCGTCACAGGGCAATGACGTCTCGGCACGATCGTATCAGCGGCACGCGCTCATTCGAGTTCGGCGAGCGCGGTATCGAGACGGTCAAGCCGCCGTCTAATGGCGGCGCTGACGCTCGCATGGACCTCCTCGGCAAAGTCGGCGGGCATGGCTTTGAGCGCGATGTCGGAAGCGATGTCCGCTTTCGCGCGAATGTCGATAACGACCTTGCCAATCGGGGTCGGGCCCATCCGGGTCTTGCGTGCGGTCTGGACGAAGTGGCGCCCCATCACCTCATCGAGACGATAATGTCGACTGTCGCCCGCGGCCATCGCCAGACGGAAGTTTTTACGGGTCAACTGATCCCGATCGGCTGCCATTTGCGCCGTTAGCACGTCGTAGAACGGAGCGAGGCGGAAGCCACCGCCCGGACGCAGGAACAGGCTGAAATTCTTGGCATGGCCGTCGGTCGCGCCGATCAACCAGAAGATGATCTGACTGGCGAAGAACGCGGCCTGGTCAGCGGCCGGATCGTCGCTCGATCCGAGCAGATTGAGGATGTCAGTGGCACCCGGGCCGCCCTCACTCTGATATTTCTGCGATGATGCGATCCCGAGCGCCTGGCAGCAATCCTCCTGTGGCACGCGCAGGAGCCGGCCATCGGGCCGCCATTGCCGGTCGAAGCGTTCGACGACAAGGACTCGGCGCTTGCCGAAGGTGGCGATTTCGGTGTTGGCGACAGGCAGACCGAACGCCCTGAGCAACGCCAGGCAATAATGCTCATTGTCGACGCTCGCGGTCATGTCGACCATGCCGGTTGATGTCGGGATCTGTCCGAGCTGGGGTTTGAGGATATGTGTGGTTGGCGTTGTCGCGAGCGGACGCAACCATTGTCCTTCGTGGCGAAGCAGTGCGGTCTTTTCCTGCGCGCCCGCGATCGAAATGCGGAAATCCTGATCGGCGTCGATCCCGAGCGGCGCGATCGCTAGATCGGCGAGGATTGCTTCGATGTTCGCGTCGCTGAGCGGCTCGGCGACGATCGTGCCGTCGGCGCCCCCGTCGGTGCCGTCGGGCAGGAACTGCATCGCGCCCACGCAATCACGGCCGATACGGGCGAGCAGGCTATAGGGATCGGCGCCTTCGGCGCCGGTACGCTCGGCCACCCGCCGGCGAATATTGGCATTGTCGGGCAGGAGATTGTCGAACACCGCATTGACCAGTGCCCCACGATAGACGGCCGTGCGCAACGGCAATGACAGAGAGGCTGCAAAGGCGTGCGGCCAGTCGAGCCAGCTCTGGTCATACTGGAAAGAGACGGCGCCGCTTGGCTCCTTCTCGAGGCGGCCGACCAGTCGTCCGTTTATCAGGACGTTGAGCGGAATATGGGTCCTGCGGCGCACCATCTCAGAAAATTTCGGTCAAGTCGGGTTCGCCCTTGTTGCGAGGTCCGAGCTGCAGGTCGAGGTCAAGCGCCGCCAGGATCCCGAACAATGTGTCGAGCTTCGTTCCGGGATGCCCTGCTTCTATGCGCGAGACTGTTTTCTGGCCCGTTCCCACCATTGACGCGAGCGCCTGTTGGGTAAGGTCACGGTTCAGTCTGGCGTTCTGGATGAGGGTACCGAGCTGTCGGGGAGAGCGGGCCATCTGCGCCATTGGTCGTCCTTTCAACTCGACCAATACCCCGAAGGGTATAATTTAGCAATATACCCTTCGGGGGATATCGACCTTATGGCTCTCAGGGTATATTCTCGAATTATGCCCTGCGGGGTATGAGCCTCCTTCTCTTGAATTGCGCTTACGGACAACAGGCCTCGAGCGTGATGGACCGAGCGAAAATCCACGCTTCATTCCTGTGCCGGGCCCGCGCGACCTAAAAAGCGATCACGATCAATCCCAAGGTAGAACGCGCTGGATCTGTTCGCCCGGCGATGCGCTAGCTAAGATCGCGCTTTTCGTAGATCGTGCCGATCTCGCGGCCGGTCCACACATAGCACAGATGGCGTTCCTGCCGGCAATTGGAGAGCCGGCTCGGCCGGAACACTGCGGCGCATTCGCCGCTATCGTGCCGGACGCTCGTATAGACGATCCCGTCAGCGCCTTCGCGGCGCAGTGCGTTGGCCAGGGCCTGCGACGCCCCGTAGCTTTCGCGATGATAAAGTTCGGGGTGGCTGTCGCGCAGGGCGCGGATGTCATGGAGGTCGGCGGCCAGATCGACCGCGTAGACGCGCATGTCGATCTCCTGCGCCGGCTCGGCGGTCAGGCTGAGGAACCGCGCGCGGTGGTAGCGCGTCTCGGCGATGGCCGTGTCGAGGGTAAGGCCGGCGTAGAAAACACCGACGCTGCCGTCGCTGAAGCGATCGCCCTCGGGATTGCGGTGGGTGAAGGCGGCCATGATAGGCGAACTTCCGGGACCCGAGACCCGCTCTTCGGGTGGTACGAGCTGCAGTTCTCCCACCTCTTCGCGCAGGCGATCATTGGTCATCGCCTCGATTGCGTAAACGGCGTCGAGATCGTCGGGGTCGGCGACCGCTTCGAACAGTCCGATCGGCGGAAAACGGCTCGGAATGATCCGGTAACAGGGCTGCCACCGGATCTCGGCGACGGGCGGGGTCATCAGCTGCGCTGCGCGTCGATATACTGGCGCACGACATAGAGGTCGGCGACATTGCCCGACGTCATCCGTTCGAGCGCCGAGCGCCCGCCGAAGACCGGACTCTGGTTGGGCTTGTGAATCCACTCGTCTGCGCTGCGCGGCAAGAGGATCTGGAGACCCTTATAAATGCCAAGCACATAGGAAATCCGCTCGAGCGCGTCCTTCGGGATCGCTGCGACCGCGCCGCGCTTCCAAGCCTGGAACGTCGATCGACTGTCGAGACCCAGCAGGTTCATCTGCTCCTGCTCGCGCAGCTTCCAGACGTCGGCAATCCGGAAGAAGGTCCGCAACGCGGGGCCGGTCAAATCCTTGCGGGTCGGCGGCGCGGCAGGATGTGGCTGCGTGCTCATGCAGCCTTTATGTTCATAATCGAGACATTCGTCAAGATATGTGCATTTCTGATGCAACCTGAGATGGAGCTGGAATGCGAGGCCGCCTTCTTGCCCAAGGCCATGTCCTGCACCTCCGATGGTCGTTGCGTGATTGACATATAGCCGGTGCGGGGACGTCGGAGGATCCCGGGCGGGGGCAAGTCGTTCCCGTGGCCATCGTGACCCGGTGCTGACGAGCCGGCGTCGGCGGGGGCTTCGTCTTGCCCCGATCAGCGGCGGCCTCACCCCGCTCTTGGAGGCGCGATCCTTGGTCCGCGTCCCGGCCTTCCACGATCAACCCGTGAAGGGTCCGTACGCTCTCGCTTCGGTCTTTTGGCCGAGCCCAAAAGATGATCGCGGCCAATCCGCGGCCTGTCGGGCGCCTGTCGAGCGGGGCTGATCCCGCCGACGAGCCTGAAAGGAGCCCGTCCCCATGTTCACCGATATCCAGATCGCCCGCAGAAGCGCCTTGTCGCTGTCGAAAACCCTGATGGTCCCGACCGTCGTGATCGCGGTGGGGCCGCAATTTGCCGTGATCTGCGCCGACGAGGTCGACCCCGAAGACGTTGTCGTCAACCAGTTCGATCCATTCGCCTGAGCGTCGGCGGGGGCCCTGCCCCCGCCTTTTCTTTGATGGGACGTCGGGACCTGCGATCGTTGTGGCGCGTTGGCGTGCCGCGCCGAAGTCGGCGCAGGAGAGATGCCATGAAGACCCTGATCCGCGCTGCCGCCATCCTGACCCTGCTGGCGGGTGCGCCGGCGCTGGCGCAGAGCGCCGCTGCGACCAAGACGACCTCGAAGGTGACGACCAGCAACGGTCTGGTTACCAGCGCGACGTCGACGACACAGAAAGCCGCTTGCCGCAATGACAAGGGGCAGTTCATCAAATGCGCACAGGTCACTCAGACTAGCTCGATGGCCAAGGTCGCCAAGGGTGCGGACGGCAAGTGCCGTTATTCGACCGGTCCGAAGAAGGGCCAGTTCGCCAAATGCCCATGATGGGGTGATCGGGAGGCTCCGGCGGCGCCGGACCGTGTAAGGCGCGTGCCCCGAACCGCCGACGGCGCTTTGGGCCGGCGGGCGACGAGCCCTGTCGCGGTGGGCGGGTTGGCGCATCTATGGTGCCGGCCGGTTCCTCGCCGCCGGCGTGCCGCCTACCCTGCCCTGCCCTCAGGATCTAACGAAGGTGAGCAACGGCGCCATGTCGTGGCGATCGGCCGCGCGCAGCGCCTCGACATGGATTTTGCGCGTTGCCCGCGCCTCGATAAGGTTGGCGCTGCCCCAGCTGAAGCGGTCGAGGCCAAGCTGGACGGCCAGCAAGTCGGCCGCCAGGCGCGACAAGCGGCCATTGCCGTTTGGGAAGGGATGGATCGCGACGATCCGGTGGTGAAAGCGCACCGCTATCTCTTCGGCCGGGTAGGAGCCGTTGTCGATCCAGAAGCGGACATCGTCGGTCAGCTGCCGCAGCTCGATGCCGATGCTATAGGCATCGATCCCGATGTTGCGCGCTGTCGTGCTGAAGTCGCCGGCCCAGCGCCAGACATCGCCGAACATCCGGCGGTGGAGACCGCGCAGGAAGCGCTCGTTAAGGACGTCACGCCTGCGCGCGAACGTCCACCGGGCGGCATCCTCTATGCCGATCTGCGGTTCTGGGACGATGACAGACCGGCATGCACGGACGGCGCCTTCCTGATCGGGCAAGTGCGTCGAGGAGCTGAGGCTCGACCGCGAGCAGATCATCGCTGACCACATGCCGAGGACCTCGAGCGGGCGGCCCGGACATGCCGACACGGCCCCCTTGGCTGATGCGGCCGATGGGGCGCCGCGTCGACGACATCAGGGCCACTTTCGGGTCTGGACGATGGGCGGCGTCTCAGGCGGTGTCGTTGCCCCGCAGCGTGGAAACGGCGGATCGCGAGCTGCGCGGGTAGTCTTGTCGGGTCAGCGGTGGGTCGGTATCGGAACCGACGGGAGTGGGATGCCCGATCCACGGGCACATCCTTCGATGCCGAAAGCCCCTTCCCTTCCTTGTGACGGAAAGCCCTAAGGCGACGTCGGCGCTGCCGCCAACCCGCGCCCTGTCAGGACCGAGTTGCCGTCCCTCGAGGCCGGCTGCCCGCACCACTCCTTCGGGCGAGGTTCCCCTCCGGCTGCGCCTGCGGTGGAGGCGCGCCGCCGCCGCCTTTGATAGGGGTCCGTCGAAGGGAAAGGCCCTTCCGACCGAACTCGAAGGAAGTAGCCATGAAAAATCTCGTCATCCTCGCCGGCAATGTCGGTGCCGAGCCCGAAACCCGCACCACCGGCAGTGGCGCTAATATTACCAGCTTCACCCTCGCGACCTCGCGGCCCAAGCGCGACAGCGAAGGCAAGATCCTCAAGGACGACGACGGCCGGACCGTCGAGGACACCGAATGGCACCGGATTACCTGCTTCAACGGCGTCGCAAAGACCGTCGCGGACTATGTCGCCAAGGGGCAGAAGGTGATGGTCCAGGGCCGCCTCCACTACACCCAGTGGACCGACAAGGATGAGATCAAGCGGTACGGCGTCGAAATCCTCGCCGACGATGTCACCTTCCTTTCCAAGGGCAAGGGGACCGGCCGCGCCGGCGCGACCGAGGACGATATCCCTTACTGACCCTCGCGGCCCGGCGGCCCGCGCCGCCGGGCTGTCAGACAGTCTGCAGGCCCGACACCTCGAGGGCGCTGCATCCTCGCAAGGATTTCAACATGCCCTCCCCTCCCCCACCATCCAGTGATGCGGTTCCCGCGCGTCTCGCACGTCTCAACGATGCGATGCGGCATATGATCACCCGCCCCGGTCACAACCGCGTCGTGATGACCGATGCGGTCGCTCAGCTGCTTGGCGATCGTTCGACCCCGGCCGGGGTTGACCGATTGCGGCGACTTTTCGAAGCCGTGCGCGACTTTGATCGCTTCACTGCGGATAATGATCCCTATGGCGAGCACGACTTCGGCCGCTTCGAGCTGTTCGGCGAAGCCTTGTACTGGAAGATCGATTATTATGACCGCGCATGCGGGGGTGCCTCGCCCGACGCGACCAATCCCGACGTGACCTGCCGGATCCTCACAATCATGCGGGTGCGTGATTATTGAACGGCGCGCCTGTCGCCTAGAAGCGCGCGAAGCTGTCGAACCCGCTGTTGGTCTTGGCCTTTTTGACGAGGCTCTGCAGGCAGGCGCGCACCTGGCGCTGGATCCGCCTGTCATCATGCGCACCGGTGATGTGGTGCTCGCCCTGCGCGAGCAGCCCCTTGAGATGGGCAAGGAAGCCATCCTGTGCGTGCGTGGCAGCATCGTTGCAGCTGCGGCGGCAGACATATTCGCGGGCGAGGGCCTGGTCGAACTCGTCTTCGCGGTCACGGCCATGGCGCGTCGCGACATCCTGGTCGCGCCGCGCTTTGACGGACTGGCGCTCGAGCCAGGCGCGCACATGCGCGCCATCCCAGGCCGCCTGCTCGCTCACCGACACCCCCCTGCCCGCCTCAGCCCCGACCAGCCTTCAAAGCGGCCATGGCCTCCTCGAGAACCTGTGCGAGGGGGATGTTGCGATCATTGGCCTCGCCGTAGATCATCTCGAGCGTATCGGGACGCAGGCGGACATTGAACTGTTCGGTGCGACCGGCCGAGTGACGGTTTCGACGCAAGGTGATCGTCGCCGGCAGCGCCTCAGCCGGCGGTGCCTCGATCGATGGCGGGGCGGAAAAGCCATGCCGGACCGCCGCCTCGGCGATGCGCTCTTCGGGAAGCGCGGCGGGCACCGCCTTGGGGGCATCGGTGAGCCCGGCGAGCAGGCGGCGGCGCTGCGGGGCCTCGCTCATGCCGCCACCTCGGCGTTCTGGCTCCCGATCAGGGCAATGATCGCTTCGGCGACCTCGGTGGCTTCGGCCTTTGCCTTGTCGAGGCTGGGCACTTCACCCGCTGGCAGCCGGTCGAGGGTGGTCGCATAGCTGAACAGGCTCTTATAGGCCGTGCGTTCGATCACTTGCCCCACCACGGGAATCCCGCCCTCGAGAACTTGGTTGGCCAGCGCGGCGATCTCGCGCGAGCGGATCGCAGGCGGTACGCGCGACCATAACAGGGCGTGCGGGATATGGCGCTTGGCCATTCCTGCGGTGTCTCGGATCAGCGCCACCGTGGCGACCGCATCCTCGACGTCGGGAGCGCTGGGGTTTGCCGGAACGATTACGACATCGGCATAGCCGATCGCCAGCGCCGTCCCCATGTTGGCGCTCCCCTCGACGTCGATGATGGTGACGTCGGCCTTGCGGGCGCTGGCCTCGATCGCACCGCGCAGCGTCTTTTCATCAGCGCTCTCGACGGACAGTGTGTCGGGTAGCCCGCCATGGCTGCCCCACTTCATCAGACGTCCCGACCGGTCGGCGTCGATGATATTCACGGTGTAGCCATCCGCGGTGAAGGCGCTGGCAAGGATCAGCGCGGTCGTCGACTTGCCGCAGCCTCCCTTGCTCGATGCTAGCGCGACGACAGGCATAGGCGTTCCTTTCGATAGGCCTTCGACAGGATAGTGTCATGAATGCGCTAGCGGATTACTATCCTTGTGCGGGCGACGCAATAGGAACGCGCTAGCATGTCGATAGCTAAGGATAGCATCATGGTAGCGAGCGCATAGCAGACGGCTGTCGATATGATAACAATGCGCTAGCCATAGGATGGCCTAGCATAGGATAGCATATGATAGCGTCATGATAGGCTAGCAGATGCTAGCTTCGACATCTTCGCGACGTAAAGGCGCCACCCTGCCACGAGCTGCCTGCACACAAAAATAACGACTTTCCAGATAGTTACGACGTGCCATGCAGGTGCTATCATCATGATAGCTTCATGCTATCATTGGCTGCGCAAATCGAAGGCCACACTATGTCGCCGAGCCGCCTGGTTCACCATCGGACGCTTCGCCAAGCTTGAGGTGTGGGAAGCGAGCGGCCAGAGCGGCCATCTCCGCGTCGAATGCGGCGAGTTGAGCACCCAGTGGATCGCGCTTCGGCAGGGGAGGGGGTTTGGCCGGACGGCCTCTCAGCATCGGCGCCAGCCCGAGCCGCCGGGCCATGTCGGGAATCATATAGACACGCCACGAACCCCGACCACTAATCTCCGTGACAAACCCCAGTGCCGCCGCGCGCTCCAGCAGCTTGCCCGCTCCGGACAGGCTGAGGCCCAATTGTCTTGCGAGCGGCTCGGGGCGGAATAAGGGTTGCCGCATCGTCAGCGCGGCGAGGTCACGCAGCGCGCCCGGCTTGCGCTCGGCTGCGAGCACCTCGATCCATCGCCGCCGATCGGCCTCGATCTGCGCCAACATCGCAACAGCGTCGGTGGCGCTATGGGCAAGATCGCGCAACACCCGTGACACGACCGCGTCCGGGTCGCGGGTTCCGAAGCGCGCGCCCTTGTCGCCGGCGACAAGGCAGGGGAGGGGGGCGGCGGTTATCCCCATACGGTGCAGCAAGATCGGCAGGGAAAGCCAGGCCTGGATGTGCGGGCGCGCGGCGGCATATTGGCAGACGATCGCGATCGCCCGCAGTACGATCGGCGCTTCGGAGAATGCCGGCGGCAGGGTAGGGGAGAAGGGCAGGTCTTCGCGCCAATGGCGGCCGCCGGCCAGGCCCAGCGACACCTGCCATTCTCGAAATGCGCCGAACGGATCCACCAGCGTATCATGACGGGCGCGGCCGGGGATGGGGACCGCGCAGCCCCATGAAATGACGTCAATCTCGTCGAGTTCGATGGCCTGGAGTTGAAGCGCGCGCGCATAGCCCATCCAGCACGCTCGCATGTACCAGCTTTCGTGCCCAAAACCCCGGAAAACCGCACCATTCAGCACACCGATCGCAGCGGCGATCTTCTCGATCCGCGCAATGTCGCCATAGCCTAGAGAGGTCGGAAAGAAGGTGGGACTGGGTTTCATCAGTACCAATCATATCCTATAGAATGCCGAAAAATCCATGTTGATATGATGCGCGCTGTTGATAATGGAGGATTATCAACAGTTGGTTTTCCTGTTATCGCTAGCGCATGGCGCGTGTCAGCATGGTCTCCGTCCATAACCGGGCGGCAAAAGCAATTCGCACGCTCGACGACGTCGTCGACGCCGTCACGGTTCGCGCGGCCGGTGACGTTCTTGTCGATCGCGATCTGATCCGCGTTGCGGTGCGCGCCTGGGCGCCCAATACAATCCGGGCGTTCCTCTCGGATCTTGTCATCTGGGATGACTGGTGTCGCCGTTCGGCCTTGCAGCTCAGCGAAGCGACGCCGGAGACGACAGCGGCCTTCATTCGCGCGCTGGCCGGGGTGGATGTCGTAGCCGGGATCGAGGTCCGGGCGGCCGCGACGATCGCGCGCTATCTCGTCAACATTGGATGGGCCTATCGGATGGTGGGGATTGCCGATCCGACCAACGGGCCGTTGGTCTCGCTTGAGCTGAAAGCGGCGCGACGCGTGCTGGGCACGCGTCAGCGCCAGGCGAGGGCGCTACGTTTCAAGGGCGACGTGGCAGAGCTCGATGCGCCGGCTGCCGGGCTGTGCATCACTCATCTCCTCAAGGCCTGCCGGCGCGACCTTATGGGCGATCGTGATCGCGCACTGCTGCTCGTCGCTTATGACACCGGCTTTCGTCGCTCGGAGCTGGTCGGAATCGATGTGGCAGACATCGAGGGGCCTGATGTGTCCGGGGCGGGAACGGTGGAGCTCGGTCGCAGCAAGACCGACCAGGTGGGGGAGGGGGCCTTTGCCTATCTTTCGCCGGTGACGATGCGCGCGATCCTCCGCTGGCGAGACGCCGGCCATATCGATGCAGGTGCGCTATTTCGCAGAGTTGAAACGCATTTCGATGGATCGGTGCGCACAATTGGTCGCGAGGCGCTGCATCCCAACAGTATCTCATTCATCTACAAACGTCTCACAGTGGCGGCGTGGGAAAAAGGCCTGTTGGGCCCTATCGGTGAGGCCGAACGCGACCGGCTCGTGGCGGCCGTCTCGAGCCATTCGATCCGCGTTGGGGTTGCACAAGACAATGTCGCGGCGGGTGAGGCGATGACCGCCATCATGCAGGCTTATCGCTGGCGCGACCCGCGCACTGTCATGCGATACGGAGCGCGGCTGGCGGCCAAGAGTGGTGCGGCTGCGCGAATGGCCGCTCGAATGACGGGAGCCGGGTAAATAGTGATAGCATGATGATATCATATGCTATCGTTATGCTAGCGTTTGTGAGCGAACTGGCGATCCGGTTTCCTGATTTCTATGGCCACGCGCGCTCCGCCGGAGCGGTTACCGGTCGGCAAGGCACCGTCTCTCGATATACAGCACGTGGGCGATGGATCGGATGCGCTCAGCCGTTTCTCGCACAGGTTGGAGAATATTTGCGGGCCCGGAAAGGATCGCGTCGCTCGATGCGATGTCGTTTTGCGAACCGTCGCAATCGTCGGGCCCCGGCAGCACGAGCCGCCAACCGTACCGATCTCCGCCACTGCCACGTGATCGTTTTTGTCCTTTCCTTTGGCGTGCTGATGAGCGCCGACCGGTAGTCGCTACCAATCGACGACATCACCATCTTAGATGAAAGATCGCTAAATTGGTGGGAGGGCAGGATAGGCTTTCGCCGGGGTTTCAATTATCGTAATGAAGGTCATGACCTCGTTCACCTTTCTCGTGCCCGACAAGGACGCGGCCCGGTTCGATCGGCTCGCGGAAGGGCAGGGGGGACGATCCGCTCTCTTGCGGCGTCTCGTGCTTGACGCTGTCGGCGAAGGGGCGGTGGCGGCACCGCTTGCTGTGTCCCGGTCCTTGCGCGCCGATCAGCGGCTGGAGATTTTGCTCACGTCAGACGAGGTGGCTGCGGTCGAGGCGATGGCGGCTCGGCGTGGAATGAAACGAAGTGGCTGGCTTGTGAGCCTGGTGCGCCGACGCCTTCATTGCTCGCCCGAACCCGCGGCGCCCGACGGCAAGGCGCTCGAGGCGATACGCTCCGAGCTTCGCCGGATAGGGGTCAGCGTCAGTCATATCGCCGAGGCAATACAAGCTGGGGAGAAACTCCCGACCGATGTCCACACCAGCCTTGATGCGCTTCGGTGCGAGATCCGATCGGCTGTCAACGCGGTGGGGGCGGCCCGGCGTGGTGATCTTGCCTATTGGGACACACCTGAATGACGCAGCCGGCCGACCCGTCCTTCCCGGTCGCCTCGCTCGATCGCATCTGGCGCGCACCGTCGGGTGGACGGCGCGTCCTCGATCCCAGGGCGTCGGTTCGCGTGCCTTCGGTATCATCGATTGATGCTGCGCGCGCAAAGCTGCGCCGGATCGTCGAGCGGGTCCCCCAGGTGATGGTGAAGGTGTCGGGACGCCAGCAGGGGGCTGATCATGTCACGGCACATTTCGCCTATATCGGCCGGCACGGCGACCTTGAGGTCGAGACCGAAGATGGAGAGCGGCTGCGTGATCCGCGCGAACTGGCCGATCGTGCGGCGGAATGGGATCATGAGGATGGATCGGCGCGTGCGAATGGATCCACCTCGATCTCGATGGTCCTGTCGATGCCCGCCGGCACCGACGCGATGACGGTGCTTGCGGCCGCACGAGCCTTTGCGCGGGTCGAGCTTGAGGGGCGGCATCGCTATATGCTCGCGCTCCATGACGACACTGACCACCCGCATGTCCATGTGACCGTCGCAGTTGCGCCTTGCGAGTTGGGCGGGGCACGCTTCAATCCTCGCAAGGCCGACCTCCATCGCATGCGCGAGACCTTCGCACACGAGTTGCGCGAACGCGGCATCGAGGCGGACGCGACCCCGCGACGCGCGCGGGGCATCACCCGCCGCACCGACAACGTGTCGCTTCTCAAGCTTAAACAGCGCTACGCGATGACGGGCGGCTTGATCGAGGTGGATGAGGCCGCGCGCCGTGCCGGGCGCAATTTCGCGGCGTCGGGTGAACTTACGCCTTGGGAGCGCGCCGCGATCGTGAAGCAGCAGCAGGTGAAAAAGGCTTATGGCCGGGTTGCCGATCAGCTCGCAGGCCTGCCTGACGAAAGCGATCGAGCACTCGGCCGAGCACTCCGGGCCTATGTCGATGCCATGCCGGCGCCCTTCAGCCGACGCCTCGAACTCGCCGCACACCATGCGCGTGATGTGCAGCGCTATGGCGGCGACACCGCCGCGGCGGGGCTTGGGATGTTCCGGCAAGCTCCCTCACCGGTCAAAGGGCCGCAATCGAAGTCTCGTGGAGCGCGCGACCGCGATTGAAGTCCCCGTCGCGTGCCCCTCTAAATCGGGGCGACCTTTAGTATCGGGCGTCGATGAGCGACGCGCGTCAACGCTGCTTGACAGATATTGCGGCGAAAATCGCAAAGCCGGTGCAGGCTTTTCACGTCGTTGGCAGCAGTTCGACTAACGGCATATCGATCCGGCGCAGGAAAGGTAGAACCGACCATATATCGAGCATCGCAGCACGCGCGATGTCACCGGTGACCACGACGGCCAACTCGTCCACGTCGATCGCCAGGATTTGCGCGATTTCCGCAGCCGCAAGACCGCTCGATTGACAGGCTTGCCGCAGGTTGGCGACCAGGCCTTCGAGCATTTTGTAACCAACGTCATCCATGGTCCAACCTCCGCCAGGATAGCGGTTAGATTGCTGCCGCCGCGCAGCGGCGGGCGCTATTCCAAGAAATGGGGGTAGCCACACCTTGCCTTGCGAGGACGTCGTCGTTGAGGCAAAGTCTTGCCAGCGCAGGTTCGTCGGCGACTGCGCTCGGGACTTTCCCGTCAGGCATCAATCACATCGGTCCTTCACGGACGGATGGCCGAGGCGATGGCAAACCCATCGCGGCACAGCTTGTGAAATCCGGTCGATCCGACGCGTGTCGGACGCAGGATGGTAGCCGCGCGCGGATTGCGCGCCGATGTTTGTTATCCAAATCTTTGGCAGGCTTCGTCTTGGTGGCCATGATCGAGCGGTGCTCGCATGAGCGGGCCATCGCCGCGCGCGATCGAGGTGGCCCCGGGCGATGAGATCGATCTCGACCGCTTGTTCCGACGCGAGGCACCGGGCCTCCTGCGCTATCTAAAGCGCAAGACCGGGCGCGAAGATGCCGCCAATGATATGTTGCAGGAATCCTTTGTTCGGTTCGCCACGTCGCCACGACGCGCGGATCTCGCCAACCCGGCGGCCTACCTTCAACGGATCGCGCGCAACCTGCTTGTGGACCTTCATCGCCGCCGCGTCCGCCATGCGCAGGAGGTGCCGATCGACGAGGCGGCTCATATTGCGATCGCGCCGGAGCAGGGGCAGGAGCTCGAAGCCAGGCAATTGCTCGCGCGCTATGAAGCGGCCCTCGAACAATTGAGCGACAAGACGCGGACAATCTTCCTCATGAACCGGCGCGATGGCAAACCCTATCGCCAAATTCAGCAGGATCTTGGCATCAGCCTGGGGGCAGTCGAATATCACATGATGCGGGCTATTGCGCATATCGATGCGTTTCTGGACGGCGCATGACCGCTTCCGACCAAACTGACCCCGGTGAGGTTGAATTGCGCCTGGCCGCCGCCGCATGGCTGGCGCGAATGCAAGGACCTGATGCGGACGTGCATCGCCCCGCTTTGGAGCAATGGCTCGCGGCGGACGCGCGCCATCGCCGGATATTCGAGCGGCTAAGCCGCCGGTTCGACGAAGCGGCCATCCTGCAACTCTCGCACCGGTGGCAACCGGTCCCGTCGTCCGCGGGTCGCCCGCGCCGCTCGCTGCTATGGACTCCCGGCCTCGCGATCGCAGCGGGATTGCTTGCACTGCTTCTATCGCCAGATTCCACTGAGTTTGGGCATCGGTCGGCGCAATCTGCAGGCGATGCCATCATCGCCGCGCAGACCGGCCGCATCCGCACTGTCCGCCTCAGCGACGGCTCAATTGTCACGCTCGATTCCCAGTCTTCGGTGTCAATCCGGTTTGATGGTGCGCGTCGGTGGTTGCAGCTCGTTCGTGGCAGAGCGCGATTTCAGGTGGCCCACGAGACGCGGCCGTTCGTCGTGGAGGCGGGGCTAAGCCGCGTGACCGCTCATGGCACGCTGTTTGACGTCAGGTTGTCACAGCGCGGTGAGGTGCGGGTCGCTCTGCTTGAAGGCGTCGTCGATGTCGCGGTGAAGGATGCTGTTCGAACTGAGAAGAACGCGCATGTGCTTTCAGCGGGCGACGCAATTACCATCCGGGCGCGGGGGACAGCTGCGATCGGCGCGCATGTCGTCGATAACGACCGGACATGGCCGACCGGTATGGTCGATGCCGACAATGTTGCTCTTGGGCAACTCGTTGCCGAGGCCAACCGCTACGCGGTGGTGCCGATCCGCATAGCCGATCCGTCGCTCACATCCCGACGCTTATCGGGGCATTTCCGGATCGATGATCCGGCGCATCTTGCCGACAATCTCGCTCGTCTGCTGGACGTGTCGGTTGACCGATCCGATCCCGCGGCTTTGTGGATAGGCCGGCGCGACAAAAATATTTCAGGAGAGACCTAAGGTCTTCGACCTCTGTCGCGTCGAACCCCTGGTGCACCGCAATGATGTGGGCGCCGATACAAAGGGGGCAGCAGCATGAACCGCGTCTACAAGAGGGGGATCCGAATTGCATTAGCATCGGTCGCGTTAGGGGCGATTGCGCTCCCCGCCGCCGAACCCACCGCAGCGCAGGCCGTCAGAATTGACCTTCCCCAGCAGGACCTCGGGCAGTCTCTGCGCGCGGTAGCAGCCCGCACGGGTTGGGAGGTGCTTTTCGAACCGGGCGATGTCGCGGGTCGCACAGCCGAGGCCGTCAGCGGTGACTATAGCGCTCCGCAAGCCATTGCCATTCTTACAAGGGGCACTGGGCTACACGTTCAGATCGAGGGGAAGAGTATCATCGTGAAGGGGCGATCGTCGGCGCCGGCGCTAGACGCTGGCGCTGACGTGTCCGACGCGATCGTGGTTACCGGCACCCGCATCCCCGGCGCCGCGTCGCCATCTCCGCTCACCGTGATGAACTCGGACGACATGCGCTCGGCGGGGAGAGGCACACTCGCGGAGGCAATTCGGGACATTCCTCAGAACTCCATGGCGGGAAACAATCCCGGGCTTGTGTCAGGTGTACCCAATGCGCGCGGCATCAATGTCGGCAGCTCGGTCAGCATCAATCTGCGCGGGATCGGTGCCGATGCGACTCTCACCCTGCTCAATGGTCATCGCGTGAGCTATAATGCGACGCGCCAAGGCGTCGACATCTCCTCCATCCCGCTCCTCGCCGTCGATCGCCTCGAGGTCGTCGCTGACGGGGCCTCGGCCATTTACGGCTCCGACGCGGTGGCCGGTGTCGCCAATATCATTTTGAAGCGCGACTATGAGGGCGCTGCCGTCATGATGCGCTACGCGGGTTCGACCGATGGCGGCGGCTCGCACCGGCAGGCGGGGTTCATCACCGGCCATAGCTGGTCGACGGGTGGTTTCATGCTCGCGGGCGAGCATGAAGATGCGTCGGCGATTGTCGCTCGCCAGCGGTCCTACACCGCGGCGCTGGCTCCCACCCAAACGCTGTATCCATCGATCAAGCGCAGCAATGTCGCGCTGGCGGGGCACCAGCGGCTGGGGGAGGGGTTCGAGCTGTCGGTCGATGCGCTCTACAACCAGCGCAGGAGCGTCTTCAATCTGCCGTTTCAAAGCACGGCGAGCTACCTGACCTTCGGCGCTTACAATTTTCCGCGAAACCGATCTTTCGTGGTCGCGCCGTCGCTGGCGTGGACCGCTACCGACCGTTGGACCGTCACCCTGTCGGGTGCCTATGGTCGAGACCGTACTCACTATGACAATGACAGCTATACCAACGGTAGGGTGACCAACTCGACCCGGGGTTGCTACTGCAACAATGCCCAATCAGTCGAGCTGGGCGCTGATGGCAGCCTGTTCGCGCTGCCCGGTGGTGACGCCAAGCTTGCAATCGGAACAGGCCTGCGACGCGACACTCTGATCTCTTCGCGTGTCGGAGCGCAGACACTTCGGGCCCGCCAGACAAGCCGTTACGCCTACGGTGAAATCAATGCGCCCCTCGTGGGTCCAAGCCAGGAGCTCCGATTCGTCCACAAGCTGACCGCGAGTGCCGCGATCCGCTACGAGAACTATCGCGCCATCGGCGATATCGCCACGCCCAAGCTCGGGCTCATCTACGAGCCGACCCCCGACTTCGCGTTCAAGGGAAGCTGGGGCAAGTCGTTCAAGGCGGCAACGCTGTTCCAACGCTTCACGGCAAAAACAGCCAGTGTCCGTCCAATCGCATCGGTCGGAGGAAGCGGATTTCCCGCTGGCTCGACAGCCCTGTTCCTGACGGGTGGACAGCCAGGAATCGGTCCCGAGCGCGCGAAGACATGGTCGGCGACGCTCGCGGTGCACCCGCGTGCGATCGAGGGCCTGAGTGTCGATCTCAGCTATTTCCACATCGACTATCGCGATCGGGTCGCGGCACCGATCGCGTCGCTCGCGCGCGCTCTTTCGGATCCCCTGAACGCGACCTTCGTCAACAGGGCGCCAAGTGCGGCCGACAAGGCAGCGGCAGTGGCGGGTGTCGAGCAACTGCTGCTGGCTGCGGGAGGCTATGACCCCAGCAGGATCGTCGCGATCATCGATAATCGCAACCGCAACGTGACCGCACAGAAGATCGAGGGCGCCGACCTTCAACTGCGATACCGCCTGTCGATCCGCGAGACGGGGAGCCTGACCTTCGGCGTTAACGGCGCCTATCTGAAGTCGGAACAGCAAACGCTGCCAGGCCAGCCATTTGCTGCGAACGCTGGTCAGATTTTCTTTCCACCGCATTATACTGCGCGGGGGTTCCTAACCTGGCGCGATGGCGGATCGGTTGTCACGTTCGCTGGCAACTACAATGGCGACACCGATGACCGCCGTTTCTCCCCGATCGTACGCTCAGGGGGCATGACAACGTTCGATCTGACGGTCCGTCACGAATTGGGTGACAGGGCGGGGCCGTTCGCGAATCTCGAGATCGCCGCATCGGTCAGCAACATGTTCAATCAAAAGCCGGACCTCATCCGGACACTGACGGATTATGATCTGCCCTATGATGCGACCAACAATTCTCCGATCGGGCGCTTTGTCAGTCTCACGCTGACCAAGCGCTTCCCGTGAGCCTGCGAATCTTGCGGCGACCCTTCCGGGTCGCCGCTCTGATCAGCCTGCTGTTCATTCCGCGGATAGCACAAGCGCAGGCCTGCGCTATCTTCCTCGCCCAATCGCCGCCGGTCACCGGGGGTCTCGTCACGCCGGCAGATCTGGCGAGCGTGCGCGATATCGTGTCCACCGATTCCGGGCTCGGTGCGCCGGGTCCGCTCGCGCTTTCGCCGGATGGGCGGCGGCTTGCCTTCGTGCTCACCCGCGCCGACCCCGCGCGCAACCGCTATTGTCGAGCGCTGATGGTGCTGGAGCTCGCATCACGCGGTGCCCCGCATATTGTCGATGAGGGCGGCGAGTTTCTGCCGATGACCCAGATCCTGCGCGGACTGATCACCCGGCTAGATGTCGCGCAGGTGGTGACCCCGCATTGGTCTCCTGATGGTCGGTCGATCGCGTTTCTCAGACGCGATGGTGGAGTCACTCAGGCTTGGGTTGCGGCATTCGACGGGTCCGGCGCGCGCGCTGTCACGGCCTCGCGCGTTGACATCGAGAAGGTCGACTGGGCGCCAAACGGTCGCGATCTTGTGATCGCCAGCCGTCCGGCATTGCTCGACGCCCGCGCAGCGCGTGCCGCCGAAGCGCGGCAGGGTTTTCTCTATGATGATCGCTACGTGCCGGTGTTCGGGAAAATGCCACAGTTGCGAGGCCCCCTGCCGGTCCGCTTCGAGGTCGTGGGACCGCAGGGGCGCGTGCGGCTCGCCAGCGACGCCGAGGCGGCGATCTTGTCCCCGCCGGATCTTGGTGACGGCGTCCTGGCGCGACTTGGCGGAGCGGGCGGGTTAAGCGCTGCGGTGAACGCGGTCATTCCGGGTCGCCTTTTTTCTCCGGCGACACTGTCGATTAGCGATGGCTATGGCAGGCGAGCTACGTGCAAAGATTGCGCGGGCGATCAGATCATGGGCCTCTGGTGGGGCCAGGCGCCGGGCTCCGTCCTCTATCTTCGCCGTGAAGGCTGGGCAGGCGGCGACATCGCGCTCTATAGCTGGCGAGCCGGGCGGTCATCGCGACGCTTATTGCGCACGCCGGGGCTGCTCACCGGGTGCATTCAAAGTCCTGGCCGGCTCTATTGCCTCTTCGAGACGGCCACCCGCCCGCGCAGCATCGTCGCGATCGATAAGCGAACGGGG
The DNA here is from genome assembly GCF_004005865.1 of Sphingomonas crocodyli. Lineage (NCBI taxonomy): Bacteria > Pseudomonadati > Pseudomonadota > Alphaproteobacteria > Sphingomonadales > Sphingomonadaceae > Sphingomonas > Sphingomonas crocodyli. The sequence continues at coordinate 275,780 of NZ_SACN01000003.1, forward strand.
GGCCTCAGCCGCTTGTTCGATCCCAACCCTGGATTTGCTAAAGTCCGGTCCGGTTCAGTGCGCCGGCTCATGTGGACGAATGCCATGGGCTTTCGCGCGTTCGGCGATCTGGTCCTGCCGCCGGACTGGCGACCGGGCACCAGATATCCACTGATCGTGGTCCAGTATGAAAGCCGTGGCTTCTTGCGGGGAGGCACCGGGGACGAGGTTCCAATCTTCCCCCTGGCGGCCAGCGGCTATGCGGTCCTGAGCGTCCAGCGGCCGGCGAGTTACGGATCGCGATATCCGGGACGCTTTTCCAGTTGGCGCGAAGTCGATGCGATCGGCGCCGTGAACTGGGCAGAGCGGCGCAACGTCGCAGGCTCGGTTCTGGCGGGGATCGACGCGGCGCGCGCGTTGAATGTGGTCGATGATCGTCGGATCGGGCTCACCGGCCTTAGCGACGGATCAACCACGGCCTGGTATCTGTTGCTCCATCATAACGACTTGTTTGCCGCCACCGCTGCCAGCACGTGTTGCGCGGACCCCGATACTGACGCGATCCTGGTCGGTCCGGCATGGGAAGCCGCGCGCGAACGCGCCGGTTATCCTTCGCCTATTGTGCCACGCGACACCTTCTGGCGCGCTGTGTCACCAGCGCTCGGCGCGTCGCGGATCACGGGACCCATTTTGCTCCAGTTGGGAGACGACGAATATCAGCGTGCGCTGGAGGCCTATGCGGCGTTTCGACGGGTCGGGCCGCCGACCGAGATGCACGTCTTTGCCGATGAGGGCCACATCAAGTGGCAACCCGCGCACCGCCTCGCCCTTTATCAGCGCACGATCGACTGGTTCGACTTCTGGTTGCTAAGGCGCCGAGACCCGGATCCTGCCAAGGAGGAGCAATATGCTCGCTGGTCCGCTCTTGCCGATCAGGCGAGCGCGCGTGGCTGGTCTGATCGGCTCAACCAGGCGCATGCCCAGCTTTCGGCATCGGCGAGGCGAACGAGCAGCGAGTAGGTTATGTCCTGCGCGACGCGATTCTGATCGAACACGCGCTCGAGGCGAGGTCGGTCAAGGAAGCCGGCTGACGCCAGAACACCGCCGAGCAGATGGTCGCGCAGGCGATCACGATGCGTTTCAAACAATCCACCCACGATCGATGTCGGCGTGCCCTTGTCGCGCCGCCACACGATTTCCTCCGGCAGGAGGTTCGCGAAGGCGTCGCGCGCGACGCGGCGATTGATACCGCCGCGCGCCCAGAGATAGCTTGGTACCCGCAGGCAGGTTTCCATCACGGGCTGCGCCAGCAAGGGCGAGAGCACGGGTAGACGAACGAGCGATCCGGCATCGAGATGGTTCTGGATCTGAATGATGTTTGCGATATGGCGCAGCGTGCCCGGGAGACCGGTGCCGGGCGTGCAAAGCCAGGGGTGCTGGAAGGACGAGGACGGGACGTAATCTTGATTGAGCCAGAAGTCGGTCGGTTGCCAGCGATAGAGATGACCGTGCCGAAGTTTCGCGACCGTCGCACGACCGATGGTCGCCAGCGAGGCTTTGCTCAGATCACTCATGTCGCAGGCTGCCCTCCACCAGCCTGTGGGGGACTCCAATCGCACAGCATCCGCGACCGTGGCGGCGGAATGCAGATAACAAAAGACATTGTCGCCGCCGCCGCCATCGACAATCGCGCTCGCCCCGGTCAGTCCTATAGTCTCCTCAAGGTGGTGCGCATGGGCCTGGCTGAAGCTGAAGATCGTCGGGCGCGGTATGTCTCGAGCGCTCGATCGGAACGGGTCGACGCGAGCAGGGTCAAGCTCGACCTCATGGAGTTCGACCGCCAGGTGGTTCGCGACTTTGCGCGCATAATGGCGCTCATCGCCGGACGCGTGACGGGTGCGGTAATTGAGACAGACAAAGTCGTGACCAGCCGCCTTCATCGCCGCAGCCAGAATCGACGAATCGAGGCCGCCCGACAGCCGCAAAATTGATCGGCCCTTGCCATCTAGCCGGGCGGCGACCGTGCCGAGGATCGCCTCGCGTACCGCGCGCGACGCGTCGGCTGGATCCCGGATCATTTTGTCTGGCGCGCCGTAGGCCCAGGGAGACCAGATCATGGCTTGCGCGGTAACGCCCCGCTCGCCGAGCCGAAGCCGTCCACCGGCAAGCAACTCGTGAACGCCGTTGATCGCCGTGCGTGGGGTGCGAAGCTGCGAAAAGGTAAGATGCGCGGCCAGGCCGTACCAGTCGATCTCCACGGCGACGACGCCTGCTCGTGCCAGGTCACCTGCATTGGACGCGAAGACCGTCCATTCCCGGCTGCGCGCATAATAGCAGCCAACCGCACTCGACGGATCGCGCCAGAGCTCTATCGCGCCCCCTTGGTCCGCGGGCAGCAAAACGGCGACGTAGCCGCCCCAAAGATTGTCGAAAACGCACGGTGAGGACCTGTCACACGCGCGTGGAAAGGCGTCGCCGATGACGATAGTTGCGCCGGTTGTGCGCCAGGACGTGTCGGACCGGGTCAGAAGCCAAGCGCGATTCATCAGCGGGTGGACGCTCATGTTGAGACAGGCCGCAACCGCTGACACGGTTTCGGGAACCGGGCCCGGGTGAGGGTGGTCGCTGACCATGATGATGTACGGACCGCTCACAGGACGAGGATAGGGGTGAAGAGGGAAACGTGCGCGATCCGGTCGTCCATCAAGCGCCCGTCAAGTTCGACCCAGCAATGCGCGGCAAAGGGGCGGAGCTGGACGCCGAAGATGATCGCGGGGTGGTAGCCCCGGGTGAGGAGGGTGGTGGCCAGAGCGAAGGCTCGTACCAGACATTGGTCGAAACCAAGCGTCAGCCGGCGCGAGCGATCAAAGGCACTGGCTACCGCCTCGGCAGGGGCCAGGGGCAAATCGGGAGCGGAAGGCGTACGCGCCTTTCGCCTGCGGAACTCGTCCACGCGCTTCGCCAGCGCCCATCGGCGCTGGCTGAAGCTGCGGAAAAGCGCGATCATAACTTCGGTCAGATCGAGCCATGAGGGAGGCGGCAGATGCTGGATCTCGCGCTCGGCTATGCGATGGGAGCAAGGCGGACTGATCTCGGATGTTTGCGCCGCCACGATATTGAGCATGGCGAGTTGTTCGAGAACGGCCCGCTTATCTGGCGCGGCGGCATCGGGATCGAGCGCGGCAAGCGCAACAGCGGTCTTGCCCGTCAGCAGACAATATCTGTCCCGCTGAATGTCGAGGACGATCGGCTGATCGTCGATCAGGCACCAGAACATGGAGGATGAGGCCGATGGCATGGCAAGCAACCGTGTGAAATCGGCGCGTGACGGTCGCCACGCGCCGATCAGTCAGTCGTTGGTGAGACCGGACTGGAACTGCAGACCGATCTCGTCTTCGACCCGCGGGCCGGCGCCCTGGGTGCTCAGGCTCGCAGTGCCAAGCTCGATGCAGTCTTCCTCGTGAACGTCCTTGCTCATGACGTGCTCCTTTCGATGCGGGCCATCAGGGCCGGCACGATCAAGGCTGCAGCGTTCGAGGGTATATAAAAACGATATAATACCGAAATTCCGGTCATATTTCGGAGCGGTTGACCGGCTGGTGAAACTACGCACTGGGTGCGTGCCGTCGCCTTTAGCGCGAGCCTGGACATGCGCGACGGCCAGCCGGTCAGAGGCCTGACATGGAAGGGCCTAGAGCGGGGCAGGATCTTCCTCTCGATATCGCCTTCGCATCGCACGTATTACTAAATCCGCGGCGCGCTCACGCCGCCGGTGGTAGCGCCGCAGAACCGCGATTAAATTGCGCTGGTCATTCTGCTCCAACATGGCGAGGAGCTCGTTCAGTTCCTCGTCGATGCCGTCCATGACGTCGGGTTCTACCGCTCGTGCTCGGCTCAGCCACTCGTTGTTGCGCCGCATCGCCCATTCGATCGGCCGACTGCCAACGGACAAGCCGGCAAAGAATGATGCGGCGCGGGCTGCGTAACTGTCCGATGAAGGCGGCGAGGGGGCGCTGCGCTGGCTCGGGGCACGCACGGCCAGATCGGACACAAAGCCGTTCCATAGATAGAGATCGTGCAGTTCGTCCTGGGTGAGCCAGGGAACATGAAAGCCGTCACCGGACTTGGCTATGACGAGGTCCTCGCCAACCAGTCGATTGAGCACGTCCCGTACAGGCGTGATACTGACCCCGAGCTGATCGGCGATGCGGGTCGCTTCGAGACGACGACCAGGACCGAACTCGCCGAACAGGAGTTCTCGCTTGATGTGCGCGTAGCAGCGCGCAAGCGCCTGAGCAGGACTCATAAGCGTCCCTGCCGGGCATGGTTGTCGAGCGACTGATCGCGTATGAACTCGGCGAGCATTGCGGTTTGATCAGGCGTGAGCGCGTCCGCCGCTGCAAGATGATCGGGTACGGCGTCGCGCAGCAGCACCGACGGGCATCGACCCTCATAATTGCCGAGATTGGGCCGGTGCTGGACATAGCCGATCAGCTCGGCCAGCTCGGTGGAGAAGTGGCGAGCGATATGCGGGGGGTAGGCGAGCCACTGGTTCTCATAGGGCTTGAGCCAGCCAAGGCTGTAGCCGGTGATGAGGCAACGCCGTTCAGTGTCGCTGCAATTGGCGCCAGCGCCATGCAGGGTCGAACCGAGAAAGCAGATGGCGTCGCCAGGTTCGCATTCGGCGACGATCGGATTGGTACAGCCGGTGTCACGCCCAAGCGGGCCGTGGCTGTTGGGGAAGATCACTGTCGCGCCATTATCGCGCTCGAAACGCGTGAGCGGCCAGATCACATTGATCAGATATTCGTGGACGCCCTTCGTGCCGTGCCACATATCTTCGTCACGGTGCGCGAACTGAGCCGGTGCGCCCGGATGGATGGCGATGCCTTGGGTCAGATTGAGCTGAAATCGGTCGCACCACGGTCCGAGCACAGCCTCAGCCAGCGCCAGGATAGGTGGTGCCTGGACGAGATCCGCCGCATGCGAGGAGCGCCGGAGTACCGATCCGAAGCGCTTTGTCCGTTCCCCATAGAAATGACCCTGGCAAAATGGGGTCTCGTCGAAGATCGGATCAAGGTCGCTGGCAAGCTCCATCACCACCGAGACCGGCGCGGCGTTACGGATGATGCAATAGCCGTTGCGGTTCAATGCGTCGGCCGCGGCCAGCGGGTGGTCCGCCATTGCGAGGCTGGTCATGCCGCGAACTCCAGATGCAAGGGCCGCAGGGGCGAAGCGTCAGGCGCTCCGACCGGACGGTAAATCCCGCGTGCGCACAGACGTGCCGGTGTGTCCTGGTCGATGCGTATGTGAAGGGCGGTCAGCCATCCGGTGGCCCCCAATATCGGTCGACCGAGCGCCGAGCATTCCCAGCCGAAATTAAGAACTTGCTCGAACCAGTCGAGATTGGCGACACCGGTATAAGCGTCGATTTGCTGCTCCAGCGCATAATCGACGAGGGCGCTAATCAGCGTATTGCGGGCTTCCCTGCGTTCTGCCGAGCGCTGGTGGCGATCAAGGCAGAAGCGGGTGATCTCGCGCGTGGAAGGTCCAGTTGGTATCGGGCCTGTGCACAGATGGGGAAACACCGTATCGAGAAGATGAGGACGTTCGGTGGGAAGCAGGCGCGCCGATGCCCGATGGCGATCGTTGCTTGCCGCGACAATCAGATATTCGGCGTCGCTGGTATCGAACTGGTCGATCTCGTAGCGACCCTCGAGTATGGGCAAATCCCATTTGAGGAGGTCGACGAAAACCTCTTTACGCGCGGCGAACATAGACCGGAGCGCCCGATCGGAAACTGACGTGGGAAACAGCGTCTGCATAAGAGCCTCCCTTCAACGGAGGCTCAATGTCGGCCTTGGAAGCATTGCCCCAAATACCAAGAAATGGGGGGGGGGTAATCAGAAACGCCTGCGGATGATGTCGGCGAACGAGAAAAGACCATCGAACAATGCGCGGACCACCAGCGACGTTCGTTTTTCCACGTCGTATCGCTCACGCGCCATTTTCAGATGCTGCACAACAGTATCGTGCCTGATGCCAAGGATCTTGGAGACTTCCCAATCCGACTTGCCCCTGGCGACCCATAAAACACAATCTCTTTGACGCTCGGTGAGGGCGTGGGTGGGTGGCGCCCGCCGGTCATTCTGCAATCGCCGCGCCGCTTCGAAAGCGAATGTGCCGATCAACTGCGCGGTGCCGAACTGATGGCAGGGAAAGACTTCGCCGGGGCGCAGGGCAAATGTGCAGGATCCGCTGACCTCCCCCGGTATATTGGCCGGTACCGTCATCCCATCGCCGATGCCGTGCCGGTGCCCGCGCTCAAGGGTCATGCGGTCGGTTTCCGATAGTGCGATCAGATCTCCGAGATTCGACCAGGCGAAGCCCGCGACGGTGCGCTCGCTGGCCCGCCGCACCGGATCGATGCTCCCCAACGTGCGCTCGTCATATTCATCGACCCAGCCGGCGGGGTAATTATGCGACCGAATATCCGGTGCGAGCGCCCGGCTTCTGTCCAGATGTCGTGACAGGGCGAAATGGTGAAAGCTCATGTCGTGGGTTGCGCGTTCGAGTGCTTCGTGAAGATTCGCTTCGTCGAGCCGGCCGGTCAGCTGGCTTACGAAGGAATCCACAAGCTTCATGCGGCTCATGGTCGCCCGTATCGACCACCTGTCGCGCGCCCAGTCACAGCGCAGGCAATCGCCTTTTTGGGGGTGGGCAAGCCGGTTTCACCTCGGCGCGCTCCGCCCGGTTCAGTCAGGTGCGGGCGACCATCATCGGTAATAACAGCAGCATTCAAGCCTTGATTTGAGCCAATTCGGCGCGATTGGTCATGAATTGCGGATGACGACGATTGCACAATATCAATATTTGATCGGACTACTTGTAGCGATGCAATTCGCTCATCCTTCCTACGCGTGACACTTCACCCCAAGGGTAAAGTGTCACGGGCGATAATATCGAACATCGCCCGACTGGAGGGATTCACATGGCGAACAACCATGCTAGATTCCTGCTATGTTCCAGACAGATCTTTTTGCCGGACATGCTGATCGCAATGACGCGCTCGGGCTGCCAGGTCTGATCGAGCGGATCGCGGGCGTTTCGCAACGCCCGCGCTACTCCTTGATGGTCCTGCACCTGATCGCTCAGGCCGCCGACGCGCGCGGCAGAGCGGGCCCTTATGTCCTTGAGGATGATCGGCGCGTGCCGATCCGAGACTGGCTGTGCGATGCGCTCGTACCGATGGCGCAGCGCGATGCCCGGCGCCTCGCGATCGTGGCACAAGTCCGTGCCGAACTCGAGAATGCCGGCCGGCTTCCCGCCGATGCGGTAGAGGGAGATCGCCTGGTCGATGCCGAAGTGCGCTTGCGTGTCCTGAAGGCGGGCCGGTGCAATGTCAGCCGTGCTGTTTCGGACCTGGTGCAGGCTGGCCTGGTAAGGCGACATTATCAGGGCGAACGCGTCGACCACCATAACCGGGGTGCGCAACGCGAAGCCGTCTACACGATCACTGAAAGTGCGCGTCCTGCCTTGCGGCTGGGCTAAGGGTTCAAGGCGTTCGCACCGGCTTTTGTCGCCGGTCACAGTGCCAGTTTGGTCTGGACCGGCTTGGCGCCAATCTCCTGTATCACGAAGATGCGTGGCGGGGGGGTGACGAGAAGCTCGTCATCCGCGGCCGTGGCATCAAGCCATTGCATCACCTGGCGCCGCTGGATGATCGCGCCATGCCGTTCCTGATAGAGCGACACTTCATGGTTCGCATCGACCGTGATGACGCGATAGCTCAGGGGCCAGCCCGCCATAGGAGGTTCCCAGACGCCGGCGAGATAGAAAAAGTTGCCTGTGTCGAGCGTCACCCGATATTGCTTCTTGCCGTCCCGCACGATGAATTCCGACGCCGGAATAAGACACCGGTAGCTTGGGAAGGCCTGTCCTTCCGAGCGGATGAACCCAAAGCTGGCACCAGCGGCAAATCTGGGATTACTGCCCCACATCGCCTCGACCATTTCGATTTCTTGACTATCGTCAGGATTACGCCGGATGATCGCCCGACGATCGCCGAGCGGCGCGTTGCAATCAAAAGGGGTTGCCACCGAATCCACATTCAGAACATAAGAAGAACAAGAACGGGAAGCAAGTCGGAGCGAGAGGGATGTGCAACGACTACCGGCTCGAGGTCGATATCGCTACGATCGCCGAGGATTTTGACGATCTCAAGATCAGGATCTCGATGCCTGAAGGAGTGCCCAATGTGCCGGCGCGCGAAGATATCAGGATCACTGACACCGCGCCGATCGTGCGCGGTGTCGATCGGGCGCGAGGCTTAGGCGAACTCGTCAACCGTCGCTGGAGTTGGCCTGGGCCGACCGGAAAGCCGGTCCACAATTTCAGGACAGAAGGACGCGAGTTCTCATCAAAGCGCTGCCTGATCCTCGCCGATGGCTTCTATGAGTTCACAAAATCCGAGGATCGCAAGCAGCGTCTGAAAGACAAGTGGCTGTTCACGCTGAAGGAGCATCGCTGGTTCTGTATCGCCGGCATTTGGCGATCGCATCCCGATGTCGGCGAGGCATTCACAATGCTGACGACTGAGGCGGGCGAGGATATCGCGCCTTATCATCATCGTCAGATCATCCCATTGCCGCGTAATCGGTGGGCCGACTGGCTCGATCCCGCGGTTCCGGCAGTGGATGTGCTGGGCCATCTGCCCAAGGCCAGTTTGACTGTAACGCGCGTGTTTCCGCCGCCCGCGCCCGCGGCGCAATCCATCCTGGCGCTGTAGTTTTACAAAGGGTGCACGAGGGCCCTTGACGCAGGACCATGCCGGGCGGAACATTAAGGGAACAAACGAGTCGATTCTGACCTATGCTTCCTATGCCCCATTCCAACGAGCGGATGCGTTCCGAACAGATCACAGCACTTCGCGCCGAGCTGGCACAGGTGCGTGAAGGTCGAGGCCCGGCCCTTGGCTTCGGTATTCCGGAGGTGGACGATCGCCTCGCCGATCACGGACTTGATGGCGCGGGCCTCCACGAGATTACAGCGGCGACGGCCAACCTGACAGACGACGCTGCCGCTACGCTGTTTGCGGCCGGAATTGCGGCACGTTTCGCAAATGCGCCGGGCTTCACCGTCCTATGGGCACTTAGTCGCTTCGATCTTTATGCCCCTGGTCTCGAACAGGTCGGGCTTGGTCCTGATAAGATCCTGTACGCCCAGGGCCGCAAGGATGCCGACGTGCTCGCACTGGCCGAAGACGGTCTTCGCGACGGATCGCTTGCCTGCGTCATCGCCGAGGTAAAAACGGCCGACCAGACCGCCACGCGGCGGCTTCAGCTTGCAGCTTCGGATGGGCGCACGCCGATGCTGCTCTATCGTCGCCACCGAATGCGCGAGCGATGTCCGCTCGCGCAACCATCGTCGGCAATGACCCGCTGGCGAATAGGCTGTGCTCCATCGGCGCCGCTACCCCACGCAGGCCTCGGACGCGCGCGCTGGTCGGTCGAGCTGGTTCGCCAGCGGGGTGGCAATCCTTTTTCTCTTGAGCTGGAGGCGTGCGATGACACGGGTTGCCTCGCTCTGCCTTGCCCTTCTGCCGATCGAGCGGTTGCGACAGGCGGAGCGGTCCGTCAGGCCGCGTGACGTCCAGCCGGTCGACCTCAGTCCACGCCTCCCCGGCGCCATCGACGATAATCCCGGTGCCTGCTCGGTCCCTCGCGGAGGCGGCTGGCGGCCGGGTGCGCGGTGGGCGCGTGATGAGCAGCTGGGCGATCGGCCGACATCAGAACAGATCGATGCGTTGCCATCGCATCAGCGTCCGACGATGCGGGTGCTCGGCAGACGCAGCGAAGCGGCCGGCCACCCGTTTCGCGCGATGCCATCGGACGACGGCGCACCCCCGTCTGCACCGCTGCTCGCGTCGAACTGGCCCAGTCCTCAACAGCGACCGACCATCCTCGTCCTGCGGACCGGTCAACGCGATGTCGTTACGTCGGTCTGTCCGCTGGCCGCTACGCTGGGTCTGCGGCCCGGCATGGCGGCTGCGCATGCCCGGGCACTCGTCGCCGATCTCGATGTCCGCGATGCCGAGCCGGATGCTGATCGCGCCTGGCTCGATCGGCTCGCGCTTCACGCCGTCGCACATTGGACCCCGACGGCATCGGTCAGCGGCCCCGATGGACTGTGGCTCGACCTCTCCGGGGCGGCTCATCTATTTGGGGGAGAAGAACGCTTTTGTCGGCGTTTGCTGCGCTTTTTGAGACGCATCGGCTTCACAGCGACGATCGCCATCGCGGGCACGCCGGGAGCGGCCCACGCTCTGGCCCGCTTCGTCGGGGCGTCGATGGTCATCCTGCCCCCTGGATGCGAGACCGAAGCGATCGCCGATCTGCCGCTGATGGCTCTGCGCCTCCAGCCCGAAGCGCTGGAGGCAGCGGCCCGCTTTGGGCTGGAGCGCATCGCCGATCTCTATCCAATGGCGCGGGGACCGTTGGCCCGACGTCTGGGCATATCCACTGTCGAGCGCCTGGACCAGGCGCGGGGCACGCTCGCCGAGCCCATCATGCCTGTCGTGCCGTTCGAAGCGCCGCGCGTTGAACGACGCCTGCTCGAACCGATTGGCACAGCCGAGGCCATCAACCAGGTGATCGGCGACCTTGTCGATGATCTGGTGAGTGTGCTGCAGGCACGTGGGTTGGGCCTGCGGACTGCTATTCTCAAATGCCGCGTCGTCGACCGCAGCGATCAGCGCGTGGCCATCGGAACGGCTCGCGCCACCCGCGATCCAAGGCATCTCAAGCGGATGTTCGCGATGCGGGTCGAGCGCATCGATCCGGGTCTGGGGATTGAGGCGATGAGCCTGATCGTTCCGCGGGTCGAGGATCTGGGGGCAGAGGCGCTCTTGGCATCGTTCGGGGACCGTGAGCGCCCCCGCGATATCGCGCCACTTGTCGATCAGCTCGGTGGCCGTGTCGGCCCCGACGCACTGTTCCGTGTCGGGGCGGTCGAGAGTGACGTGCCGGAACGCGGTGTGCGGCGACTGAATCCGACTGCGATGCCGGTTGGGTGGCCTGGCTGGAAGCGTCCGGCTCGTCTGCTCAACCGGCCGGAACCGCTTGCGCATGTTGTCGCCCTGCTGCCCGATCATCCGCCGCGGCGCTTCAACTGGCGGGGCACGGCCTATCACGTCGTAGCGGGTGACGGCCCCGAGCGCATTCATGGCGAATGGTGGCGACGACCCGGCGAATTGTGGGCGGTGCGCGACTATTTCCGGGTCGAGGCCGAAGGGGGTGCGCGCTTCTGGATCTTCAGGCGCGGCGATGGCGTCGACGCGCCGACCGGAGATCTTAGCTGGTACATGCACGGACTGTTCGGCTGATGGCGACCTATGTCGAGTTGCAGGTCGCGAGCCATTTCTCCTTCCTGCGCGGCGCTTCGTCCCCCGAGGAATTGTTCGAGGCTGCGGCGCTGCAGGGGCATAGCGCGCTCGGTCTCGCAGACCGGAACAGCGTTGCCGGGGTGGTGCGGGGCTGGGACGGCCAGAAGGCAACGGGCGTGCGCATGATCGCGGGCGCCCGCGTCGATCTCATCGACGGTCGCGCGCTGCTTCTCTATCCGACCGATCGCATGGCCTGGGGTCGGCTAACCCGGCTGCTGTCGATCGGTAAGGCCCGCGGCGGCAAGGGCCGCTGCCTGCTCGAATGGAGCGATGTCACAATTCATAGCGACGGATTGATTGCGATCCTCGTCCCAGACATCGTGGACGTAGCGGCTAAGGCCGCCCTGGCCGACCTGCGGCAGGTTTTCGGCGATCGCGGTTTTCTCGCGTTATCACTGCGCCGACGGCCAGATGATCTGGTGCGCCTCCATACACTGGACGCGATGGCGCGCGCTGCTGGCGTGCGATCGGTCGCGACAGGCGACATCCTATATCATTGCCCCGAGCGTCGCCCATTGCAGGATGTGGTGACCGCAATCCGCGAGAAGACAACGATCGATGCGCTGGGCTTCCGGCGCGAACGCTTCATGGATCGCAGCCTCAAGTCACCTGAGGAGATGGAGCGGCGCTTTTCCGCCTTTCCCGACGCCATCCAGTCGACCGCCGACATTGCGGCGCGCTGCGCCTTCGATCTGGGCGAAATCCAATATCAATATCCCTATGAGGAGGTTATGGCGGGCCGCACCGCGCAGGAAGCGCTGTCGGCGCTGACCGAAGAAGCAGCGGCGCGGATGTTTCCCGCCGGGCTTCCACAAGCCTATCGCGCGCAGATCGACCACGAACTCCGGCTGATCGCGGGTCTCGGTTACGCACCCTATTTTTTGACCGTAAACGCAATCGTTGCCGAGAGCCGGCGGCGCGGCATCCTGTGCCAGGGGCGTGGATCGGCGGCGAACAGTTGCGTCTGCTACCTGCTCGGGATCACCTCGATCGATCCGATCAAGCATGAACTGCTATTCGAGCGCTTCGTGTCGGGCGAGCGCAAGGAGCCGCCAGATATCGACGTCGACTTCGAGCACGAGCGGCGTGAGGAAATCATTCAGTGGATCTACGACCATTATGGTCGTCAGCACGCGGCGCTGACCGCCGTCGTCACCCGCTATCGAACGCGCGGCGCGGTCGCGGAGGTGGGCAAGGCGCTCGGCCTGCCGCGTGATCTCACCAAGATGCTCACCGGCCTGGTCTGGGGCTGGTCGGTTGACGGCATCCGTCCCGATCAGATCGAGAGCCTCAATCTCAATGCCGATGACCACCGCCTCAAGCTTACGCTCGAACTGTCGCGCCAGCTGATCGGGACGCCCCGCCACCTCTCGCAGCATCCCGGCGGTTTTGTGCTGACCCAGGATCGGCTCGACGATCTCGTGCCCATTGAACCCGCCCGCATGGTCGACCGCCAGATCATCGAATGGGACAAGGATGACATCGATGCGCTGAAGTTCATGAAGGTCGATGTGCTGGGTCTGGGCATGCTGGGCTGCATGAACCGCGCCTTCAACCTGTTGGAAGAGCATAAAGGGGTGCGGGTCGGCATGGCCGACCTGCAGGATGACGACCCGGCCGTCTATGGCATGATCCAGAAGGCAGACACGCTCGGCGTGTTCCAGATCGAAAGCCGCGCGCAGATGACGATGCTGCCGCGGATCAAGCCCAAGGAATTTTACGATCTCGTGATTGAGGTCGCGATCGTCCGGCCAGGGCCGATTCAGGGCGATATGGTTCATCCCTATCTCCGTCGGCGCGAGGGCAAGGAGCAACCCGAATATCCCAAGCCCGAACTGGAGGCGGTGCTCAGGAAGACGCTCGGCGTGCCCCTGTTTCAGGAACAGGCGATGAAAGTGGCGATTGTCGGCGCTGGCTTCACGCCGGTAGAGGCCGATCAGCTGCGCCGCGCGATGGCGACGTTCAAGCTTACGGGCGGCGTCAGCCATTTCTATGACAAGCTCGTCGGCGGGATGGTCGAACGTGGCTATCCCAGGGATTTCGCCGAACGAACTTTCAAGCAGATCGAGGGGTTCGGCTCGTACGGCTTTCCCGAGAGCCACGCCGCCTCCTTTGCCAAGATCGCCTATGCCTCATGCTGGATGAAGCACCATCATCCCGACGTCTTCTGCGCGGCGCTCCTCAACGCGCAGCCGATGGGCTTCTATGCGCCCGCCCAGATCGTTCGTGACGCGCGCGACCATGGCGTCGAGGTGCGGCCCGTTTCGGTCAACGACAGCCATTGGGATTGCTCGCTCGAACCGACGCGAGGTCGCTATCACGCAGTACGGCTGGGATTTCGGCAGGTGCGCGGGCTCGCGAACCTCCACGGCGCCGCGATCGTCAGCGCGCGCGGGCCATCGCCTTATAGCAGTATTGAGGAGATCTGGCGCCGCGCAGGCGTCCCGCGCGCCGCGATCGAACGCCTCGCGGAGGCCGACGCCTTCCACGCAATTGCCGAGGACCGGCGGCAGGGACTATGGAAAGTGAAAGGCCTGGGTGAGGCTCCCTTGCCCTTGTTCGCGGCCGCCGATGAACGTGAGGCTCGCTTTTCGCCCGAGGGGCGCGAGCCAGGCGTGGAGCTCAGGTCTCTGACCGCCGGCCGCGAGGTGGTCGAGGATTATCGCGCGCTCCAACTGTCGCTGCGCGGACATCCGCTCGCCTTTCTGCGCAGCCAGCTGGACGACATGCGGATCGTGCGGTGCGCGGACCTCGCCACCATCCGCGATGGTCGCAATGTCGAGGTCGCGGGCGTGATCCTCGTCCGGCAGCGGCCCGGATCAGCCAAGGGCGTCCTTTTCGTCACGATCGAGGACGAAACGGGCGTCGCGCAAGGCATAGTCTGGCCTGACCGGTTCGAGATCTATCGCCGGCAAGTCATGTCAGCCTCGATGATCGCGATGCGCGGTCGTGTTCAGAAAGAAGGCGATGTCATCCATATCATCTGCGACCGGGTCACCGACCATGACGACATGCTGCGCTCGATCGGGCGGATGGATTTTACAGTGGCGCCCGGACGTGGCGATGGTGCGAAGAATGGCAGCGGTCCCGACCCGCGCGATCCCACCTGGCCGCCGCGCGGTCGAACGCTGTCTTACCCGTCGTTCAATGCTGTTCCCGATGAAGAGGAGCTGTTGCGCATCCGCAGTCATGACTTCCATTGAGTGAGGTTTGCAGCGGGCGCCAGCCAGGCCGCCGAACATCCAGCGATGGTCGATAATATAATCCTGGTTAACTACAGCCCGTCCGGCATCCGATAGCCTGTCCTCATGGGGATACCGGCTGTCACAAAAGCTTATGGCCTGTGCATTGCCGATCCGGACGGTACGATCCGCGATGTCGACGACCGCTTCTGCCAGCTCATCGGCTTCGGGCCCAACACCTTCGTTGGTCGACATCCGCTCGATCTCACCCATCATGCTGATCGTGGTCGCAACGCCACCGCGCTGTCGCGCCTGATCGAAACAGACCGGCCCTTCGTTATCCGCAAGCGCTACCTTCTGCCGGACGGCTCGCTACGCTGGGTCGAGAATTGCGTACGAGGCGTGCGCGACGGACGCTCGCGCCGCCTGCTCGCCGAGATGAAGCCCATTGCAGCACCTGTTGCTTCGCCGATCAGGCTCCAGCGCGAGGACGCCATCTTCTCGAGACTGGAGCAAATTGCGCAGGCCGATGCCCAGACAGGCAATGTCGGCCTGAGCAGCGACCAGACCCTCGATACCCTAGCACAGGCGACACGGAAGGGGCGCGATCAGTCCGTCCGCGACAGCAATGCGAGATATTTGTCGATCGCCTCGGCTCTGATGTTGCCCTCTACCTGCTGAAAGACGAACCGGACTTCGGCCGCGCTCTGCTCGTCGGAATTAAGAGCGCCAAAAGCGCGGACTGTGGCGGCAAAGCTCGCCTCAAGGCGCACCGTGTCACCCACGACCAAAAGTGCGGGAATATCCCACGGTACGGTTTCGGCGGCCGGCCCGACACCCTTCATCGTGGTGCGCTCGGAGCTTCGATCGCTGCGACGATGACCGATAGCAGGATCAGGCCGTTATCGTCGGTTACCTCGACGCGCAGATCATCGTCGCCAAAAGGCGAGGTGGGATGATCGCGCAACATCTGACCAAGGGTGGACACGGCCGCCAGGCGGGCTTCGGCATAGCTTTCGAAATCATGGCTGTCGGCGCCCGAATGGAAGCGTCCATCGACGAAGTTGAAATGGTAGCGTGTCATGGCGAAGCTAAACCCGCTCGATGCTGCCAAGTTGCGACAATTTCGCAGTAGCTTACCCGGAACGACCGCCTTTTTTCATCCGATCTGGCCTCGCGTCGTTCGAGGCAAAACGGATGTGTCGAGGCGCCACCCTCGGGGATGACTTCAACGATCGATCATATCGCTTATCTTGGCCGCAAGGTCGGCCATCACAAAAGGCTTGGTAATCACTTCCATCCCGGCTGGTAGAAGCCCGTTTCCAACGGCGGCATTTTCAGCGTAGCCCGTCACGAACAAGACCTTGAGCTCAGGCCGATGGCTGCGCGCCGCATCGGCGACCTGCCGACCGTTCATACCTCCCGGCAGACCCACATCGGTAATCAGCAGATCAATACGCGTCTGAGAGGTCAGGATCTTCAAGGCCGATGGCCCATCGTCGGCCTCGAGTGCGCGATAACCTGCCTCGGCGAGGATCTCGACAATCAGCATGCGCACGGTTGTCTCGTCGTCGACCACGAGAACCGTTTCGCCGGCGCCCGATTCGGCGATCCTCGTGTCGGGCGCGTCGTCATCCGCGAGGACGTCGCCCGAATAGCGCGGAAGATAGAGGCACATCGTCGTGCCTTGCTCGAGTTCCGAGTAAACCCGAACTTGTCCGCCCGACTGGCGGACGAAACCGTGGATCATCGACAGTCCCAGCCCCGTTCCCTGGCCGATCGGTTTGGTGGTGAAGAACGGATCAAAGATGCGATCGGCAATGTCGGGAGCGATTCCGCTGCCCGTGTCGGTGACGCATATCGAGAGATACTGGCCCGGCGGGAGGTCACGTTCGCGCGCCGCCCGATCATCGAGCCACTTGTTGGCGGTCTCAATCGTCAGGCGTCCGCCCTGCGGCATTGCGTCGCGCGCGTTGATCGCGAGGTTGAGCAAGGCGCTCTCCAGCTGGACCGGGTCGACCTTCGCCATCCACAGCCCGCCTGCGCCTACCACCTCGACCTTGATCTGGGGTCCGACGGTTCGGCTGATAAGATCCTCCATTCCGAACACCAGCCGATTGACGTCGGTGGGCTTGGGATCGAGGGTCTGTCGGCGCGAAAAGGCGAGCAGGCGCTGCGTCAGCGCGGCTGCGCGCTGCGCCGAGGTCTGCGCGCCCTGAAGGAAGCGCTCGATTCCGTCGGTCCGGCCCTGAGCGATGCGCCGCTCGACAACCTCAAGGCTGCCGCTGATCCCTGCCAGGAGATTGTTGAAGTCGTGTGCGATCCCGCCAGTGAGCTGGCCGACCGCTTCCATTTTCTGTGCCTGCCGCAAAGCTTCATGCGCCTGGGTCAGTTCCTCGCTACGCTCTGCGACCCGCTTCTCAAGGGTTTCGTTCGCTTCGCGAACGCGACGGATGAGGCGAGAATTGTCGATCGCGATGGCCGCCTGCGCGGCGAGTCCGAGGATAACCGTCTCGTGTTCCTCGGTGAAACGATCGGCTTCTTCATGTCCGAAAAAGAGACCGCCGATCACGCCGTCCTCACGCGAGGCGACAGGTACAGCGAGATAACTTGTGACAGGCAGATGCCCCTCGGGCATGCCATTGTGGGGCGCATTTTTGCCATAGCGCGGATCGCGGCGGATGTCCCCCGACCGCAGCACAGCCTCGCCGTTGAACGTCGGCGCGAAGACCTGCGTGTTGCGGGGCATGGGAAACCGGGCGAATTCCTCGTGCGATACGCCCGAGAGGCTGTAGAGCATATAGCTCTCACCCGACGCGTCGATCACATTGTAGAAGAAGGCGCCAAAGCTAGCGCCGGTCAGTTCCACGCCGGCGTCGGTCACGAGCTGAACGATGCGCTCAAGATCCTGCTCAACCACGGTGCTTGACGCTATCCGGTTGAGCGTTTCCAGCGCGCGCCCTTGCTCGCGCAGCGCCTGCTCGGCGACATGGGCAGCGGTAACGTCGAAGCCTTCGCAAAAGATGCCGGTGACCCGTCCGCCATCGTCGCGCACAGGCTCATAAATGAAGTCGAGATACCGCGTGTTGCGAGGAGCACCGGGATAATCGAGCTCGATCGGTGTCCGTTCGGCGACAAAGCGCTCGCCCGTCGCATAGACACGGTCT
Source organism: Sphingomonas crocodyli (assembly GCF_004005865.1). Taxonomy (NCBI): domain Bacteria; kingdom Pseudomonadati; phylum Pseudomonadota; class Alphaproteobacteria; order Sphingomonadales; family Sphingomonadaceae; genus Sphingomonas; species Sphingomonas crocodyli. The sequence continues at coordinate 293,551 of NZ_SACN01000003.1, forward strand.
AGCCACTCGTAAAAGCCTTGGCCGGCGAGCTCGGGAAATACGTCGCGGACGCTGCGCCCGAGAAACTCGCGATCGCCAAACAGCCGGCGGTAGGCATGATTGACGAACTCGAAGACATGATCAGGTCCCTCCAGGACCGTGATAAACCCGGGCGCCTGCTCGAAAAGTCGCCTTTGCCGCAGCGCCTCAGCTTCACGATTGCGGTCGCGCAAAATTCGCTCGGTCGTCTCGTGGCCCTGGTTGAACACGCCAACTACGGTGCCATCTTCTCCTCGGACGGGCGTGAAGCTGTAATTCCACCACGTGTCCTGCGGGCGACCATCACGCACCATCGCGAGATGCTGGTCGAAGGTCGAAAAGCCCTCGCCGGTATCGAGCACAGCCTCAAACTGCGGACCAACCACGGGCCAGATGTCCCGCCAAACCTCGGCGGCGGGCTGACCCAATGCTGCCGGGTGGCGCTCCGCCGGGATCGGCGACCAGGCGTCGTTATAAAGCAGGCGAAGGTCGGGGCCCCAGTAGATCGCGGTCGGAAAACTGGAGTTGAGGCAGATGCTGAGCGCCGATCGAAGCGACTGCGGCCAGGCTGTCGGTATTCCCAGCGGCGTCGACGCCCAATCGTAGGTGCGGATGCGCTCACCCATAGCGCCGCCGCCGTGGAGAAAATCTTGCATTTGGAAGCACGGACCATCTGGAGAAAAAGCACACACGCCAGGGGGCTCGCTCCCCCCACCCGATGCGAAGACGTTCAAGCCAGGGGACTGTTCCCCGGCATCGTCAAAAGGTGGTCAAGCATAACGTGGCCCGAGACCCGGACCGCGGCCGCGAGACCTGTTGCAACGTGTCAAAGATCATAGGCCTTCAGCCACGTCACCGCGCCCTGCTCTGAAAGAAAGAACTGGATAATCTCTCCAAAGCTGTGGGTCCGTCGCATCTGCATTTTCACCAGGCTCGAACCGACGAGGATCGCAACCCGGTCGCCCGGCCGATAGATCCGCTCGAACGACCGCATCACGAACGCCTGGTTCTGCGGGGTGTGGGGCAGGAGCCGGTTGGCATCGATCAGAACACGGATTGGCCGACCCGCGGCGCGCCACCGCCGGACAAAGGCGGCATTGTCGTCAAAGTGGCGTGCAAGAATATCCTGGTCGAAAAAGCCTTCGACCATCATGCGCACGATGCCCGCGCTTTCGTCTTCGTCGATCGTGTAGGCGGGTGCGGAAAGCATCAGCGGATGGAAATGGGTGGACATAGAATAGGCGTAACCGAAGACAGTTAAGCGGCTTTAGATGTATGGGAAATTCCTGACGTTTATCTTGAGCGAACATTAGACGATGGTGGATATGCGGCCCGCTGACGACCTTTGCCAGCGAGCCCGTCCGTCACCTCTTTGCCCACATGTTCCTCAGGCCGTCGCCATATCGACGTAGCGCTGATATTCCTCGGTGTAGCGGGCGCCAATCCGCGCCTGCTCCGCGTTGGCCACCTCAGTCTTGAGATCCGGGAACCAGCTACTTTCTTCGTGGTACATGTGGTGGGTGACCGCACCTCGGATATGTTCGAGCTTGTCGAGGAAGTCCTGGCTCAGCGGCTCAAGCTTTTCAAGCAGCGCCAGTTGTACCTTGGTTGCGGCCTGCTCCTCATAGCCCAGCCCCGCATGAGCCTCGTGACCATCGTCCGCAAGCGCAGGGTAAAGGACGGCTTCCTCGGCATTGGCGTGGCCCGTAAGTAGGGTTGCCAATTTGCGCTGAGCACTGCGCTGCGTCTGCGGTTGCGACGCGGATCTCACCTCTTCAAAGGCCGCTTCGATCTGTTCGTGGTGATCGATGACCTGATCGAGCCAGTCGCCGGGCGCGCACAAACCGCGCGCTCGCCGACGCGCCTCGAAACGCGTTTCATCGCTCTCGGGGGGCGTAATAGCAGCGACAATCTTGTCGAAAAGAGACATTTGCTTCTCCTCACTCGGTGAAATCGTCGGGTTTGTCTGTGGCGCGGCGCGGGCCGTCGGCGCATGGCGACGACCGCTCGTCGCGGTTGGCGTCGCCAAGCCCATGCGTTTCAGCCGCCGCAATTCCCGAGAGCTCGGATATGGTCAGAACCGATCCATCTTGCGTGCGGACCTCGCGCTCCTGCCCGGGCTTGTCCGCGTCCGGATCGGCTGTGCGCTCTCCTCGCCAGCCCTGTTCAGGCGGCGCCATATCGTCCCGGATCGGGGAGCCTTGTCCCTGAAGGTTGGCATTTCGGCCCCGGCTGGCTTCGGGCTGCCGATCCGTCTCGCGATCATCGCTCGACATCATCTTTTCATCTCCATCATTGTGGGCGGCGCGGACCGACCTCCTCGAAGTGGTTTGACAGTCGAGAGCTCACGATCACCTGGGAGGAGGCGCCGCGTTGGAATCCCGCGTCTCGCCGGACCGGATACCCCGGTCGCGCGGATCGGTGGTTCCGCGATGCGGCCTGGCGGCTTGCTGGTCTGCCTGCTTTGGACTTGAGGAGCGCGAGGGTATCGGCTGTCCGCTTTGGCGACCGCTCGTTTCAGCATTGACGCTTGTCTGGCCCGCGCCCTGCAAGGTGACGTCGGTCGGGCCGGCCGCGTTACCACCGCCGCCCACATTTATATCGGCGGCTACTGAACCCACGCCGTCTCTGCTGGTCGAACCCGCAGATGTGGAGCTATGCTGCGCCATAGCCGCGGTGGTCGCCAGGCTGAGGCTAATTACGGTCGTTCTGACCATTGCATGAAACATCGCAAGTCTCCTGACCGCTTAACGGTCAGAAGAAGTTGTCTTTCCCATCGTTGCGGCAGCAATCGGGCGAAAATCGTTATAACTCAGGTCGTTGATGCAGATTAGATTCTAGAAGTCGAGTGCTGACAGATAGAGCGTGTCGCCATCGCGCACGGGAGTTCGGGACGTCTCCAGAACGTGCCTGGCCGCCCGCTCCACGTCGGGAGCGGCAGCGAAAAGCTGAGCCTGTCGTTCGGGCAGGGTGGGACCTGGCGCGACCCGCATCGTTGCGCTGTTATCGAGACGCAAGCGTATTTCGCCGTCGCGCATCTGCGCGATGTAGACTGCCGGCATGGCGCTCAGAACCTGTTTGATCCGCACGGTGGTGAGCACGCCTGGTCCCTCGGGACCAGCTCGGTCCGCGTCCCCCTGGGCAGCTATTGATGACATGCGCAATGCCGCAGATTAACTTGGGCAAATTGCCAGCTCAATATTCGAGGCTTGCAGGGATATTGTCGTGACCAGGGCGGATATGACGACGAACCAGCCAGCAAACTACCTCGGAGGGTAACTTTCCGACTGCGCGGCGGCGATGGCAGCCAGGAACACTGCAAAGTCGTGACCATGGCTCAGGGGGAGGGCGGCGCGCAGACTTGATCCAAGACGATCGAGATCACCCGGCGACCGCGATCCTACGCCAACATGTTTCCGTTGGTCGATCATTCCTGTTCCTTCCGCCGCTCTCTCAACGCGTGTCCACTGCCTGTGGTCCGATCATTGTGGCTTGGCAGGCGACTGTGGCCGAACGGCAACTGCCACACCCAGGCCAGGATTATCGGCGCGAACGGTTGCCGATGATCGCCCGGTTACCGCTGATAAATGTTGCAGAAGCACTTGAGCGGTATTGGCGGAGCTTTCAGCCGCCGCGTCAGGCGAAATCGCCCTCGAAGGACTCTGCTGTTCCCACCCCTGTCTGTGCGGCTATGCGAACCCGATCGACGTGCGGAACAGCGCGGACATGATTGCCCTATTCTTGTTCGGGGGGCTGACCACGCCGGCGCTTCGCCATGCTGATCGACGGCAAGAGCGGGAGCAAAGGTGGCGTTCGCCCAGCGATGGCGGCCCGGCGTCAAATCGAAAATTGAGGGCGCGGAGGCCGCGCTGCGAGGAAAGGTTCACTTGTTCACTCAACTTCGCTGCGATAGGTTTTGCTAGGTTGGAGGCGTCATGCGTATCGCGTGCCTGGATGATGATCCGCTGATCGCGGAAATTACCACGATACTGCTCGAGGAGTTGGGGCACGAAGTGGTTTTGTGCGCTGATCCCGCCGAGGCGCTCGCACTGATAGGCGCATCTCGAACCCCGTTTGAAATGCTGGTCATAGATATTCACCTCGCGGGGGGCGAGGACGGCCGCACGATCGCGATGGCGGCGCGGCGGTTGAGCGCGGATCTGCGCATCATCTTCTTCACCGGTGATACCAGTATAACGGACATCTTCGATGGCGCGACCGTACTGCACAAACCGTGCACCCTGGGAATGCTGGAAGCAGCGATCGAGCGTGCGAATCCAGCCGTCGCAGCCGACAGCCCGTTACAATCGTCTCCCGAGACCGGTGTCACGGCGTGGACGATGCGATGGGGCGGATCAGGCGTTCCGGAGAGCCGCTGACCGCCCTCTTGGCGCTCGGCGTTGAGCTCCCATATCGGTAGCGCCAAGGGCGCCGCCGCTTCCACCGGGCCGCGCGTCTCGGCGACGTTCAGTGTGATCGGAGTAACCCCAATGTCCGCTCTGGAAGCTCGGCTTCACGACAAGACCCGGCTGGCTGCCCTCCATGACTATATGGTTCTCGATACCCCTCCCGAGCCCAACTTCGATGACATTGTCCAGCTGGCGTCACAGTTGTGCGACACCCCGATTTCGCTGATCAGCCTTGTTGATTCCGATCGTCAGTGGTTCAAGGCGCGCGTCGGTCTGGAGGCGCCCGAAACGCCCATCGACCAGTCGGTGTGCAAGCTGGGTCTGAGCGCCGAGGATCTGCTGATCATTCCCGACCTCGCAGCTGACCCGCGCACGGCAGACAATAGTCTCGTGCGCGGCGATCCCAATATCCGATTCTATGCAGGCGCGCCGCTTATCGCCCCGCAGGGCGATGTGTTGGGCATGCTGTGCGTGATCGATCATGAGCCGCGACCCGGGGGGCTCTCCCCGGAGCAGCAGACTGTCCTTGCGACTTTGGCCCGGCAGGTAATCGCGCAGCTTGAGCTGCGTTATACCATGCTTCGCAGGCTTGAGGCGGACGCCGAGCGCCGGCACCTGAACGAACAGCTGACCGAACGACTGAACCAAACGCTGGCGATGATCAACGGCCTTGCCAGTCAGACATTGCGGGCGGTCCCGAGCCGGGGGCCGGTGGAATCGTTTCAGAACCGCCTCGACGCGCTGACCGAGGCGCACGAACTTCTCCAGCGCAAGCAATGGTCGAAGGCGGATATGGCCACCGTCGTCCGTAGCAGCGTTGAGCGGCATGCTCCCCCCGGTCGCTTCACCGCGTCAGGACCTATCGTCCGGTTGGGCCCGAAACCTGCCATCACCGTGGCGATGCTGATCCATGAATTGGGAAGCAACGCTGTCAAATATGGTGCCTTCTCCAACGCATCGGGACATGTGGAGATCGTCTGGTCGGTTACGCCGGACGCAAGCGATCCCGTGCTGACGCTGGCGTGGACCGAACGCGGTGGCCCCATCGTAAGCCCACCGTCGCAGCGAAGTTTCGGCGCGAAGTTGATTGCGATGGGTCTGGGGGCTGGCGGCGCTGTGCGCGAGGATTTTGGCGCGGCGGGCTATTCGGCGAGCTTCGAGGCTCCGCTAAGCTTTTTGCAAAGGGATGAGGCGCGCGCGGACGGTTACACAATGCACACCGCGGATATCGCCTAGGACCGCGGGTCAAAACCGAGGACAACTCCGGTTGCGTTTATTCATCGGACCGCAGACCGTCATAGGAGAATGCTCTCACGTCCCCCGGATCGGAATCAGCGATGACGGTTGCCAGGAGAGATACACAGCCGCGAAGCCTGACATATTTGGCAACGGCACAAGCCAGAACGGTTCGTGGGCCTCCCGGGTCGGATATCCGAACGGTTCGCAACATATGCAATAAAGGGAACAATTTGTGACGATCGAGCGTCTCGGCGCGAGGCGGTATGTTCCGTGTTTTAGGGAGCCAGGACCATGGGTATCCTTCTCATCCTTATTGTCGGCGGTGTTCTGGGCTGGCTTGCCAGCATCGTGATGCGCACCGACGCGCAGCAGGGCATCCTGCTCAATGTCATCGTCGGTATCGTGGGCGCGGCGATTGCCGGTTTTCTGCTCACGCCTTTCCTCGGGGGGGCCCCGATCACCAGCGGCGCTTTCGATATCCGTTCGCTTCTGGTCTCGTTCCTGGGCGCAATCGTGCTGCTGGCGGTCGTCAATCTCGTGCGTCGCGGCGCGGTTCGCTAAGATACGGGAGAGACCTAATGACGGACAATCGTGTTTATGTCGAAGGACGGAGGAGCAATGGCGCCACCGTCGGAATCGTCGTGGCGGTGGTCGCGGTCCTCGCGGTGATCGCAGCCTTTGCCTTCGGACTGATCGACATCAATCAGACCAAGGACACCAAATTGCCGGACGTATCGGTGTCGGGCGGTCAGGCGCCCGCCTTCGATGTTGATACCGCCAAGGT